>CALMML010000432.1 GCA_937868485.1 uncultured Myxococcales bacterium | reverse complement strand
ACCCAGACAGGTGGGGTGAGCGATGCAAGAACGCCGTACGATGACCAAGGCCGACATCATCGAGAACGTGTATGAGCGCGTCGGGGGCTTTTCCAAAAAAGACGCGTCGCAGATCGTCGAGGCTGTGTTCGACATCATCAAGGACACCCTGGCGCGGGGAGAGAAAATCAAACTTTCAGGCTTTGGAAATCTGGTCGTACGCGATAAAAACTCGCGCATCGGTCGTAACCCGCAGACCGGCGACGAGATCACCATCTCGGCGCGACGAGTCCTGACCTTTAAGCCGAGCCAGGTTCTCAAAAACGCACTGAACGGCTAGTCGCAACGCAGGGACGGGCCTGGGGAGCGGCTTCCACAGCATCTCCAGTGACCACAATCCGTCCATGACTGCGAAGCCACGAGCCCGTGCGTCCGCTCAAAAGACTCCGTCGGCGAAGTCGCGCGCTGCGTCGCCCCGTAAGAGCGCTGCGCCTGTTGCGACGCCGTCGCCAGAAGCGATCTCCGCGACCAGCCAAAGCGCCCCGGTCGTCGCGTCGACAGTCACGCCTTCCCCAAAAGCGTCCAAAAAACCTGCTTCGGCCTCCAAAAAGCCGGCTTCAGCTTCCAAAAAGCCTGCTTCGGCTTCCAAAAAGCCTGCTTCAGCTTCCAAAAAGCCTACTTCAGCTTCCAAAAAGCCTACTTCAGCTTCCCAAAAAGCATCTTCGCCGCAGCCTGTGGACACACCGATCCAGCCTGCGCTCCGCGAAGAACAGCCGGCCCCGTTGGTCGCTCGTTCCGTCTCGCCACCGGCTGATGTTCCCGTCGCGACACCGACTCAAGTGGCCAGCGTCGCAGAATCAGCGCCCAAGGTACGCAAGCGCGGGCTCGGTGAGCTATCTCGGCATGCCTTCGCTCCCGTCAGTGCGCCGCTCACACTGCCCACGCGACCACGCGTCCAAGCCACCGCCCCAGTCCAGGCCAGGCCGAGCGCCGCACTGGATGCCGATGTCATCAGCTATCTTCGTGCGGAGCTGACATCGCTGTTGGCCGTTCTCGAAGAACCCAGCCCGTAGCGCGCGATCCCGCCAGCAATCCAGCGTCCCGTCCGTCGTCAGATGCGAATGCCCAAGCTGCCAGCCATGCTCATGCTGGTGCTCGGCAGAAGCGACTCACTGCTGCCCGGATGACCGTCAATGTCGATGCGCAGCCACAGCGAGATCGCCTTGAGCGCGTTCGACTGACGCGGATAAAAGTCGACGCCAATGCGCAGAAGTCCCCCCAAGATTGCGGCGCTGGTTCGCGGATCGACCGCATCGCTGCCGCAGCAGGCCCACAGCCGACCGCCGGAAGCTCCCGCCGCGACGCGCACCCAGTCGGTGACACGAAACAAGAGCAGTGCTTGCCCGGTGACGTCGCCAAACGGCTGACCTTCCAGCACGCTGCGATTGGGACCAAACACGGCGCGAGTGCCCAGCAAGAAGCCGACGCCGCTGTCGAACTCCAGGCCAAAGTGAAGCTCTGCGCCACCGCCGATCATGTTGAAGCCGGGGTTGCGCTCGTCGGCCCACGCGACGCGCCAAGCCGTAACGCCCGCGACGTCTAACGCCAAGTGCTCCAAAAACCAGCGGCTCTTCGGGCCTGCGCTGGCCTGCGTCGGCAGCAGCCACAGTCCCAGCGCCACCAGCAAGCCACAGATCGCCCTCAGCATCGGATTCGGCCAGCTATTCAACGAGCCGCAGCGCCGGTCCCGACTTCCGCAGCAGGAACAGCATGCAGGGGTTGACCTCACCGCCGTAGGCCCAGTTGGCCACCGTTTCCCAGCCTTCGCGCGACAGTGCCGCTTGCAGCTTGGTCGAATCATAGCGACGGCTATAGTACACCGAGAACTCGCGCTCCTCGCCGGAAGGCAGCCGCACCCTCGCCCGCGCATCGACCGCATAGCTGCCCGGAATGGGACACGACAGGTCGAGCACCCGCAGCATGTCGATCTCGGTCTGAACGTGTGCATAGCGACGGATCGGTCCCGTCAGAAACTCATCCCAACGCTGACGCAGCGCCGAGCTGACACCGCGACCGCGCGCCTTGAGCAGTCCCGGATCCTTTTCAATGATCTCGTCAGCCGGTCGGTCGGTCGATGCATACGCCAGCCGAATGTCGAGCAGCAGCAGATCGCCCGCGCCAAAGCCCACGAGGCTGTTGCGGACAAAGCGCAGCTCGTTTTCCAAGTTGCTGAAGGTATGCCCGAGCATCGTCACCAGCCGACGACGATGCGCACGCTGCGGCGAATACAGGAGCTGTCCGTAGCGAGGCAGGTGATGGAAGTTGCCTTGGATCGCAAACACCACGCCGCCACGATCCGCCAGCGTCTCAGCTGCGTGACGATATGCAACGGACAGAAGCGGCTGGCTGATGTCGAGCAGGTACAGCCGCACATCGCCGTGACCACCCTGCGCCAGGATCTGCTCGACCAGGCGCACTTCATTGCGCGCACTGCCCGGTCCCAGCGCCACCACGTCCAGGCCCATCTTGCCGCACTGCTCCAGGATCACCGACGCCGCACGGTCAAGCTGCATGCTCGCCTGCATCTCGTCGTAGTCCTTGAGATCGGCAATCGCGCACCAGTCCGCCGCGCTCATCGGATCCATATAAAGGAAGCCCTGCTCGATGTGCCCGCCGAAGCTGTTCACCTGCATCGACAGCTCTTTGATCATCTTGACGGGATCAAACCCCGGCGCGAGCCAGCAGTTCAGCGCAAAGTTCGGGTCCGACTCGGCGACTTCCCACGGCAGGTCCGACACTTCCAGCTTCAGCTCGGGCACCGACAGAAGGTGAAGCAGTGCAAGCTGTGTCGGCAGCGCGCGTCCTGACTCGATGTTGGCAATCGCCGACTCGGCCAGGCCCGCCAGCTCTGCCAAGCGAGCCTGCGACAGGCCCGCCATGGTTCTGCGTTCATACAGAAGCTGCTTAAACTTGTTGCTGCGCGACGCATCAATCGCCGACGAGGTCTGAATCGGAGCAACCGGAAACTCTTCGTCGACGGAGTTCTGCGCTGCCAGAAACCCTCGCAGCGTCATCAGGCTCATGTGCAGCGCTTCTTGCTGCTCCTTCGGCTTTCCCGACAACGCTTCCTGGAGGGTGTCGATGGCGATGTGCAATGCCTGTTGTTCCCAGGGGATGCTCTGCTGCGCGGACATGGACACCTCGAAAAAGCGGATGGGGCACCCAGAGAATGAAGCCGAGCGATTGGTCGGATGTCTCGACTGCAGGGTGCCGAACTCTCCCACACTATATCCTTGGTCCGCCGGTTTCAGTACACGATTTTACCGCTTGTCGCGGCCCAGAAGCGGTCCCACACCCGGCACCCCAAACACCAGCCTCAGCGACGGAAGCTATCCCAGCAGACAGGCTTACGCGGCGTGAGAGGCCAAGGTCGTCCGCACGTCTTCGGGCAGATCCGGCACTTTGCGCAGCAGGCTCTCGATGTAGCCGCTGTCGACCTCTTGCACCGACCGTCCACAGTGCGAGCCCGCACCAAACCGCAGCGAGCCATCTTCTCGATCGCGGTACAGCCAGTACGACCAGCGGTCCCACTCTTCCTTCATGATCTGAGCGACCCGCTGCTGCTCACTCAGGATGTCGCCGATGCGGGTGGGCATGTAGCGACGATCGATCATCGCCAGCAGCAGCCCGAGCGTGGCTTGCGCATCCGCGAGCGCGGAGTGGGCATTGTCGAGCGGCACCCCAAAGTGAGCACACGCGCTCTGTAGCGAGCGGCTGCGCAGGTGACGAAGGTGCCAGCGCACAAAGACGATGGGATCAATGATCTGACGCACGTCGATCTGCACATTGATTCCGGCGCGACGAAGCTCGGCATTGAGCAGCGGTCCATCAAACTCGACCGCGTTGTAGCCGCACAGCCACGGCTGAACCTTCGATCGAGCCTGCCCGCTGATGTATGAAACGAAGCGCTCGGCGATGGCGGCGAAGGTAGGCTTGCCGCGAACGTGCTCATCACGGATGCCGTGAACGGCGCTGGCTCCCTCAGGAATCGGCATCTGCGGGTCCAGCCTCATCTTGCGAACATCGACGGACTGCGAGCGCTCACAGAAGATGGCGCCCAGCTCCACCACGCGGTCGGACTCGATGCTGATCCCAGTGGTCTCGGTATCGAGGACCACACCGGGCCATTCGGTCACTTTCTCGTCGAGGAGTCCACCGCCGATGGTCTGCATCAGTCGGGCAGTTTACGCCACAACTTGTCGGCGCTGTCAACGCAAGTTGCGACGCATGCCAAGCGAACAGTGACTCGCGAAACAAGTCCCAGTGCCGCGAGTGCAGAGTCCGCCGATCTGCCGGTCTGCCCGTTGTCTCGCCTTCGCGCTGGCCGATCCGCAGATAGATCGAAGCAAGTGACCGGGCGTTTGGGATGCGCAGAAGACTTGAGGAGGCCGCCCGTGACATTCCGCCTTTCCCGTCCGTCATCCACTTCCATCGCTGCTGCTGGCTTTGCACCGGGTTCTTTGATGCGCTCGCTTACCTGCGCCGCCTGGCTGTGTGGCGCGATCGGGACTGCCGAAGCCAAGGATGCTCCCACTGCTGAGCACAAAGCCTTTGAAGATCAGCTTCGCCAAATGGCGCCAGCAGCGGCTCCAGCCCCGACGAACTCACTCGGCACGATCGGACTACACAGCAAAACAAGCAAGGTTCCCGCCAGCCTCGAGTTTTCCGACGCACTGGAAGAAGGAGCGCTCGGAACCAGCGAGATGCGCAAGGCCAATCGCGTCGCCGCAGAGATCCTACAAAAGCGAATGGAAGAGACGCGACCGACGGACTTTCGACTGATTCGCGAAGCTGCGGGTGCCGACGTGGTGGTGCTGTCGGGCGTCTACGATCGGGTGCAGGATGTGCTGCGGGCTGCGCAGATCAAGCATGTGGTGGTGCCGCCGCAGCTGCTCGATCAGATGGAGCTTCTGTCCACACAGACGGTGATGCTCAACTGTCCTGGCAACGTCAGCGACGCGGGCGTCAAGAAGCTGCGCGACTTTGTGGCACGCGGTGGCTACTTGGTATCGACGGACTGGGCGCTGCGCACGGTCGAAAAAGCGTTTCCCGGCACGATCGGTCACAACGGTCGCACGACACCCAATGACGTGGTGTCGGTCCAGGTTCACGATGATCACGAGCCGCTGCTCCGTCACGTCCAAGTGATGAAGGATCATCCGCGCTGGTGGCTGGAGATCTCGTCGTATCCGATTCGGGTCAAAGATCCGAAGAACGTGCGGGTGCTGATGTCGTCGCAAGAGATGGCCAAGAAGTACGGCGACGGAGCCATGGTCGTGTCGTTTCATCACCAGCAAGGCAAGGTGCTGCACATGACCAGCCACTTCTTTTTGCAGCAGTCCAAGCTCAGCTCGGACAGCGAAAAGCAGAAGGGATCGAGCTTTGCCAAAGGCGCAGGTCTGTCAGACAAGCAGCTTGGTGAGCTGGCGAAAAAAGGCGTAGCCATCGACGACGTCAAAGCAGGAGAGCTCAACGCGGCGTACTCGATGCAGCAGGTGTCCACCAACCTGATCGCGGAAAAGCAGGCGCAAAACGAAGACCTGCTCCGCAAGCAGTACAGCGCCAAGGTGAAGGCGGACGATGTGGCGCTAGGTAGCGGTGAAGGGCAGACGCCCAGCGCCAAGAGTCCTCGGCTGAAGAAAGACTTCCGCGTGCAGGTCCTGGATCGCAAAGGCAAGCAAGCCAAGGTGCGCGACCTGTTTGGCCATGAAGGCTGGGTCGATGCAGACGCGCTGTACTAGGGCCGCGTAGCACAGGTGCGTGGTTTGTGCGACCTGCCCATGTGGAAGAAATGCGCGAGAGCAGCCGATCGCTCGTCTGATTTGTGACGTGTAGCGGTAAAATAAATGGCGAAGACGTTGCTCCTCGCTTGCATGCAGACACAAAGACTCAGAGCGTCCAATCGTCGAACGACAAGCAAGACAAGACCGACTCCGTGGTCGGGGGTTCCGGGTGCAGGAGGGCAGAGATGAGCCACACGAGACGGGACGTGCTGCGCGGCGGACTGCTCGGCGCAGGCTGGGTGGGTCTTCGGGCAGTGGCGACCGGGTTGCCGATCGGCGTGCTGCTGGACCCAGCGCGAGCGGAAGCGCTGGCAGCGATGAGATCGACGAAGGCTCGCTTTTTGGTGCTCAGCCTGTCCACCTGCGGCGATCCACTGAACGCAAATGTCCCGGGCAGCTACGGCACGACAGACATCGTTCATCCCAGCGATCCACGCTTTGCGGCGACGGCGATTCAGCTGGCCGGACGACGGCATCCCGGTGCGCGATCGTGGCAGCAGCTTGGACAGCGACTGCTCGATCGGACGGTGTTTTTCCATCACGCGACGCTCAAGACCAGTCACCCGAGCCTGCCCGAGCTTCTGCGCGTCAGCGGAGAGCTGGAAAGCGCGCCGGTGCTGTTTGCCAAAGAGCTAGGGCCGACGCTTCAGACGGTGTCGGCAGAGCCACTGCTCATCGGTGTCGACGAAGTGGTGACGGTGGGCAATCGTCGGCTCGGCAGCGTCAGACCCACAGAGCTACGCGATGCGCTGCTCGGTCCAGGCTCGCCGCTGCCGCAGCTTACCAGCCTGCGCGAACAGACCCTGCAGCGAGTCACCTACCTGCAAAAGCGGACCGGGAACCCGGCGCTCGGCAAGGTGCTGGATGCACACACGCTGTCGGCCAAGCAAACGCAAGTGCTCGGCGACAAGCTGATGGCCGATCTTGGCGCAATTCGGAGCGATCAAGCCGACGGTCAGGTGATCGCCGCGGCGGTGGCAGCGCGGCTCGGAATGTCCCCCGTGCTGGCGATCCACATCCCGTTTGGCGGCGACAACCACTTCGACAGCGGGCTTGTCAAAGAAGCGGAAGAGACGCACAGCGGAATCGGTCACATCGCGACGCTGTGGAACAAGCTCAGCAGCTACGGAATGGCGGATCGGGTCTGCTTTGCGCACTTCTCGGTGTTCGGACGGACGCTGCGGCGCTACGGAATGCAGGGTCGTGATCACTGGCCGCTGCACAACGCGGCGATCTTGCAGGGCGCACCGTTCCGAGGCGGCGTAGTCGGAGGGCTCATCGCGCAAGAAGGAGACTTCGGCGCGGCAGCGATCGACTCAAAGACGGGCCAAGCACACCAAGCGGGCGACATCGGTGTGGCCAGCGGTCAAAAGTCGCTGCTGCGGACGCTCGGCGAAGGGCTGGGCATTGATTCCCAGGTGCTGACCACGCAGCTACCAGACGGCAAAGCGGTCCGATCGGCGCTTATCTGAGCCGGCTCGTGCTGGCTACGGAAGCTGCATCCATTGCTGCTGCGTGTGAGCAATCCCATCGAAGATCACGACCTGCAGCGAGCGCAGCGCCAAGGACACACCTTGCAGCGGATCAGCAGCCACCAGCAGTAGATCGGCACGCTGTCCGACGGCCACCGTACCTTGTTCCCCTTCGATACCAAGCATCTGGGCGGGCCCAAGCGTCGCCGCATGCAGCGTCTGCGATGGAGTCAGCCCGGCCTGCTCCAGCAGTGCGACTTCGTTCCAAGTGGTTCGTCCGTGAAAGAAGAACGGAAACACGGGCCAGTTTCCCGAGTCACTGCCGAGCACAATCGGAACGCCCGCCCGGTGCAGCCTCGACACCGTGTGAATCGTCTGATCCAGCCGAAGCCGCAGCGCCCACTGCATGATCGCTTGTCCCGGCCCCGTCGTCCCCAGCACACCGAGCAAGTCGCGATACCGACCTCTCACAAACGGCAGGTTTTCCCCCACCATGTCGATCAGGTAGCGCCGCTGCATCGCAGGGCTGTGCAGGGTCTGTCGCTCGATCGGCGGAATCGTCAGCAGCCCAAGCGGATCATCAAACGCTTCGGGTGACAGCAGCCGTCGCTGCACGTCGTAGATCGACAGCGTGCTCATCACATAGGCGTGGGTATCAAGCAGCCGACGCAGCGTGGCGTCCGAGACGCTCGGTGGCGCATGCACAAACGCATGCGGAGCCATCGGTAGCGCTCGCTCGTACATCGCTTCGCTCATCGCATGGACGTAGAGCGGAAGCTTGCGCGGGGCCGCTTGCTGCTGAATCTCCGCCAGCAGCTGCGGGCTGTGAACGTTCCAAATCGGAGCCAGCACCCCAGGCTCTAGCGGAACCTTGACGCCGACGGCCCCCAGCGCAACCAGACCATCCAGGTGACGACCCAAGCGCTCACGATCTGCGTCGACAAAACCTGGCGGAAACAGATCTTCTACATAGCCATCGCGCGCCGTCACCGGAGTCCCGAGCGTATAGAAGCGCGGCCCGACGTGTCCCGCCAAGCGCTGTGCCGAGACATCCCTGGCCACCCGTTCATCAATGGCAGGGTCCAAGATGCTGGTGACGCCCGCAGCCAGATAAGCACGCAGGTGCCACGCGCGCAGCCGAGCACTGGTGTCGGCATCATCCCCGCGCAGCGCCGCCCCCGGAGCCAGCGACACATGAACGTGCGCATCAAACAGCCCCGGCATCACATAGTGCCCGCCTCCGTCTAGCTGCGGCAGGTCCGTGCCCGGCGCATCGCCCACGTAGACAATCCGTCCTTGCTCAATCCGCAGCGAACACAGACGCGTCGAGCCGGGCAGCCGCACCGATCGGACAATCAGCGACCCGGGACCAAGCAGCGGACCAGGCGACGCAGGATGCACCGATGCGGCCAAGCTCGCCAACAGTGGGGTCGGATCGTACGTCGAGCTGGGAGCAATCAGCGCCGGCAGAATCAGCAGCAGCAGCACAAGGCCCCAGCCCATCAGCTTGCGACGTCTCATAGAGCGCTCTTACTGCAATCACGGTGAGCTGTGGGGAATTTGGCACACGACGCAGCTCCGACGTGTGCAGCGGACCAGACTACGGGGCCAGATCGTAGACTTCAGCTTCGGTGCCACCGCGCGAAAAACCCTTGTGCTTGCGCAGCACCACCACGCGACCCGATGGCGACGCGACCCAGCCGAGCGGTCGCTTGCCAGCCAGCAGGGTCAGCTTGCGCTCTGCAGAACCCGGCTTGTCCCCTGACAGATCGACCATGCAGAAGTCCACCTCATCGGGATCGGTGCGCTTCTGCGCCACCGCTTCTTCATTGACTGGATCGACCATCAGCGACAACAGCAGCTTGCTCGAACGCAGCCGCACAAAGCGCAGCGAAGGCGCGTCATAGATTCCCGCCGGACGTGGCAGCGGAAGCTGGCCTCGGTATTCGACCGGACCTTCAGGACGACCGCGCTCTAGCGCCGACACGATCTCGACCTGGTTTGTGCCATCTTCCGCGAAGATCACGACCGACTCAGACTGCGCCGCACGCACGCGCTTCAGATCCATCAGCGCCGGAGCATCAATGATGGGCCGGGTGCTGCGAACCTTGCCACCGAACACGTCGAAAAACGCCACCACATCGGGCTGACGGACGTCTTTCTTCTTGTCGAACGCGCCGCTCTGCTTCAGCACCCACGTCGCGTACCCGTCCAGAAAGTACAGCGGCAGCGCCGATCCCGCGCCGGTCTGAATCTGGCCTTCTTCATCCAGCTTGTACGTCCGCTGCGACAGCTGCTTGCCGGTCGCCGCCGAGTACGCCGTGAACTTGTACTCACTGCTCAGCAGGCTGCGCGGATTTTGCGGGCTCTGCGGGCCGGGCTTGCTGACCGCGACAATCGCGGGCTGGCCATCGACCGTCGTCAGGCTGATGTCGGTCGCTGGACCGATTCCACCCGCCACCGGCACCTCGGCGTGGGTCTTCAGGCTGTAGATCTGGCCCGTCACCTGCCCCGCTGTCTCGAGGTCGCGCATCACCAGCAGGATCTTGTCGTCCGGCAGCAGCAGCAGTCGGTTGGTGTTCAGCGGCAGCTTCTTGAGCAGCTCTTTGGTCTTCTGCGGCTCTGCCGACAGCTCTTTCGCCAGCGCTTCTTCCATAAACGGCACGGGCGGCGGCGGAACCGGCGGCGCAGCGACAGGCACAGGCGGCTTGCCCTTCGCACCTTTTCCCACCGGAGCAGCGGGCGGCGCAGGTGGTGGAGGCGCGACGGCAGGCGGCTCGATCGCAGCCTGCGGATTTAGTCCTTTGCCCGCAGGCAGCGCCAGGCCACGCAGCGAAGCGAACTTCTGTCCGTCGGTGGTGACATACAGCAGCACGGCTCCACCTGGCGTGATCGCCATGGCGTCGTCGATAAACCCTTTGTCCGGCTTCACCGTAGCAAGCGGCGGCGTCGGAACGCTCTGAGCATGGCCGAGCGAGCCATGCGAGAGCCCCAGAAGCATGAAACCCAGCAGAGCAAGTCGTTTGGTCATCCTTTAGCCGTAGGGCAAAGGCCACTCCCCTGTCAACTTCAACACTGTTGAACGGCGTCGGCGTGCTGTGCTAACCCAGGCCGACATGGCCAAAAAGCACTCTTCTGCTCAAAAACCAGACCGCACGACTGGGAACACAGACCCGGCGCATCACGATGAACCGCATCTCCCCTCGCAGGATCCATCGCAAAGTGGGCTGTCTCTGCTTGTTCAGAGGCTGCGCGCCGGTCGGGTGGTGTTGTGTACGGGTAGCATTTTTGGACGCCGAGCGTCGGAAGCGTCGCTGCGCACCCTGCTCGGTAAGCTGCTCCATCAGCACGCGGACAAGCTCGGTGGCGACGATGAAGTGACGCAGGCCAAAGCCCTGCTCGACAGTCAGCCCCTGTTTGTGGCCAGCCTGCTACGCAAGCGACTCGGTGGGGACTTTGCCCGCGCCCTGCAATCCGTCCTGCCGAGTGAGCGCAACGACGAGCTGCTCCAGCTGGCTGCCAAGCTGCCCTTCCGAGGACTTATCACCACCGCGCTCGACGAAGGACTGATCGAAGCGGTCAAAGCCGCTCCCTCGCCGGGTGGCGCGCCCCAGATTGGCACCTCGGAACAGACGCTGGAGATGCTGGCCAGCCGTGGCCGCTTCGTGCTGCGACTGTTTGGCGACGCACAAAATGACGCAGGCCTGGTCTTTGGCGAAGCCGATGTGCAGCAGCTCTTTACCAACGAAGCGATGCGGCAGTCGCTGCGAGAGCTGGCGCTCAAGCGATCGCTGCTGCTGATTGGCTTTGATGTTCGTGATCCCGACCTGGCTGTGACGGCGCGCCTTCTGTCGCTGGCTCAGACGAGCGGGGAAGGACCGCAGCACTTTGCCCTGCTGCCCGGTCTGCCGGCGGGTCTGCGCGATGAGCTGTCGCGTGCCTACGGTCTGGTGGTGCTCGATGCCGACAGCGAAGCAGCGGTGCTCAAGGCGCTGCACGAATCGGTCGGCGAGATCGGCAGCGAGGTTCTGCCCGATGATGACGACCTGGAAGGCTGGCTGCGACTGCTTCAGCAAGAGCCCGATCACGCCGAGGCGCACAGCAAGCTGGCCCAGCTTGAGTCGAAGCTCCGTGACACCGATGACCATGACCGCCTGATCGAGCTGCTGCTCGGACGGATGGACGTCGAGACGACGCCGAGCGGACGCGCGCAGTGCCTGCTCAAAGCAGCCAAGGTCTTCGAGACGGGCAAAGCCCAGCTGGCCGAAGCGTTCCAAGCGGCGATGGCGGCCTACAAAGAAGATCCGCAGACGGTCGGACTCGATGAGATTGAGCGCCTGGCCGGTCAAGCGGGTCAGTGGGTCGAGCTGCTCACCGAGATGCGCGATCTGGTGCCCAAGCAGCCAAAGACCGAGCAAGCGGTGCTGTGGATTCGCATCGCGAAGCTGTACGGCGAAAAGCTGAACCATCAGGACTACGCGCTGGCCTCGCTCGGCGAAGCGCAGAAGCTGACGATTCCCGATGCCGAAAAGCCCGCGTTTTTGAGCCTGCGGGCCGATCTGTGCCGTCGTGCGCAGCGCTGGAAGGATCTGGCCGATACGCTCGGACAGATTGCCGAGCTGACGGAAGCCAAAGACAAGCGCGTCGATCTGTACCTGGAACAAGGCGAGATCTTCGAGACGCGACTTTCGGACAATGCAGCGGCGATTGCGGCGTACCAAGAAGCCCGCAAGAGCGATCCGACAAGCCGCGATGCCATCCTGGCGCTGGAGCACACGCTGCGCCGCGCCTCCAGCTGGACCGATCTGATTGCGCTGCTCGATGAGCGAGCGAGCCTGCTGGCGGAACAGAACGATCGCGATGGTGAGCTACAGGCTCGACGCGAAGCGGCCCAGCTTCAGGCCGAGCACGGAACCGATCGCCGCGCGAGCATTCGTCGCTGGGAAGAAGTGCACAAGCTGGCGCCGCAAGACATCGACGTGCTGCGCGCGCTGGAGCGCCTGTATTCGACCGAAGGCAGTGTCTCGGAAGCGTATCTGACGGTGCTGGCCCAGCTTGCCCAGCTGGTGCAGAGCGACAAAGAGCGGCTGTCGCTGTATCGGCGGCTTGCGGCTGAGTACGAAGAGATTCCCGGTCAGCTTGACGGAGCGGCGACCGCGCTCGAAAAGATCCTCGAGATCGATCCCAAGTCGGAAGAGACCTATCGCTCGCTGTGTCGGCTGTATCGGCAGCAGAAGAAGTGGGACGAGCTGTGCGCCACCTATCAGCGTCACATCGACCACGCCGAAAAGGGTCGCAGCGAGCTGCTATCGGCCCTTGCCCGCGTCCATGAGCTGGAGATCCCGGCAGGAGACGAGCAGCTCCGTCGGCAGCATGCGCCCAAGGCCATCGCCGCATGGCTCCAGATTCTGGACGGCGAGCCCGAGCACACCGGAGCCATCGAAGCGCTGGGACGGCTGTATCAGCAGAGCGAGCAGCCCGAAGAAGCGGTCCGCTACCTGGTGAAGCGCGCCCACCTGTCGGACGACAAGAACCTGAAGGTGACGCTCTATGGCGAAGCGGCGCGGCTGTGTCTGACCAAGCTGTCGGACCCAGGCGCAGCGGAAGAACACCTGGTGCGCGCGCTCGAAATTCTGCCCGGACACGTCCAGACCCAGAGCGTGCTGGCCGATCTGTATCGCAGCCGAGGCGATCACCTGCGGGCCGCCAAGCTGTTCAAGGAAGCCGCCGAGCAGAGCGCCAACCGACTCGACAAGGGTCGCTGGATGGTGCAGTCCGCCAAGGAACACCTGCTGGCCGAAGAGCGGCAAAAGGCCGGCGACCTGCTTCGCGAAGTCCTGGCGCAAGATCCCGAGCACAACGACGCCGCCCAGCTGCTGTCCGAGCTGTACTGGCAAGACGGACGCTTCGACGATGCGCTGCCGCTTCTGGAGATGCTGACCCGCAAGGAAGCCGAGCGCGGCACCCAAGTGATCCGGCTCACCCGGCTTGCCCAGGCGTCGATTGGCGCGGGACTGCGCGACAAGGCACGACGGGCCTACCGACGCGCACTGGAGCTAGAGCCCAAAGACATGGGCGCACTGCGTGGGCTGCTGCCGCTGCTCGTTGAGACGGGACAGTTTGTCGATGCCCGCGAGATCAGCGAGACGCTGCTGACCGAGCACCACGAAGCGCTGGGACAAGCAGAGCTGGCCGACCTGTGGGCAAGCAAGGGACAAGCAGAGCTGGCGCTTGGCAACAGTGAGCCAGCCACCGTGGCGCTTCAGAAAGCGCGCGAGCTGATTCCGCTGCATCGTCTGGCGCTGTCGCAGCTTCGTCGGCTCGATGCGCTAACCGCCGAAGAAAAGCTGGAAGTCCGGCAGTCGCTGCTGCGCTCGCTGCTCGCGCATCCGGGTGAGCCTGGCACCGCCGAGGATCGGCTGTCGGTCCTCACCGAGATCGGCGACCTGTACGCGGGTTCGCTCGACAAGCCGCAAGACGCCATCTCGACCTATCGGGAAGCGCTGTCCCTGTCGCCACAGTCCGTGACCATTCAGCACAAGCTGCTGTCGGTCTACACCGAGCAGAAGCTGTGGAGCGAAGCCGCCAACCTGCTGCAAGAGCTGGCCGCTTCCGAGACGAACGAAAAACGCCGCGCCCGCTACAAACAGACCGCCGGCTTCATCACGCGCGACTACCTAAACGAACCACGTCGCGCCCTGCGCCTTCTGTGGAGCTCGTTCGACGATGATCCCACGCTCGTCAAGAGCCTGGAGTCTGCCGAGACGCTGGCCGCGCAGCTTAGCGACCCCAAAGAGCTGCTGCGCGCCATGCAGCGCCGCATCAAGGTCATGGGGCCCGAGCAGAGCGACTCGCCCAAGCAGCGCGCCGAGCGGCTGCGGCTGTGGACCGAAGTGGCCCGCGTCTGCATCCAAGAGCTGGGCGATCTCAAGACCGGCATGACCGCCTACGAGGTGTCGCTGACGCTGGAGCCAGGCAACCTGGATCGTCACCGTCAGATGGCAGCCATCTATGCGACCGCTGGGGACGACAAGCTCGACAAGGCCATTGCCGAGCATCACCACATCCTCAAGCACAGCAAGGGCGAGCTTCCGTCGTACAAGGCGCTCCGCGATCTCTACGGCAAGACCGGCCAGCGCGATCGTGCCGCCCAGGTGGCCTATGCCCTGACCCTGCTGCGCCAGGGTTCGTCTGAAGATGCCGCCCTGGCAGATGAGCTGCGCAGCCGCCCGGTAACACTGGCCCGCAGGCCGCTCACCAAGGATCTGTGGCGGATGGTCAGCCACCCCGATGAGGATGCGCGCCTGCAAGCGCTGCTTTCGGTGCTGTGGCCGACGCTGCAAAAGCGCCATGCCCGCCCGTGGAACGAGCAGCCCTTCGATCGCGCAAGCCGCGTCGAGCCGAGCGCCTCCCAGGTCTACCTAAAAGCGCTGCGCTACGCCTTTGAGATGACCGAGTCACCGCTGCCCGAGCTATACCCCAGGCCGCAAGCGCGCGAGCTGGCGGAGCAAGCGTTCCTCATCTCGATTGCCCGCGAAGGCCAAGGGGCAGCGACAGTCTGCGCCGAGCTGGGTCCGCCCCTTCTCGATCCCAGCCGTCCCGAGCGCGAGACGCTGTACGAAGTCGGTCGGATGGCGGCCCTGCTCCGTCCTGAGCGCGCGCTCCGCACCGTCCTGGCCGATGAACAAGAGCTGGCGCAGATCATCGAAGCCGCGCTCATCATCACGCACCAGGAAGTCAGCCAGGTCACGCCGCCCGCCTCGGGTCCGGTGCTGGAGCTGGCCCGCAGCCTGCGTGGCGCGCTGTCCCCGCAGCAGCTAGAGCAGCTCAGTCGCGTAGGTCGCACCTTGGTGGACTCGTCCGTGAAGCCGATTCAGCTGGCGAACACCTGGCTGTCGGCGTCCGAGCTGACGACCGTGCGCGTGGGTGCCCTGCTGTGTGGCGACTTGGAGACGGCGGCGCTGCTGCTTGCAACCGACCCGCCGGGGCTCACGCTCCTGTCGCCCAAGCAGCGGCTCCTAGAGCTGCTTCACTTCGCGGTCAGCGAAGAGCTGGCCTCCGTCCGCCAGTTCCTCGGCCTGTAGTCGCACATCCCTCCCCTCGCTCCCGTCCATCCCATCCCCCAATTCAGGGGGGATTCCAGTTATAATCCAGTCCATGGACTCGGATGAGCCTAGCGGCTCCCTAAGGCCCGGACGACCGCAGCTGCGGCTGGTTCCGCCTGAGCCCGCAGAGGCCACCGGGGAAGTGTCCGGCATTGCCCCCGGACCCAGCAAGAGCGCCGTCGGACAGAGTGCCGGTCATCTCCGTGCCGTTCAGTCTGCGCCCAGCACCACCTCCCTGCGTGATGCCTACGTCTTCGGCGCCCGAATGCTGCTTGACCAGCCCGCCGCCTGCCGCAGCGGCTATCGCCTGTTCTGGGTGCATGGCCGCGACCTTGGCTGGATAGACCTGGAGGCCTCGTCCTCTGTGTTTGCGGTGATGGGCTGGCACGAAAACTGTGACCTCGTGCTGCCCCGGCTGCCGAGCGTGACCAACCGCCACCTGCTCGCCAGCTGCGCACTGCTCGCCGACAAGACCCCTGCGCTGCGCCTGCTTGACCTGCACACAAACCAGCCCTTTACGATTGAAGGCCAGCCCCGGCAGTCGATTGGCGTCAGCGGTCCGCTGCTGATTGGCCTGGGCGACTGCGCGATTGGCTGCGTGCCCCTGCCCGAGTTTCTGTCCCAGCGCGGCAGGCTGGCCGATGCCGTCGAGCTACCCAGCTACGACTTTGTAGAAGCCGAGCAGCCGCCCCAAAACTCCCTGCGGATGCAGCGGCGAACCCACATCACCTTGCTGCCACGATCTCAGCGCGTCGAAGATCTTCAGTCCGGTCCTGCCGTTCCTGCGGCCCCAGCCGGTCGCGCCCGTGTCACCCTGCGTCGCCAGACCAAGGCCGTCTCCGTCGAGCTAAGCGAAGCCGATCTCTACGCTGGCGTCATCATTGGCCGCTCCGAGACCTGCATGGATCGCGGCCTGCGCCAGGTCCTGTCCGGTCAGATCTCGCGGCTGCACCTGCTGCTGATGGCCGAGCGAGGCCGCGTCTACGCGATGGACCTGTGCAGCACCAACGGCACCTGGCAGCACGGTCAGCGCGTCCGTCGCGTCGAGCTGCCCGATCAAGGCACCCAGCTGCTCCTGTCTGGCAACGACTCCAAAGTCGAGCTGACCTGGCATCCCCGCAACACCATCCGCTCCACCCGAGCCGATGCCCCCAGCCTGTCCCCGGACAAGCTTCGATAAACCATCCATGCCAACGTTTTCCCCGCTCATCGATCGCGCGCTTGTCGTCTCGGCCACTGCGCACCGCAACCAGGTACGCAAGGGCTCGCAGGTGCCGTACGTCATTCACCCGGTCCACGTTGCGCTGCTGCTCATCCGCCACCAGTTTCCCGATGAGGTCATCATCGCCGCCCTGCTCCACGACGTGGTCGAAGACACCAGCATCACCTTGGCCGAGCTACAGGCCGAGTTTGGCGAAGAGGTCGCCCGCCTGGTCGCTGCCGTGTCCGAGCAGAAGACCGAAGGGACCGAGCCCCTGCCTTGGAAGGTGCGCAAAGAGGCGCAGCTTCGCAAGCTCGGCCACGCCGACCGGCACATTGCCGCCATCAAGACCGCCGACGCGCTGCACAACCTGCAAGCCACGCTAAGTGATCTCAAGCGCCGGGGCCCGCAGGTCTGGACCCACTTTCGCGCCTCGCAGTCCGAGCAGCTCTGGTACTACCGATCCCTGCATGAGGTGCTGTCCCAGCGGCTCGGCGATCATCCGCTGCTGACCGAGCTGTCCGACGCCCTGGCTGCGCTGCAAGAACAAGCGCCCTAGCCTCCGCCGAACAGGCCCCCGCCCCACGCGCCCCCACTGGCCGAAGCGACGCCCCTAGCGTCCTCTGCGAACGTGCGCCGCCATCCGCTCGACGAGCGACAGGTCTTGCTCGCTCTTGAGCAGCGCGCCAATCAGCGGCGGCAGGATCTTCTGCGGATCACGGCTGCGGAGCGCTTCGGGCGGCAGGTCTTCACACACCAGCAGCTTGATCCAGTCGAGCAGCTCCGACGTGCTCGGGCGCTTCTTGAGCCCCGGCACCTCGCGCAGCTCATAGAACACCGCCAGCGCTTCCCGTAGCAGCGAGCTTTTCAGCAGCGGATAGTGAACGCCCACGATCTTGGTCATCGTCTCGGCGTCTGGAAAGCGGATGTAGTGAAAGAAGCAGCGGCGCAAAAAGGCGTCCGGCAGCTCTTTTTCGTTGTTCGACGTGATGATCACGATGGGCCGGTTGCGCGCCGCGATGGTCTGCTTCGTCTCGTAGACGTAGAACTCCATCCGGTCCAGCTCGGTCAGCAGATCGTTGGGGAACTCGATGTCGGCCTTGTCGATCTCGTCGATCAAAAGGACCGGGGGCGAGTCCGCCGCGAAGGCTTCCCACAGCTTGCCGCGCACGATGTAGTGCGCGATGTCGTGGACACGCGGGTCGCCCAGCTGCGAGTCCCGCAGACGCGCCACCGCATCGTATTCATACAGGCCGTGCTGCGCCTTGGTCGTCGACTTGATGTGCCAGCGGATGAGCGGCTTGCCGAGCGCCCGCGCGATCTCTTCGGCCAGCACGGTCTTGCCGGTGCCTGGCTCTCCCTTCACCAGCAGCGGCCTGCCGAGTGTGATCGCTGCGTTGACCGCGACCATCAGATCCGGCGTCGCTACATAAGAATCCGTCCCGGCAAAGCGGGTGGCTTGCGCTGTCATGACCCGAAACATATCCCAATCGAGCGGCCCACGCGCACCAGCTCACCGTTTGGATCGACCAGCTTCTGACGCGCGACGGCTTCTTCGAGCGGCACCGCGATGATCTCTTCACCGCGCACCGCAGCCATGTGACCGAGCTTCCCCTGCGCAATCATCTCGACCGCTGCCACGCCAAAGCGCGTCGACAGCACTCGGTCAAACGGCGAAGGCGTGCCGCCGCGCTGGGTATGGCCCAGCACCGTCACCCGCACCTCACGCCCCGTCTGACGAATGATCGCTTCGGCCAGCAGGTGGCTTACCGCGCCCCGCCGAGGCGTTCGGTTCCACTCCTCCAGCAGGTCCGGCGGCAGGTCGGGCGGAATGTGAACGCCTTCGGCCACCATGATGATCGTCGCGCGCCGACCCGAAAACTCACGCTTGCGGATGTGCTCGCAGACGCGCTCGATCGTAAAGGGAATCTCGGGCAGCAGGATCACGTTCGATCCGCCCGCGATTCCCGAGTGCAGCGCAATCCACCCCGCGTCGCGGCCCATCACCTCAACCAGCATGATGCGCTTGTGCGACTCGGCGGTCGTGTGCAGCCGGTCCATTGCATCGGTCGCGGCATGGACGGCGGTGTCAAAGCCGAAGGTCGTCTCGGTCGCCGACAGGTCGTTATCAATCGTCTTGGGAACCCCGACTATCGGCAGGCCCTTGTGATGCAGCTTGAGCCCAATCGTCTGGGTGCCATCGCCGCCGATGTTGATGAGCGCATCAATCCCGAGCGACCGCGCGTTCTGAATCACCGTATCCGACAGGTCGCGCGTCACCTCGGTGCCGTTTTCGACCATCTTCAGCGCAAACGGGTTCGAGCGGTTGGTGGTGCCCAGGATCGTTCCGCCCCGAGGCAAGATCCCGCGAATGTTCCACAGCGTCAGCTCTTTGATGCGGTCTGGCCAGATTAGGCCGTTATAGCCTTCCTCGATGCCCAGCACCCGCCAGCCGTGCTGAAGGATGGCGCTCTTGGTGGCCGCCCGAATGACTGCGTTGAGTCCGGGGCAGTCGCCGCCGCCGGTCGAGATCGCGATGGTCTTGATCTTGCTCATGGCCGGCCATTCTAGCGTCGGAGGCTGCGCAAAGTCCCGTGCTATCATGGCTTCGTCCGTTTTCTTTTGGGCCGCTGGAGGGGGCATGCCGCAAAAGCCAATCGACGTAAACCTAGACTTAAACGAGCTGCTTGGACTGCGCAAAGGCAAGCCAAGCGGACCCGATCCGAAGGCGCTAGAGCGCGCAGTGGTACTGGTCAACGAAGAACGAAACAAGCTGGGTCTGCATCCACTGCAATCAGTACCCGTGCTGTTTCAAGTGGCGCAGGCCCATGCGAGTGACATGGATCAGCGCGGCTACCTGGGCAACGCCACACCCGAAGGCGATCCCGTAGCAGCCAAGGCCCGCCGGGCCGGTTACGAAGGCAAAGCCGAGGTCCTGGTGGCCGATGGTGCTGAGCAGCCCGATGGCGTCATCCGTGAGTGGCTCGGCAGTGCCCAGTACCAAAAACACCTTCTGTCCGAGACCTATCAGCACATTGGCGTCGGTACAAGCGACGGCCTGTGGGCGTTCATCCTGGGCGCCCCCCCTTCGCTGCAAATGAGCGATGTTCGCGAGCTTCGGCTTTCCGTACTGCGCCTTCTGAACGAAGAGCGCCGCAAGGCCAGCCAGCCCCTGCTGGAGCTGTCTGATCCGCTCAGCACCGCTGCCCACGAGCACAGCGCTGACATGGCCCAGCGCGACTACTTCGGCACCCAGAGCCCGAGCGGCGACACCATCGCCAGCCGCAGCAAGAACGCTGGGTTCCCTGGCCGCACCGTGGGCTGCCTGACCAAAGGCCCGCAGTCGCCCGAAGAAGCCGTGACCGCCCTGCTCGCCACCAGCCGAGGCAACCTGCTTCACCCAGAGGTCCGCTTCGTAGGCGTCGCCACCACCGCAGGCCGCTGGACCGTGATCCTCGGCACCCGCTAGCCAGATTCGGCCCCACAGCACGCTGTGACCGATCCAGCCGGGCTGGATCGCCCTGCTGCGTCCGGGATCCGCGATCCAGCCGCCCGCGAAAGCCCACAGCCAGTCCGCCAAGGCCGATCCAGCCTGCCTGGATCGCTGCGACTGGCCACAGACCCCGCTTCCAGCCTGCCTGGATCGCCCAAACCAGCCTGGTCCCCCCATCCAGGCCGCCGCGAGATCGCCGATCCCGCACTCCCACCCTGCTTCCAGCCTGCCTGGAACCGGACATCCAGGCTTGCACCCCCGATCCAGCCCGCCTGGATCCCGGTTTTCAGACAAAAACCCCAGCTTACGGGGCCGGAGGCTGCGGACTGGGCGCTGCCACCCGGGTTCGCGGGCGTCCCCGGTCCGGGATGATGGCGTGAATGTCGCTTTCCGACAGCCCCTGTGCCCGGTAGTGCCGCTTGAGGTTCGATAGCGACATCTGGAGGCTGCGCGCCACCGCCGTCCGCGCCCGTCCCAGCGTGGTGACATCGGTGCGCGGCGTCGCCGTCTTGTCCACCGCCGCGCGGAGCCCCTTGGCCGCATCCCGCACCTGCTTGGCCAGCACCTTGACCCGCTTGGGGTCCATCCTCGGATGCAGGTTCGCTTCGAGCAGCTCGGCAAGTAGCTCCATCCGCGCGGGCTGCTCCGCGTCCGGTCCATCGGTGTAGAAGCCGACGCCTTCGGGAAATAGCAGCGAGTAAATCGGGTCCGAAGCGGGCCGACCCACATCGTTCCACAGCTCATCGGCCAGCCGACCCAGCATCGCATCGGTGCTGTCGTCGATGGCGTCTTGCGCTGCAAGCAAAGGGGCCAGCACCTGCTCTGCCGCTTGCAGTCGCTGCGCCAGCATCTCGAACACCTGCATCGACGGCTTCAAATACTGCTCTGCCAGGGTCTGGACCTGCCCGCCGCGCGCCGCCGCTGCTGCCAAGGTGTCGCGACAGTCCTTCGCAATGTCGTCCGCTGCTGCCTTCTTGTTGATGATCTCACCCATACCAAATGCTCCTGTTCGGTTGTGATGTCCGCTGGCTGGACGCCCGATCTTCGGACCCAGCGGTCAAAGAACCGAAAAGCCTAGCACCGCACCCACAACCTGCAACCCAGGCCCACAGCGT
>CALMML010000431.1 GCA_937868485.1 uncultured Myxococcales bacterium | reverse complement strand
AAACCAGCCAATCGCTGGGTGTGTCGGCGCAGTGCGTCAATTGTTCCCTGGCTCCGAGTCCATGCACAAGGGAATTGCGTTCTGAAGTCTGCTTCGTAGTAGGTTTGCGGACATGTACACGCGCACGCTTCGTTTTGGCATGCTTGGACTCGCTGCGATCGGACTCTTCGGGTGTTCCCAGCTGGATGCGAATGCGCCGCAGACCGTGATGGGAAAGGCCTATTCCTATCCGCTGGATCAGACGCTGGCGCTTCAGCACATCCAGGTTCGAGGTACGCACAACAGCTATCACATCGACACAAACGAAGGTCGCGTCGAGCCGTGGCAGTACACGCATGCTCCGCTCTATGATCAGCTGGATCGACTGGGAATCCGTCAGCTGGAGCTGGATGTGTCGTACGACGCAATCGACGGACTGTCGGTGATTCACGTTCCGTACGTGGATACCGGAACCCGGTGCGCTCGGTTTGTGGACTGTCTGCGCGAGATTCGGCGCTTTTCGGAAGCGTATCCCGGACACCTTCCGATCTTCATTCAGATCGAGCCCAAAGCAGGCATTCCCAGCGACGAGATAGAAGACTTCTTTGGGAGTCTGGAAGGAGAGATTCTGTCTGTCTTTCCGAAGACCAGCGTTGTCACACCCGAGGAAGTACGTGGCGATTTCAGCTCGCTGTCCGATGCGGTAAAGAGTCGAGGCTGGCCTCAACTGGGACTGCTACGCGGTCGGGTTCTGTTTGCGTTCGATGCGATGGGAACAACGCGCGCTGCGTACACCCACAACAATCGGGACTTGAACGGAAGGCTGTTGTTTGTCGACTCGCGACCGAGTGATCCGTTTGGTGCGATCGCTGTCCTGAACGATCCCATCGCGGATGCTGCTGCGATCAGCCAGTCGATCGCCGCAAACTTCTTGGTACGGACGCGAGCGGATGCCGACACCGTTGAAGCGCGCAAGGGGGATACAAGTCGCGCCACGGCTGCGCTCCAGAGCGCCGCGCACTTTGTCAGCACCGACTTTCCCGAGGAAGGAAGCGGCTTTCCTTATCGCTTCGTTGTGCCCTCTGGCGCGCCTGCCCGCTGCAATCCGAAGACGGCTCCGAAGGAGTGTACGCCGCTTGCGCTGGAAGATCCGGCGTTTGTGGGTTCGTACGTTCCGCAGTAAGTCCGATGCTCTTTCCTGACCGAGTTCCTTCCTGACCGAGTTCCTTCCTGACCTGCGCATTGGTGGCTTGCATCGTGCAAGCGGGATCTCTCTGCGCTATTGCAAAATGCAGGAGCAGAATCGGCTGTTTCCGTCGGAGATCATCTAGGCACAGCGGTTGCAAACTCGCAGCAGTCACAAGGTGAACCCATCGTGCTGGATGTGATCTTCGTTGTGCTTACGCTGGCTCTGTTCGCGCTGGCTTGGGCCTATGTCCGCGCCTGCGACAGGCTGTAGGAAGAGAGACGTTTCGATGAACTTCGAGTATCTGCTGGGCGGGCTGCTCGCGTTGCTGCTCGCGCTGTATCTGCTGTACGCACTGCTGCGTCCCAGTCGCTTGTAGGAAAAGAACATGATGAACGTAGCAATCCTCCAAGCGCTGCTGTTTGTGGTGGTGGTGACTGCGCTGACCAAGCCGCTTGGCGTGTATCTGTACGCGGTGTTTGAGACGAAGACTCCGCCGCTGCCGCGTAGTCTGGGACGGCTAGAACGGATTCTGCTGCGGCTGTGCGGAGTCGACCCTTTGCAAGAGCAGTCGTGGCAAGCGTATGCGCTGTCTGTGCTGCTGTTTGGTGCGCTGGGTGTGCTGGTCAGCTACGCGATCTTGCGACTTCAGCCGCATCTTCCGCTCAATCCGCAGGGAATGGGAAGTGTCCGTCCTGACCTGGCGTGGAACACCGCTGTGAGCTTTGCCACCAACACCAACTGGCAGTCATATAGCGGAGAATCGACGCTGAGCCACCTGTCCCAGATGATGGCGCTTGGCTGGCACAACTTTACGTCCGCAGCGGTGGGAATCGGTGTTGCGCTGGCGCTGGCGCGTGGACTGACGCGAAGGAAGGAGTCTGGAGACAGTCCAACACTTGGCAACTTCTGGGTCGATCTGATTCGCGCACTGGTCTATGTCTTGGTTCCGAGTTCGCTCGCGGTTGCGCTTCTGTTTGTGTCGCAAGGAGTGCTGGCAAACTTCTCTTCTGCCGTCGAGATTCATCCCTTGGAAGGCGTCGCGCAGATCCTTCCGATGGGCCCGGTTGCTTCGCAAGAAGTGATCAAGCAGCTTGGTACAAACGGAGGCGGATTTTTCGGTGCCAACAGTGCGCATCCGTTTGAAAATCCGACACCGCTCACGAACTTTCTACAGCTTGTGCTGGTGTTTTCGATTCCCGCTGCGCTGACGTACACCTACGGAAAGCTGGCGCGCGATCAGAAGCAAGGCTGGGTGTTGTTTGCGGTGATGATGCTGCTGTTTGTCGGATCGCTGTGCGCGATCACAGTGGCAGAGCATGCGCCAAGTGCTGCACTCTCACAGCTTCCGATCGATCACAGTGCGGGCAATCTGGAAGGAAAGGAAGTCCGCTTCGGAGCCGCTGGATCGGCGCTGTTTGCGACGGTGACAACGGCAGCTTCGTGCGGCGCAGTCAACGCAATGCACGACAGCTTCAGCCCGCTGGGTGGTCTGTGGATGCTGGTCAACATTCAGCTGGGCGAAGTCATCTTCGGAGGCGTTGGCGCAGGACTGTACGGAATGCTGATCTTTGCGCTGCTGGCGGTCTTTGTGGCGGGGCTGATGGTTGGACGGACTCCCGAATATCTGGGGAAAAAGATCGAAGCGAAAGAGATGACGCTCGCGATGCTGTACGTCTTGATCTTTCCGCTCTGTATCTTGGGTCTGTCCGCGTGGGCGTCGGTAAGTCCTTCGCTTCTGTCGGCTCTTGGGAATGCAGGACCGCACGGCTTGACCGAGATTCTGTACGCCTATTCGAGCGGAGCCGGGAACAACGGATCGGCATTCGCAGGACTTGGCACAAACACGATGCCATGGAACATCACGCTGGGAATCACGATGTTTCTGGGACGCTACTTCATGCTGATTCCTGTGCTCGCGATTGCGGGATCGATGGTCGGAAAAAAGACGGTGGCAGAAAGCGCGGGAACGTTTCCTACCGGGACCGTTTTGTTTGCTGGGCTGCTGGTGTTTGTGATCCTGATCTTGGGCGCGCTGACGTTCTTTCCGGCGCTGTCGCTGGGTCCGATCCTGGAACACCTGAGCGCTCACAGTGGAAAGGGATTCTGATGTCTATGGCCAGTCCAGAGCGCTCTGTGCTCGATCGGAAGCTGCTCCTGTTTGCGCTGCGATCGAGTCTGCACAAGCTTGCGCCACAGCATATGGCGAAAAATCCCGTGATGTTTGTGGTGGAAGTCGGCAGTCTGCTCACCCTGATTCTGTGGCTGCGCGATCTGCTGATTCCGGGTTCTGCTTCGTCGCCGCTGTGGTTTTCAACCAGTGTCTGTCTGTGGCTGTGGTTCACCGTGCTGTTTGCAAACTTTGCGGAAGCGGTGGCGGAAGGACGCGGAAGAGCGCAAGCAGACAGCCTGCGCAAGATGCGAAAGGACACCAAAGCGCGCAAGTGGCTCGACGGAGAAGAGCAGACCATCAGTGCGTCCGCGCTGCGAAAGGGAGACATCGTCCTTGTGTCCGCTGGCGAGCTGATTCCCGGTGATGGCGAGATCATCGAAGGCATCGCTTCCGTTGACGAGTCCGCAATCACCGGAGAGTCCGCGCCAGTGATTCGAGAAAGTGGCGGAGATCGATCCGCCGTAACAGGTGGAACCAAGGTCTTGTCTGATCACATCAAGGTTCGGATTTCTGCGGATCCCGGACAGACGTTTCTTGATCGGATGATTGCGCTGGTCGAAGGGGCTGCTCGACAAAAGACCCCCAATGAGATTGCGCTTCACATCCTGCTGGTCGGACTGACGCTGGTGTTTCTGTTTGCTTGTGTGTCGCTGGTTCCGCTGGCTCGCTATTGTCAGCTTGTCCTATCGACCACGGTGGTGGTGGCGCTGCTGGTCTGTCTGATTCCGACCACGATTGGGGGACTGCTGTCCGCGATCGGAATTGCCGGAATGGATCGCATGCTGCGTAAGAACGTGCTGGCGATGAGCGGACGTGCGGTGGAAGCGGCAGGGGATGTCGATACGCTGCTGCTGGACAAGACCGGAACGATCACGCTGGGAAACCGAATGGCGACGGAGCTGATCCCGCTTGGTGCGATCGACGTGACGCAGCTTGCGCAGTCCGCGCAGCTGGCGAGCCTAGCGGATGAGACGCCGGAAGGAAGATCGATTGTGGTGCTGACCAAGGAACGCTACGGACTGCGAGGTCGCGATGCTGCGGGCATTCACTTCGTTCCGTTTTCGGCTCACACCCGCATGAGCGGCTGCGATGACGGACTTCGTGTGATTCGCAAAGGAGCGGTGGAAGCGATCTGTCGGCATGTGGAATCGCTCGGTGGAACGATTCCTTCCGCGCTTCATGAGGTGGCCGATCGAATCGGCGCAAGTGGTGGGACTCCTCTCGCGGTCAGCGACGGAAATCAAGTGCTGGGAGTGATTCACCTCAAAGACGTGGTGAAGGGCGGAATCAAAGAGCGCTTTGCACGCTTTCGCGCCATGGGAATCCGCACCGTGATGATCACGGGAGACAATCCGCGCACCGCAGCAGCGATTGCAGCGGAAGCAGGCGTCGATGATTTTTTGGCTGAAGCGACCCCGGAAACCAAGCTGCGGCTCATTCAGACAGAGCAGGAAAAAGGCAAGCTGGTTGCGATGACGGGCGATGGGACAAACGATGCACCAGCGCTCGCGCAGGCTGATGTGGGAGTCGCAATGAACAGCGGAACCCAAGCGGCCAAGGAAGCGGGAAACATGGTCGATCTCGACTCGAATCCGACCAAGCTGCTGGAAGTGGTGGAGGTGGGAAAGCAGCTCCTGATGACACGCGGCTGTCTGACCACGTTTTCGATCGCGAATGATGTCGCCAAGTACTTTGCGATTCTGCCTGCGCTGTTTGCGCCTGCGCTTCCGCAGATTGCGCCGCTGAACATCATGAAGCTGGCGTCGCCGCAGAGCGCGATCCTGTCAGCGGTCGTGTTTAATGCGCTGATCATCATCGTGCTGATTCCTCTTGCACTGCGGGGTGTGTCCTATCGTCCGCTGGGGGCCGCGCAGCTGCTACGGAGATCGCTGCTTGTGTATGGTCTGGGTGGTGTGATCGTTCCGTTTGTTGGAATCAAGCTGATCGATCTGATCTTGCAAGCGCTACAGCTTGTGTAGGAGTCCGATGATGTTGCAAAGGAACTGCATGTACGCCATCCGCTCGACGGTGGTTACGCTGCTTCTGCTGGGTCTTGTCTATCCGCTGGTGGTTACGCTGAGCGCACAGATCCTGTTTCCGGTGCAGGCCGGTGGAAGCCTTGTGGTGAGTGATCAAGGACTGGCGATTGGATCGCTGCTGATCGGTCAGCGCTTTTCGTCTCCGCACTATTTTCAGGGACGACCCTCGGCGGCAGGAGAGACTGGATATGATGCCCGTGCGTCCGCAGGATCGAACCTGGGACCGACTTCCCTGACGTTACGGAGTCGCGTGATGAAGTCGCTTGCGCAGCTTGCCCGCGACAACCCAGATCAGCCTGCGCTCGTGCCGGTAGAGCTGGTGACCGCGTCGGGAAGTGGGCTCGATCCGCACCTGTCTCCGCAGGCGGCGCTGTGGCAGGTTCCGCGCATTGCCAAGTCGCGAGGTCTGTCGCAAGAGCGTGTCCGCGCTGTGGTGTTCGAGCTAACAGAGTCGCGCGATCTGTATGTGCTGGGAGAGCCGCGTGTGAATGTGCTGCTGCTGAACTTGGCGCTTGATCGTCGCTTTGGTCGGAAGGTAGATGCTGGTTCTTAGATGACTACAGTGCGTGAAGTTTCGCGACGAGATCGACGTGCGTCAGACTTTTTAGAGCTGGTAGAGCGCGCGCGGCGAGGACGGCTGAAGATCTACCTGGGCTTTGCTGCGGGCGTCGGAAAGACCTATCGAATGCTGGAAGAAGCGCACGCGATGAAGCGTCGCGGCGTGGATGTCCTGCTGGGCGCGATCGAAACGCATGGACGGAAGGAAACAGCGGCGCTGCTCGATGGACTTGCTGTGGCTGCGCAGCGTAGCGTTACGCATCGCGGCATCACGCTGACAGAGATGGATGTTGATGCGATCATTGCGCGTGCGCCGCAGGTTGTGATCGTCGATGAGATCGCCCACACCAACGTGCCAGGAAGTCGTCACAACAGACGCTTTCAAGATGTGATCGACATTGTCGATGCAGGAATCAATGTCATCGGCGCGTTCAACATTCAGCACTTGGAAAGTCTCAACGATGTGATTGCGCGCGGAACCGGAGTCCGTGTTCGCGAGACGATTCCTGATTCCTTTTTGAAGCAAGCCGATCAAGTGGTGACGCTGGATCTGACGGTGGAAGATCTGCTCGACCGACTGCGCAGTGGCAAGATTTATCGCGAAGACAAGATCGAGTGGGCACTGGCTCACTTTTTTCAAAGTCGCAACCTTGCGCAGCTTCGGGAACTGGCGCTGCGTGAAGTGGCAGAGAGCCTGGATCGCGCGGGCTCTCAGCAACAGCCGCAGAGTCAGTCTTCACATCGCTCGTGGGGAGGAAAGCTGCTGTGCTGTCTGTCCAGTAGTCCGCCGCATGCACGGACGCTGCTGCGACGTAGCTCTCGGCTCGCGGGACGGCTCAGTACGGACTGGTATGTGGTGTATGTGGAAACGCCAAAGGAAGCGCCCAATCTGATCGATGCAGCGGCGCAGCGACACCTGCTGGCGAACATGGAGCTGGCCAAAGAGCTGGGGGCGGAAGTGATCTGCTTACGCGGAGAAAATCCGGCTGCGATGGTGCTCGACTTTGCGCGCACGCATGGCGTCAGTGATCTGGTGATTGGACGCGCACCGGACTCTCTGTTTTGGCAGTTTTTCCGTCGCTCCTTTACGATTCAAGCGATCGAGCAGTCCGGTCTGTTTGATCTGCACATTGTGTCCTTTCCTGATGAACGGAGCAGCGAAGGAAGCAGCGAGCGAATCAGTGAACCCAGTCTTGAACAGGATTCACTTCGCGCAAAGGAGGAGTCGCTATGACGATCTCTGTTCGTGGCAAGCTGCTGCTCGGTCAGCTTCCCCTGTTGCTCGCGCTGCTGGTGCTAACGGTGTTTGCGCTGGCGACGGTGTCTTCGATTGGTGACAGCGCGCAGAACATCCTGCAAGACAACTATCGAAGCGTGCTGGCTGCGCAGCGAATGAAGGAAGCGATCGAGCGGATGGACAGTGGCGCACTGTTTGTGATCGCAGGTCAGCACAAGCTGGGATGGGAACAGGTCGGCAGTCATCGCAAGCGGTTCGATCAGGAACTCCAAATCGAAGAAGCCAACATCACGGAAGTGGGTGAAGCAGAGATTGCGCGCAAGCTGCGGAGCGCGTGGGAACACTATCTTCATCAGCTTCAGCGGTTTCAGTCGCTGGATGATTCTTCGTCGCTGCGTCAGCACTACTTTCAGGATCTTGCGCCCGCGTTTCTGCAAGTGAAGCAGTGCGCCGATGAGGTGTTGGGACTCAACCAAGATGCGATGATGCGTAAAAGTGAGCGCGCTCGGCTGACTGCGCAGCGGCTGAGTCAGAGCACGATGCTGGCTGCGCTGGCAGCGATGGGAATCGGGATCTTGGCCTCGACGTATCTGACCACGCGGCTGGTGCGGCCTCTGTCGTTGCTGGGGCAAGCGGTGCGTCGGATCGGCAAGGGAGACCTGGATGCCCGCGCGCAGGTTTCAGGTGGTGATGAGCTTGCGCAGCTTGCCAAAGACGTCAACACGATGGCGGAACAGCTCGGGCGTTATCGTCGCAGTACGCTGGGAGAGCTGATTCAAGCGCAGCAGTCCGCACAGTCGATCATGGACAGTC
>CALMML010000430.1 GCA_937868485.1 uncultured Myxococcales bacterium | reverse complement strand
CCAGTTCCAGCGCATGGATCAGCTGGTCGCGAACGTGCGCAGGCTGGACCGCGGGTGTCGTCGGCGTAGGTGCTTTGGGGCTTTCCAAGGTCACGGCGATTCCTTTTTCCGGCCTGCGATGGGGACGGGGGCGCCACGATGTCATTCCTGTGCAGCGTTGACAATGGCTGGGGCAAGGCGCGGCCCGCGCAACGTCTGTCGTGCGGGGAACTGGGGCCCGAACGACTTTGCAAATCGAAAACCGGTCGGGAACTAGCGTCCGCACGACTTTGCAAATCGAAAACCGGTCGGGAACTGGGGCCCGCACGACTTTGCAGATCGAAAACCGGGGGCGGCTGCGGGTCCGCACGGGTTTTCGAGCCACAACCCGTGGGCGGCTGCGGGTCCGCACAGGTTTTCACAAACCAAACGGTGATCCGCTGCGGGTCCGCTCGCAGTTCAGCATGACAACCGTGGGCCGCTGCGGGTCCGGCTGGCGTTCACAAATCCCAAGACCGATGGGCGGCGCACGGCACGGCTTTGCAGATCGAAAATGCGTGTGGGAAGTGGGCCCGCCCCCGCCCAGACAAAAACACGGCAGGTGGCCGCGGCTCCGCTTCGGTGTTGGATCGTTTTCGGCCCGCACGCCTTTCGGGTTACAGCGTGTCCGCAGGTTAACTGGCGCGCAGTCGCTCTTTGAGGATGAACAAGAGAAAGTCGCAGTACGGCTCAAGGGGCGCCTGCCGCTCGATCTCATCAATGCGCCGCGAAATGGTGGCGGCGGACCAGTGCCCCGGCTTTTTCGCCTCGATAAGCTGGATCAGCGCATCACGCGCGGCCAGTCGTCCCGCCTTTGGCGTCCGTGCATTGAGGTTTAGTTTTTGATTCAAGTCCGCATTCACTTCATCTTGGTCGGAATAGACCTCGCCAGAGCGACGGAACTTCACCATGCCGGGCTTTAGGAAAAGTGGATGCAGTTCTGAATGCAGTTCCGCATTGCCTTGCTTGGTATCACAGTGCTGCTCATCTGCCGTTGCGCGGCCTTCGCCCCCCATACAGACCCCAAACAGGTTGCTCCACGTCACTTCCAGGGCGGGGTCCTTCTGTCCGGCTTTGGACTTGCGCGGCACAAAGTGCGCAATCTTCATGTTGCGAACCAGGGCGCGATCGGTCGGCTGCTCATCGGGGACAATGCGGCGCTGACAGAAACAACAGATGCTCTTTTGTTCCTCGCACAAGGCCTGTTGCGCACTGCGCTTGTCGGCATAGCCGTCCCAGGTCGGATGGGGCGTGCCTTGCCGGTATTCCGTCAATGTGGGCGGTTCCTTCTGTTTGGCAATCCGGCGCATGCGGAACCCCTTACACAGCTTCGCCGTCTTTTGGGGGCCGAAGAAAACGAATCAGCGTCCGCAGCCGCACAATCGCCGGATCGTCCGCCCCGAGAAGTCGTTCCACGTCGGCGATTCTGGTTTGTGCCTGGTCTACTTGGTCGTCATCGATCAGCTTTTCCACTGCAGACAGATCGGCCTGGACACGGGAATCACGCTCTTCGCCGCCTTGATAGACCGTCACGAGCGTGTTTGTGTCCTTGCCGTAAAGGCCCATCAAAGGCTGTGCCGATCCCGACTGAAGCAAGATGACTCTTGCGTCTTTTGCGCTTCCCAGCACCTGCGGAGAGTGGGTCGTGGCGACAAACTGAATCTTGGGAAAGGCTTTCGTAAGCGACTGAATGACCAGGCGCTGCCACTTGGGATGCAGGCCCAGGCAGACCTCATCTATCAGAACCACCCCTTCGGCATCGATCGCAGCCCGGTCGCCGCGGTGGGGATTCAGGGTCGCCGCCCGCCAAGCAATCTGCGCCGCTATCAAGGCCAGACTGCGCACCCCATCGCTTAGCATGTCCCATGACAGCGCCACGCGGCGACCCTGCTCGCGCCGAACCAGATTCAGATCCCCCAGCCAGTAAAAGAGCGCTTCGGTATCCGGCACACACTGACAGACTGCCGATTCGACCGCCTTTACAAGCTCGGCTGCGACACGCGCGCCGGTCATTCCATGCTTGACCGCAAGGTCTTGCCCGACCGTCATCGCCGAAAACCAGTTGCGCATCTCGATCCAGCTCGACTCGCGCTCTAGGCAGTCGAGGTAACCCATGTTGCGAGACAGGCGCTTGCGGTCGAGCTTGGGTCCGTGCCGTTTTTGCAGCCACAGTCGCTCGGTTCCAAAATACGCAAACACCGGCAGATCGACGGACTCATGCTGACGCACTTTTCCGGCCAGCTCCTCTGCCCGCTTGCGGAGCTGTGCGACCCCGCCTTTGGTCGTCCTGCGCTTTTGCTCTTGAAGCTTGCGATGCCACTTGATCTTCTGGCCCCCAAGCTGCCCCGACCACGACAGCACTGTGGGGGCCTGCGGCTGCATGTCTGGGATTCCATCTTGGTCCGGTCCCGGATCCAGGCGCATATCCGTCGATGCAAATCCATACGTCTTGCCGCCGGGGAATCCCTGAAAGAAACCACCCAGCCCGATCTTCAGCGCGTCCAGCACCGCGGTCTTGCCCGCGCCATTGCCCCCAATCAGGAGATTGAAGCCGCTGTGAAGCTCGACCTGAAAGTCGACAAAGCATCGGAAGTTCTTCGCCGAGAGATGCAAGATCTGCATGCGGCGACCCTATCACACAAACGATTCACGAGGCAGAAGCCAACGTTACGGCTCGTCCTTGCCGCCATCCGGCGGGGCGGATGGGAACAGGGCCAGGGTGCCGGGGGGCTGTGGCTTTTGCTTGGCGGGGGACTTGCGTGGGGCGCGCGGGGGTTTTGGGGCGGCGGGGGACGCTTTTGCCGCGGCGGACGTTGCAGCGGTGGCGGACACGGGGGCGGCGGACTTGGACTCTTTGCTGTGCAGACCGGCCAGCTGTTCTTCGCGGAAGCGGGCTTGGTTTCGATCGAGCAGCCGGGCCAGCAGCTCATCGCGGACGGAGTCGGGAAAGCGGTAGCGGTAGGGTTTCTTTTTGTCGCCAAAGCTCGCTTCGTCGATCTCGTAGTCCAGGTAGAAGTCGCAGGTGGTGTCGAGGTCTGTCCAGCCATACGCCGCAAGCACCGCACGATCCATTTCGGCGTGCAGGGCGCGCAGCCGCAGCAGCTCGGGATGCTGTTCGTTCGGATCGTGAAAGCGGTTGTACGTCTTGGTCAGGCCCTCGCCGTTTCGCACCATAAGCTGCGCGCGAAATTCATAATATTCCTTCCCCACCGCTTCGAGCCGCGCATCGCTTTCCCACCCGAGCGGAAACGGAAACGTCTCAAAACAGTCGGACGGCGTGTAGCGAATGTCGTCCTTCAGTGAGGAGCCCAAGAAACGCGCCCAGATCTCGTGAACGCGCGACTGCAACACCATGAAGAATGCATAAGACGTATTCGCAAAAACGATGGTTGGCGCCGCAACAACCGTAGTAGCGGGTACAAACGCCAGTCCATGCCACTTGGCGACAAAGGGAATCACCAACACCCGATCCAGTCCGGCGATGGCGGAATACAGCTCGCCGCGAAGCCGCTCGAACTGCCACCATGGTGCTGTGGAGTGTTTCCCTCGGGTTCCCTTGACCTTCTCCTCCACAATCCGCAGCAAGTCCGGCCACGCGCGCGCTTCCTCTTCGGTCAGGTCGCCAAAGTTGATGACATAGCGGTGATGGGAATGGGTGGGGCTGCTGTTTAGCTCCTCACCGCCCAGGTAGGGAAAGATCCGCTCTTGGTTGCGCGGATTCTGCGCGATCAGCCGCTGCATCTCGGCCAGGGGGTTGGCCGCGCCGCTCTTGTCGGTGTCATCGAACGTAAAGCCCATTCCCAGCACGGTGCTGCCTTGAAAGCTCTTGCCTTCGTTGGCCTTGAGCACCTTGGGATCTTCGCTGCTGCCGCCGTGGAACAGAAAGGCGGTGATGGTCGGGACTTCCTTGCCATCCAGCCGCTTGATCCCGGCGTGGTTTCCTTTCTGGATGTGAACCACACTGACAATCACCGCCGCCAGTCCCGGCCACTTGTAGCGGCGGGTCGCGTCATAAATCGTGCCGCCGTGGCTGCAGAGGTAGCGCAGACCGCTCGATCGGGTGTCGCCTTGGGCGATGGTGTTGGTGGCAATCAGGCCCAGGGTGCCGCCGTCACGCAGAAGCGAAAAGGCGCGGCGGAAGAAGTGCGCGACCAAGTCGGCATTGCCGTGCGATTCCTCATGCAGCGACTTGAGCCAGTCCTGAAACGCCGGATGACTGGATGCCGCGATGGTGTTTTTGCCAGCAAACGGCGGATTGCCGATGATGGCGTCGAAGCCGGGTTTTTTTCGGCGGAAGACTTCGGGAAACTCGATGTCCCAGTGCAGCGGATCGAGCGGCTGCGACCCCTTGCCCAGCGCTGCCAGCGCGGCATCGACTTCGTCGCGGTGGCCGCTCTGCTGCCAGTCCTGCACCAAGCGATAGTTCTGCTTGCGCCGGTCTTCCCTTGGCTTGTCTTTGCTTTCGCCAAAGAACGCCGAAAGGCACAGGTTGGCGACGCGGCGCACGTCGTACAGGACATCTTCGGCTTCCTTCCAGGCCAGGCGGCGGCGGTCGTAGTCGCCTTCGCTGTCTTCGATGTCCCACAGCTTTTTGCGCAGCCCGCTGACGGCGAGGGTACGGCTCGCCAGTCCGGCAAACAGCGGACCGGAATCCAGGCTGGGCGGCTGCCAGTGAAAGGCGCCAATCTGCGCATCGCGCAGCCCGACCAGCGAATCGCCGTGGCGGAGCGCATGATCCAAAAAGGTAAACGCATGATCACGCGCCAGCGTCACCAGCCACAAAGACAGCTTGGCCAGGCTGACCGCAAACGGGTTTTTGTCGACGCCATACAGACAGCGCTGGGCAATCAGGCGGCGGGCCAGAAGGTGCGGCTCTTCATCGGACGGAAGCTGTGGCATGCCGCCGTGGACTTCCCACGCGGTACACAGCGCAGACGCAAGCTGGCGACAGGCTTCCACCAAAAACGCGCCCGAGCCCATCGCCGGATCACAGACCGCAAGGTCGAGGATCTGCTGCGGCCTGGGTCGGTCGCCGAGCGCCGCCCAGATCGGAGCGAGCGTGGTCCGGACAATCGGCGCGGTCAGCTCGCGCGGGGTGTAGTGCGATCCAGAACGCCGCCGCTCTTCGCCGGGCTGCAAAAACAGGGTTCCGGGCGGCAGCGGCTGCGGTGTCTGTTCGGCAATCCGCCGACCGAGCGCGGCGACGACCTCGTCGATGGTGTGGGCCTCGCGCAGCGCGGCGGCAGCAGCCGCAGGCAGATCACACTCGGCGTGTTCCTTTAGATAGGCGGCACGCTTTGCCCCTGGCTGCGCCAGCAGGGCATCCAGGTCGATCACGACGCCTTTGGGCCGCAGCGCAAGCGCCCGACCGGGCAGCGCGCAGACTGCAAAGCCCATCATCGACTCGTAGACCGACCCGACCTGCTCGACATCGAGGGCGCGATAGGACAACCGCTCACCGTCCAGCATCAAAAGCCCATCGAGCACGCGCCAGATCACCCCATCTGACACGCGCGGCACCAAGATGGGATCGCCGATGACGCGCAGGCTGCCCGCAGGCCGACCTTCCAAAAACGGGTAGGCATCGGGGTCAAAAAGCTGGCCGTGGCGGCAAGGCAGGTGCAGATCCCCGTGTCCGCCGCCATCAAAGAGGAGTCGGAAGGTCGACAGAAGCCAGGCATAGGCGCCAAAGCGCTGATCCATGGTGTCGGGATAGCGCCCGGCGTCTTCGCGCAGCCGCTCGAACAGACCGCCGATGGAATAGCCGCGCGCATAGACCGGATCGTCGGGAAGCAGGCCCTGGTCTTCGGCGTACAGCAAAAACACCAGGCGCATGATGACGGTGAGCAAGCCGCCGTAGATGTGCTGGCGCCCTTCTGCACTGTGGACAAGTCCCGCCAGGATCTGCCCGCGCGTCGCTTCATCCGCCGCTGCAAAGCCTGAAAGCAGATCCCACAGTGCCCCAAGCACCTGCTCGGACAGCCGGGTCGAGACTTCGCTTTGGTACTTGCGGCTTTCGGCCAGCACATCCAAAAGTCGGCTGCCATCGGGGGCGGAAAAGACGCGGTGCTCGCACAGCAGCATGTGCAGCGCAGACAAAAGCGGGCGACCGGCCACCACACCCAGCTCGGCGATCGGAAAGCCCAGGTAGCCACTGGTTTCGCTCGGCGGCGCGTAGACCAGGCGCAGCTCGTCGCCGTTTAGCAGAAGGCCGGCGGGTACTTGGGTGCCGCGCAGAAGTCGCTCGAAGCGGGCCTGCGGACTGGCGGACCATCCGGGCCGGTGGTCCTCGCGGTCGTCCGCCACCTGGTCGAGCGGCGTACCGGGATCGACCACTTGCACAAGCAGAATCGGCACCGCGCCCGCCGTGCCCGCCCCCGGCGCCATCGGGTCGTACACCGCATAGGTGGGGCGCAGCGTTTCCTGATACGACGCAAGCTGGACGCACAGCGAATCAGGCAGCGGCGGTCCGTCGGGTGCCCCGGCCAAGTCCGCCGCCGACCAGCCGAGCACTTCACGGGCAAAGCGCGGGAAGTCGGTCAGCCGCAGCTCGCCATCGCCGCGCAGCGTGGACCGCCGCACCAGCACGGCTTGCAGGGCCTGCGAAACCGGGGCGATGTGTTTGTCTAAGACGAGCTGGGCTTTGCACAGCGCCGGGGCCGATACCACCAGGCCGACGGGCTGGACCAGGCCGAGCCAAGACTTGTGTGCTTCCCGCTGGGGGTCGAAAGATTTTGCAGCCATGGCTTAGCTCGACAGCGGCCAAAGGTAGACAAGGCCCACCGCTTCAACGCGGGTGGCGCGGACTTGATAGCTGCGACGGATTCGCTGGGGTTCGCCTTCCAGCTCGCGGGCAATGGCCGAAAGCCGGGTCTGCCAGTAGCGACGATCGTCGGCGAGCTGGCGTTCTTCGTCGGCATCAAAGGCGAGGCGGCCTTGGCGCGATTCCTCGTCAAGCTGGCGCTGGCGCTGCTCGATCCGCTCACGCTGGGAAACAAGGATCTTGGCCATGTCGGCGGCTTCGGCATCGCTTCGCTTGCCTAGCTCGCGAGCGGCCCGGTCGGCCAGCACCGCAGCGCGGCGTTCCAGGTTGGGGGTCAGCTCGGCGACATCGCGGCTGGCATGCTGACGCAGACGGACTTGCAGCGGCGTTTCGGCTTCCCGCAGTCGGGGCTCGGCCAGCGCATCTTCGATAAGCCGCAGCACGTCGGCCTTGCCCTCTTCGCCCATCGCGCGCAGGCCCGACTTGCCGCTGCGCTGCTCGGGGGGCATCCACTCGGCAGCCGCGGCCAGCACTTCGTCATGCAGGCGGGCGCCGCCGTCCCCAAACAAAGACAGCCGACCGAGCAGCACCACATGGGGCACGGCCTCGACCGTACGCAGCACACAGGCACGGCGCAGATCATCGTCGCGAAAGCCCTGCGACAAAAAACGTCCCAGCAGTCGCTGGACGACGCGGTGTTCCAGGTGCAGGTGAACCACATCCCCATTTAGGTTGCCGGGATCGCGAAAGACGACGGGGCGAATCGGCGCGTCGCGTCGCCACTCGGCAGGACTTTGGCCTTTTTTGCGCGGCGTGCGCAGCGTGTCAAGGGTCGCCGCCCACGACGGATCGGCACCGCGCCGCTCGTGCAGCTTGGGAAGCTGCCAGCTTGCGCGGGCGGGATCACTTGCGGCATGGGCCGGATCGACGGGCTGTAGACCCTCGGCCCCAATGGTTTCGAGCGACGCCGACAGCGCATCGCGGAAGTGCCGGTCATCAAGAGAAATCCACTCCCTCGACCGCTTGAGCTGCTCGCGCAGGTCGCGAAGCTGCCGGTCCAGTCGCTCGCGCCGGGCGCTGGACTCGGCGTGGCCCATTTCAAACAGCAGCGTGCGCGCCCGTCCGTGCACAGGGGACGCCGCGCCGGGGTCGGTTGGCTGTTTGGCGTCGCCCGCATCGTCACCGGGGTCGGGTGCATCGACCTGCGAAAGGGCCTGAGTCAGATCCTCGATTCGATCGTGGGCAATGCCCAGCGCCAGCGCTTCGTCGATGCGTCGTCCGACAATCGGGGCCAGGCTGCCCAGCTCTTCGTGGATTTTTCGGGTCTTGCTGACGATGACATCCAGCACGCGATCTTCGGCTCGCTGCGGCAGGACGAAATACATGCAGCGCACGATGGGGGACTGCTGGAGCTTGCGGTCGATGCGGCCATTGCGCTGCTCGATGCGGCTGGGATTCCAGGGAATGTCGAAGTGGAACAGGTCGGCGCAGTTGTTCTGTAGGTTTACGCCTTCGCGCGCGGCGTCGGTCGCGATCAAGATGCGGATCGGATGGCGCTGCGGGTCGGCGTTCCAGGCGGACTTGATGGCTTCGCGGCGGTCTTCACCAATGCCTCCGTGGAAGGTAGCGATGCGCTCGCTGCCCCGCAGTGATTCGCGGATGGCATCGCCCAGCACTTGCTGCAAGTAGCGCTTGGTGTCGGCGTATTCGGTGAAGATGATGACGCGGCGCGGCAGCCAGTCGGCGTCGGGCTGGCCCAGGTTGGGGCACTGGTTCTTTTGAATCCACGACAGAAGGTAGGCCACACGCGGATCGACGTCATAACGGCTCCTTGTGGCGATGTCGGCCATCTGTATTAGGAGCGCGCGTTCCTGCGCGGTGACCGAAGTGACCACGCTGGCGGCCTGCATCTGCGCATCGGCCTCGGCCTCGACTTCTTCTTCGGGAAGGTCGGCGCGATCATCATCCCCATCGGGGGACAGGGCCAGCAGATCGAGCGCGTGCGAAGGCGGTAGGTGCGAATCTGCTGCGGATTCTTTGCCGACCGCGGCGCGATGGATGTCGAGGGTGCGCGCAAAGGCTTCGATCGATGACAACAGCCGCTTTTGCAGCGACAGGACGACAAGCATGGCGGCGGCTTGCTGGGTCTTTTTGGCGGACGCCAGGCGTTCTTCGCGGGCCCGGCGATACTGCTCTAGCAAGCGAGACAGCGCGAGCGCCGGGGCGTCTTCGGGAAGTCCGTCGATCTCGATGCGAACGATCTGCCGCTCTGGGAATGTCTCACCCAGGGCGCGCAGATCCGACTTGAGGCGACGAACCAGCACGGCATCGCGCAGCTTGGCATCGACCGGTACGCCCCGCACGAAGCGCTGCGGGTCGAGCAGCTCCAGAAGCGCGGAAAAGCTGTTCGAGTGTCCATTGTGCGGCGTCGCCGATAGAAACAGCTTGTGTTCAAAGCGCGGCGCAAGGTCGCGCAGTGCCCGCGTCAGCTTCGAGTCAATCGCATAACGGCCCCCGCTGGCGGGCGCGACGTTGTGAGCTTCATCCAGGATCAGAAGCGAGCCGCCGGAAAACTCACCCAAGAAGTCGCGCAGCGGCGCGGCGTACAGCTCGTCACGGACCAGCGCGTGCGACAGGATAAAGCGGGTGTGGGTCTTCCATGGATTGACCGCATAGCCGCGCTCGCGTCGCACCTGGCTGACAAAGTCGCGGTCATAGATGACGAAGCTTAGGCCGAAGCGCTCCTCCATTTCATCGCGCCACTGCCGTACCACCGATGGGGGAACACAGATGACGACGCGCCGGACTTTCTGGCGCAGCGTCAGCTCACGCAGAATCAGGCCGGCTTCAATCGTCTTGCCCAGGCCCACGTCATCGGCAATAAACAGGTTCACGCGCGGCATCGCAATCGCCATCCGCAGCGGCTGAAGCTGGTACGCCTTGACCTCGATGCCGGCGCGATAGGGGGCTTGGAACAGCTTGGGATCGGTCGCGGTGACGCACGACCAGCGCAGCGTGTGCAGATAGGCCGAAAACAGCCGCGGCTCATCGAAACCCCGACTGGCGATGCGGTCCCAATCGGTTTGTCGCAGAAGCCGCGCATCGACCTCGCGTTCCCACAGTACTTCCAGCGGTTCACCCTGGGCGTCGTCTTCGATGCACGACAGCCGAACCCGCGTACTGTCCCCCGACTTCGGCGGCGGATCGACCCCTTCGACCAAATACTGCCGCGAGCGCACGCGCACGATATCGCCAGTGGCAGGAATCATGAACGCCTCTCCGAGTGGAAAGCAGAAGTGACAAACGTGCAGAACGCGGCGACCAAAGACAAGGTGGCTCCCACGCAGCGCACCGTATCACCGCCAGGCACCAGCCAGGAAGCCCAGGATTGCGCAGACCGGGTCCGGTCCGACGCCCGTTCGGTGGGGTTCTGCGCATCTGTGACACGATGGCAAGCCGTGCGTCGAGCGTAACGATCTATCGTCGATGCGACCGATGCGATAGGATGGCGTTCGCCGAGCCTGGCTGTGGTAGGGGCCATATGAAGGAACGCACCGAGCAGCACCAACACATCGGCTCGATTCATGCAGAATCGGGTAGCTCGATCACGATCCAGCAGAGCGTGTCGACTCCCGCGCCCGCAGCACCTGGTCCGATAGAAGATCCGCCGCTCATCAACCCGATTCGTCCATGGATCGAACGCCTGCTGTCTGGATTGCCGCTGCGGTCCGCTGATGCCGTGCAGCGTTTTCTGCTCCACTATTTGGATACAGATGACGCACCGAAGTCCTTTGTGGGACGGGACGCAACGCTCGATCGTTTGCAACGCTGGGCCTGCGGCAGCGAGGGCACACGATACCAACTGCTGGTTGCTCCCACTGGTCGAGGCAAGTCGGCGCTGGTATGTCGTCTGATCGAGTCCTTGGCCAACCAAGATGGGCTGCGCATCGCGTTCCTACCGATCTCTATCCGTTTCAATTTGAGCCTGGCGGGAGAAGCCTTCACTGCTCTGCTGGGTCGACTGGCTGCGTTGCACGGAGATCCCGCACCGCACAATCTAGGGCCGGAAAGCGAGCGGGTGATGGTATCGCAGTACTTGCGTCGTCCGCTTCCAAATGGGGACAGACTGCTGGTCGTTCTGGATGGTATCGACGAAGCCAGTGATTGGTCGATCGAACCGGGATTTCTGCCGCCCGACCTGCCTGCCTGCACGCGCGTTCTTCTCACGATGCGCCAGACTGCAGAAGCGGATGCTCACGGCTTGCGGCTGCGGCTGGGCTTGCAGAAACAGTCAGCCAACGAAGACGAGCTGGCACCGTTGACCGAGCCAGACATCCTGGCAGCACTTCGTGCAAAGCGCTTGGTGTCAGAACATTGCGATGAGGAAGCGGCAGCCGCGCGGCGGTTGTTTGTCAAAAGCGAGGGAGATCCGCTCACGCTGAATTTGCTCATTGATCCACTGGACAGCTCGACAGCGTTAAGAGACTGGCTTGCCAAGCCGGACGCCGACATTCCGGTTGGTTTGTCCGGTGTCTGGGAATCGATGATCAAGACGAGCGAGCGTGGTGCACTCCAGCATGGAGGTGACACGTGGCGGATTCTGTCTGTGCTGGCGTGCGCACTCGCTCCGGTTGCGCGCGATGATTTGATGGAACTGGCGAACATACCTAGCGGTGAAGGGCTTGATCAAGCCATGAAGCCCGTCGCGCGCTGGATTCTTCGGGTTCCCGGTGGGTACACATTCTGCTTGCCGAAGCTGCGCGAGTTTTTTTACGAACAGAAGCTGGGAGACAAAGACAGGAGAGCCTGCAACCGTCGCTTTGTGGATTGGGGTGAGCTGGTTTTGCAGGAACTCCGCGATGAACGGCGGACCCACGAAAAGGTCCCAGAATATCTGCTCCAGTGCCTGACGGAACACATGCGACGAAGCAATGCCTCACCGCTGCAGTGGAGCCGTTTGCTCTGCAAAGAATGGAAGCACGCGTGGGAGTTTCGTCCGCTGGGTCAGAGGGGCTTGCTGCGTGACATCGAACACGCGGTGGCCGGGCTGACAGCGGACTGCGCACGTGACATCCGACATCGGCGAACGCCGACGGTGTTTCCTTCCCTGCTGCGCAGCCTGATGTGGCGGTCCAGCATTCTGAGTTTGACCAAGAATCTCCCGCTCAATCTTCTGGCGTCATGTGTCGAATACGAAATCATGACCCCCGCGGAAGCATTGGCCCATCTGCGGATCTGGGTGGCAAATCTAGGACGGTTCGATCACATTGGAGAGGAACATACAAGGCCAGCACTCAAGCTTCTGAAG
>CALMML010000429.1 GCA_937868485.1 uncultured Myxococcales bacterium | reverse complement strand
GCTTCCGTCGCAGCGCGGGGAATGATGGCGGTAGACGTGCCTGGCTCTGCCGCTTGGCGGTACGATGACTGCCATGAAAAAGTCGTTGCTGGTGTCGCTGTGTGCCTTGGCGGTGGCCGTAGGCAGTGGCGCGCAGGCGGTCAAGAAGAAGCCGCAGGGCGTGCGCGAGTCGAAGTTCTGGAAGGTCGATATGGATCACAGCAAGGTGCTGGGTCCGGTCGATCGGGTGAAGGCGGCGCTGTCGCTGGACCTCACATCGGTGACGACCGATCAGCCGCAGTACTGGCCAAACGAAAAGGTCTACCTGAAGGTGATGGCGCTCGGGCGACCGTCCGCCGAGGTGTCGGGCAAGCTGGCCAAGCGCGACGGACAGAGCCAAGACGTCAAGGGCAAGCTGGACGCAAGTGGCGTGCTGGTGCTGGAAGTGCTGGACGGAACGGCGCGCAAGCTGGAACTCGGCGAGTACCGCATTGATGTGGCGGTCCAGGGCGGCAAGGGCAAAGGTCAGGCGACGTTTTCGGTGGTCGAAGGCACGCTGGGATCGCTGTCGTTTGCGCACGAGTGGAAGAAAGTCACCAAGGCCGACGAGCTAGAGCGGATTCGCGGGGCGTGGTTTCTGGGCAACGCGGCAGGGGCGGGCAAGCGCTGGGGCAACGGCCTGTCGTTCAAGAACGAGCTGCGGCTGTCGAACCAGCCATTTAGCGGTGAGGTGAAGGTTCACTCGCGCTGCATGCTGCCGGGCTGTAATGGCACCTACGCGGGTCCATCGCAGACGGTGATGGTCGAAAAGGGGGAGCTGCTCGGTACGCTGAACGTCGGCGGTCACTCGGGTCCGTTCCAGATCGAAGTGGTGTCGCCGCGTGGCAGCCTGCGTCATCAGTTTGAGGGCTCTAGCCACGTCGAGCGGGACATGGTGATGGCGGCAGGCGGCGTGAGCTACTTGCACAAGGTCGGCGTCGCCCCGTATGAGCGCACGGTCCAGGTGCCGGGTCGCGATCTGTTTGTCGAAAGCCAGAAGCAGGGCAGTGATCCGTTCGTGGTCAGCTCGCTCATCGCGCAGTCGGGCTCGATTGGCATTGAGGTGACGACCAAAGTGACCTCGGCGGCGCTGTTCGTTCATACGCCAAACCCTGACGGGACGTTTGTGTCCAAGCAGCTTCAGCTCGGGGGCGAGCTTGCGGCAGGTCGCAAGATCGATGTGCCGGTGTCGGGACCGTACTCGCTCGTCACGATCGGCGGCTTTGTCGGGGAGACGTTCAAGGAAGGCTGGGCGCTCGCGTTTCCGCCGTCATCGCTCAAGGTCAGCGTGCAGGCTGCGAAGGAAGGCAGCCCGAAGGCGACGATTCCGGTGCAGATCGCGGCAGAGGATGCAGGCAAGGGCGTGGCGGTGTCGGCGATCCTTGAGGTCTATGACAACCGGGTGCCTTCGCGTAGCCCGGCGACTCATCTGAACTCGGCGGTTGGTGACTCGGTGCGCAGCGCGTCGCAGTCGGTGTCTTCGTGGAGCGACAACACCGGCATGGAAGACGATGCGTCCGAGCTGGATGGCGAGATGATTGAGCGGGCCGAGCGCAAGAAAGAGTCGTCGTCGCCGATGAAGTCGATGGCGGCTCCGTCGGCTCCACCGGCTCCAATGGGGTCTATCGGTGTCGGCGCGTTTGGCATAAGCGGACGGGGCTCGGGTGGTGGCGGCTACGGCGGCGGCAGCCAGATGGCCAAGCGCACGATGGGCAAGAAGATGTCGCTTGGTGGCGTCAGCTCATCGGGGGGCGGCGCGCAGGGCGGCGGCGATGGTGACGAAGAAGAGGCGATGAAGGAAGAAGTCCGCGAGGGCGACAAGAAGGTGGTGTTCTGCCAGCGGATTGTGACGGACGCGAGCGGTCGGGCGCAGGTCGAGGTGCAGCTGCCACCGCAGACGGGCCGGGTGGCGATGCGGGTGGTGGCGGTGCAGAAGCTGGACTTTGCGCAGGCGCAGACCGAGCTGGATGTAAAGCGGGTCGCCGGGGCTGAGGCGAGGCTGCCGAAGACGTTTGTGCCGGGCGCGACGCTGACGGTGCCGATCGATACGGTGAACGCCACGCAGAGCACGCTGCGGCTCCTGGTGACGGGACCGGGCGTCAGCAAAGAGCTTGCGGTGCCCCCGGGGTCTGCCACGCATCAGCTGGCGCTGACGATGAACAAGCCGGGGGTGCTGGCGCTGACGGTGCAGGGGCCGGACGGCAAGGTCTACGACCGGCGCGAGCTGCCGATGGATACGATCGGCGAGCAGAAGGTGACGTTCTCGCGGCTCCAGTTTGGGGACGGCGGGCCGGTGACGATTGCGGCGGATGAAACGGCGCGGGTCTATGCCGGTGCGGGGCCGCTTCTGCGCGGGATGGCGATGAACGTCTATACGACCAGCGAGTCGTGGTTTGGGCACGCCGAAGCGCTGTCAGCGCGGGTGGCGGTGCGGTCGGCGCTGCTGGCGGCTGTGAAGCGTGGGCTGCTGAGTGACGATGGCTTGGCGCACACGCTGCGGACGTCGGTGGACAAGGACGTGCGTGATCTGGACGAAGCCTTCTGCGACAAGGGCGAAGGGCTGTGCCGTCCGTATCCGGGGCTGCCAACGAGCCCGCTGTGGAGTGGCTGGGTGGCGCGCAACCTGTTTTCGGCGGTGCGGTCGCTGCAAGTGGCGGCGTCGCCGGATGTGCGGGTGCAGCAGGCGCAGCAGAAGGCGCAGGCGCTGGCGGATCGGATTCGGCAGGCGCTGGTGAAAAAGGGACTCAAGACCGAGGAGCTGGGCGGCTTTGATGGCAGTGGTCAGGACGTGGTTCCCGTCGAGATCGGCGGACAGGTGGTCTACAAGGTGATCACGGATGATGCGGTGACTCGGTGGGCTTCCGAGAAGCTGCTGCCGAAGCTCGACCTGGACCGCAAGGAGGCCGAGCTGGCGTTTGCCAAGGCGTACGACACGTTCCGCTTTCTGCGGGCGTTTGAGCGAGTCGGTGCGACGCAGTACCTGACCGAGCTGGCGATGGCGTTTTATCAAAAGGGTGACCAAGCGCAGTTCGCGAAGCTGTATCGGCAGGTGAGCCGCAACATGATCCTTCTGCAAGAGCCGGGGCTGATTCAGGGGCCGGCGCTTCTCGGTGGGGTGTACTCGACGCCGATGGCGCTGGTGCGGTTTATCGAGCTACAGCTTCTGATCGGAGCGAGCGCGCCGGTGCAGACGGGCTTGCGCAAGCAGGATGGCAGCCCGCTTGGCTTTGAAGAGACGGTGGTGGGTCCAGCGACGATTGCGGTTCCGGCTGGGGCGATTGCTCGAGTGGACCGGGCGCAGCTTCTGCGGATGACCAAGACGACGCAGCCGTTTGCCAAGGTGTCGGTGAGTCGCGCGGCGGCGAAGGTCGGTGAAGAGCTGGCGATGACCGTGGAGCTGGATGCCGATCGCGATCCGCTGGAGTACTACGCGCTCATCGCGGTGCCTTCGACCACGTCGGTGAAGCAGACGGAGGACATCCTGTCGGATTATCGCGGGCAGCTCATCTACGGTCAGCAAGGGCAGGGCGGGACGCAGATGCAGCTACTCACCGTGCCGTTCCGAGGCAAGCGATCGCTGCGCCTGCTGCTCGAAGGGGCGTACAAGGGTCAGTCGCCGGGTCTGGTGATGATTCGCCACATCGAGAGCCTCCAGCACGTCTGTGGTGTGGAAGCGCCGGTGGTGTCGGTGGACTAGCGGGCGCGGCGGAAGTCGCGCACAGACGGAATGTCGGGATGGGGCGCGATGCCGCGTGACGAGTCGTCGGTGAGCAGGTGGACGCACTGGGCGTCGCCAAAGTGGACAAAGTAGCTGTTGATGTGGGTCGGCTCGTTGTCAAAGGCCGCGAGCACGGTGCCAAGCTGGGCGATCAGCGAGCGGGCGCGAACCTTCCAGTCGTCGTCGTGCTCTTCGAGCGTTGGCTTCATCAGCAAGTGAACCTGCTGCGCATCGGGAACCGGGAAGCCTTCGCGGGCCAGGCAGGCTACGGTGCCCTGACGCATGGGCTCGTGGCGTCCGGTGCAGTAGGCGATGCGGGTGCCGAGGGACAGGACCTCGCGCACGAAGTCCACGGCGCCAGCGACTGCGATGTCGTCGACACAGTACTCGCTGGTAAAGAAGGTCTGCTTCCAGTAGCGACGGACTTTGGGGACCAGCGCGTCCAGCTCGTGATCCTGGATGCCGACGCAGCGAAGTGGCTTTTCGACCGACCAGTCGGTGAAGTGATCGGGCTGACAGCTGGTGAGTCGCGGCTCTCCCAGGTGCTGACCGGCTTCGCGCACGATGCGGGCTTGGCGCGGCTTGTTGTCGAGCAGCGTGGAGTCGAGATCGAACACGAACACACCACGCGGGCCCAGCGCAGCGGCCTTTTGCAGCGCACGATCGAGCACACCCGGATCGACGGCGCGACCATGAGCGGCGGTCCAGAAGCTGGGATCGCGCGGTGCGCTGCTGTGCGGGTCGCGTGGATAGTGATGGTCAGGAACTTGGTTCGTAGTCATCGGCGGCGCGCAGGCTAGATCAGGCTGGTATGTGCTGTCGAGTGCGATGCCGACCCAGGCGTTTTTCTTCCTGTTTCCAGATGGATGCGTTGTATGCCTTACATGCTTCACTTAAAATGTATGAGACATGTCAGAGCCAGCCGTCGCTGCGGCCAGCGTGGGGCCAGGTTCCATCCTGGGCGGGAAGTATCGTCTTCTGCGCGTCCTGGGATCGGGCGCCATGGGCACGGTCTACGCGGCGCTGCATGAAAAGCTCGGACGCGACGTCGCCATCAAGGTGCTAAACGCGGAGCTGGGCCAGCATGGGGACGCGCTGGTTCGCTTTCAGCGAGAGGCGGAGCTGGTTACGAAGCTGGGACACCCAAACATCGTCGCGGTCTACGACTTTGGACAGTGCCCGAACAAAGCGCCGTACTTCGTGATGGAAGTGGTGTCGGGGCAGACGCTTAGACATCGGCTGGAGCAAGGACCACTCGGAGACGATGAGATCATCGCAGTGTTTGCCCCGCTGCTGTCAGCCGTCGCCGCCGCCCACAGCGCCGGCGTGGTTCATCGCGATTTAAAGCCCGAAAACGTGATGCTCGTGCCTCGGACGGATGGGCATGGGGCGATGCCGCTGGTGAAGCTGCTGGACTTTGGGGTGGCCAAGATTCGGCAGGACAGAGAGCCGGAGCCAGCGACGGGAGCGCCGGATGCGGGGTCTGCGGCAAAGGATGTCCTGGCCACTGCGACGGGCGCGCTGATGGGAACGCCGGCGTATATGTCGCCAGAGCAGATCAAATCGACGGGAAGCATCGACGGACGAGCGGACATTTACGCGATCGGTGTGATGCTGTTTGAGTCGGTGACAGGTGATCGTCCGTTTGTGGGCGATACGCTGGCGGCGCTGCTCGGGTCGCACCTGTTTGGGCAAGCGGCGAAGCCGTCGGTGGTATCGAAGCGAAACAAGGTTCCGGCGCGGCACATTGACACGGTGCGGCTCGACACGGTGATCCTGCGGACGCTGGCGAAGCTGCCCGAGGAGCGCTATCCCGACTGCTTGCAGCTACGCGACGATCTGGACGTGGTGTGGGGACGGCGCGGACTGTGGCAAGAAGCGAGCGTCGGGCAAGCGGTGTCGACGCGCCCGGTAAAGCGATCGCCGCTGGGTCCGTCGCGGTGGCGCTGGCTTGTGCCGCTGGGGCTGGGACTTGCGCTCGTCGCAGCACTGACGCTGCGAACGCTGTCGCCGCAGGGGTTTTCGTCCGACTCGACGCCGGGGAAAGCACTGACGGTGATGCAGACGGCCCAGCGCGGGTCGCTGGTGGAAAAGCGGGCGCTGGCGCTGGCGATTGAGTCGGTGGGTCGACGGGCACTCTTGCCGCAGCTGATCGAGCTGCTACGCGATGAAAACGAGCCACTGCGGCTGCTTCTCCCGACGGTGTATGCGCTGGGTCAGTCGGGGGATGATCTGCTGCTTGCGGAGCTGACGAAGCGGACTTCAGCGGCGGTGGGTGCGCAGGCGATCGAGGCGCAGGCGGTGCGGCTGCGGTTGGGTGCGCAGGATGCGGTGCCGGTGCTGGACCCGGCAGCAGCGACGGAGACAGTGACGCCAGAAGCGCGACTGTGGGCGGCGCTGGCGCTGTCGCAGGCGGGCAAAGCTCAGACGGGGGCGCTGGCGAAGCTGAGAGAGCGGCTGGTGCGACCCGGTGTGCAGCTCTCGAAGGGACTGCGGCTGCTGCTTCTGCTGGAGCTGGTGCGTCAAGGTGATGCAGCGACGGAAAAGCAGCTTCGTGAGCAGGCGGCGCAGCGTCCCGTGACCGAAGCGAGCATCGACGCGCTGCTGTCGCTGGCCCAAGGTGGCAAGACGGATGCGCTCCTGACGCTGACGGGGCTGCTCGGGTCGGTGTCTGGGGATGAAAAGCCGCTCGTTGTGCTGGCGCTGGCGCGTAGTGGAAATGCGACGGTGCTCGACGAGCTTCGCAAGCTACTAGATCAAGATGCTTATCGCCTACGGGCTCTGTCCGCCGTGGGTCACTTGGGGCCAAGTGCAACGTCCGTCGAGGGACAGCTTGTGCCACTTTTATCGTCGTCTGATGCTGCTGTGCGCCTTCATGCGGCGGCAGCTTTGATTGCGATCGCAGAGAAGGAAAGTCATGTCCGACGAGACTAACAGCCTGATCGGGCAGGTTGCTGGCGACTATCAGATCGTCAAGCTGCTCGGAGAAGGCGGGATGGGCGAGGTCTTCGCTGCGCAGCACCGCACGCTCGGACATCGCACGGCGTTCAAAGTCTTGCGACGCGAGATCATGAACAACCAGGAAGCCGTCGAGCGCTTCCGACAAGAAGCGCGGCTGATCGCGCGGGTCCGTCACCAAAACCTGATCGACATCTTCGACATCGGCGAGCTTCCCGACGGGCGACTGTACTACGTGATGGAGTATCTGTCGGGACAGTCGCTGGCGAGCCTTCTGGAAAAGCGTCGGCTGCCGTTTCGCGAGGTGATGCAGATCATGCGTCAGCTCTGCGCGGGTCTGTCCGCCGCGCACCAGGCTGGCATTGTGCATCGCGATCTGAAGCCGGAAAACCTGTTTCTCGTCGAGAGAGCGGGAGAGCCGCCGCTTTTGAAGCTGGTGGACTTCGGCATTGCCAAGACGGTTGGCGTCGACGGTGAGTCGATGAAGCTGACGCGGACGGGATCGCTTGTGGGCACGCCGTTTTACATGGCTCCCGAGCAGATCAACGGCGGAAAAGTCGATGTGCGGACGGATGTGTATGCGCTCGGCGTGATCCTGTACGAGATGTGTACGGGCAAGCTGCCGTTCGGCGGTGAGACGCTCGGCGAGGTGCTGATCGGACACCTGCAAAAGACGGTGCCGCCGCTCGAAAAAGACACGCAGCAGTTTGGCATTCCGCAGGCGATCGCGCCGATCTTGGCGAAGCTGCTGGCCAAAAATGCCGAAGATCGCTACGAGTCGGTGGCGGCGCTGGTTCAGGATCTGGATCGGCTTCAGCGTGGGGAGCAGACGACGGCGGGACTGGACAAGCGGCTGACGCTGTCGAAGCTACCGCAGGTGGAGCTGTCGAAGCAGCGACGGATGGTCGTGTTGGCGCTGGTTCCCTTTGTACTGTGTGCGATCTTCGTCGGTGGCTACATTCTGTTCGATAAGCTGCGGAGCCGAGGACGAATCGAGGACATCGACATGGTGTCGCTGCGATCGCTGGCGCTGAAGATCTTGCAGGAAGGTCTTCTCGACGGAGATCCGGCGGTGCGTGGGCAAGCGGTGTCGGCGCTGGAAGACAGTCGGGACAGTCGTCACCGAAGCTTGCTGGAAGCGAAGCTGCGCGACGCGGATGCCCAAGTGCAAGCGGGGGCAGCGCGGGCGCTGGGGGTGATCGGCAACCGAGGTGCGACGGCGGCGCTGCTTCGTCGAGCGGATGAAGGCGGCGATCCGATCGTGATTGTTTCCGTCGGTGAATCGCTGGCAAAGCTGGGGGCTCCGGCGGGACGAAACTTGCTGGAACACTCGCTCGGGGAAGATCGCTATCCGCAGGTTCAGCTTCAGGCGGCGCTGGCGCTGCTGGATCTGGGCGACGACAAGGCGAAGACGCTGCTGACGAGCAAGATCGGACAGGGCAAGCCGACGGATGACAGTCGGATCGAGATCTTGAGCCACAAAGCGCAGCTTGGCGACGATGAAGCAAGAGATCAGCTGGTTCAGATCTTGCCGCAAGGAATGCCGTCGAGTCCTCGTCAGATTCGGGTGGCATCGCTGCTGGCATCGCTGGGCGACGACAAGGCGCGCAGTCTGCTGTCGGAAGTGGCGATTGTGCCGGGGACGCTTCAGGTGAGTGCAGCGCATGCGTTGTGTCTGCTCGACGATCAGAGCGGTCAGCCGACGCTGCGTGTGACGCTGTGGGCTCCGGGGACGGCGATGCCGCAGCGAATCCTGGCGGCGCAGGGAATCGGACACTGCGGCGACAAGCAAGACGCGAGCAAGCTGTCGCAGAAGCTGATCGGCGGAGAGCGGAGTGGGCTGCTTCGTCAGGCGGAAGCGGGCGCTTTGCTGAAGCTGTGCGACGGTGATCCGATGGTGCTGGCGGAGCGGAGTGTGAGCTGGGCAGAGCAGGCGCTCGGCGACGATGACTGGAATGTGCGTGCGCAGGCGGTGGCGGCACTGGCCGACGTGAGCGCTCCCAAGGCGCTGCCACTTTTGCGCAAGGCGATGCACGACGCGCGGGAAGAGGTGCGACGGGCGGCGGCGGACTCGCTGGGTCGCGTCGGTGGCAAAGATGCGATGGCGGCGCTGGCGGAAGGACTGAGCGATCAGAGCGCGCAGGTGCGAATGCAGATGATGCGGGCGATTGCCAAAGCGTCGCAGCTGGCGTCGGGCGATGCGAACATGAAGGGCTCGCTGGTCGAAGTGCTGAAGAAGGGCTCGGGACAGGGCGGATCGGGTGAAAAGGTGGCGCGGGCGGCGGCGCTGGTTGCGCTCGGTGATAAGACTCAGTCCAAAGAAGTGGAGCGGATGGTCGCGACGGGCGATGCCGAAGCGCAAGCGATGGCGGTCGAGATGAGCGACGACGTTCCGCAGAGCAAGCTGGACTGGCTGACGAAGATCCTCAGCGACGAAAAAGCAGGGTTTTTAACGAGGCTGCGGGCGGCGGTGTCGCTGGCGAAAGCGGGTAGTCGAGCGGGCGTCGGGCTGCTGCAAGAAGCGGTGGCGCGCGGCGGGGCGGAAGCGGTGTGGGCTCAGTCGGCGCTCCGTCGGCTGGGGGAACAGCCTGCGAAAGAGCTGACGGCGGACGATCTGGGCGCGACGATGCAGTCGAAGGACGTAGAGGTGCGACGATCGACGGTGGAAGCGCTGTCGGGCTGGCCCGCGAAGCAAGCGGTGCCGTATCTGCTGAAGTCGGCCAAAGATCCGAGCGTGCTGGTGCGCAGTCAGACGCTGGACAGTGCGTCGGCGCTTCCGTCGAGCGGCGGTGTGCATCCGGGGCTGCCGGTGGTGCGGCTTTTGACCAAAGATTCCGACGCGGCGCTGCGTGAGCGGGCGATGACGGTGATGGCGAAGCTGACGAGAGAGAGCGGTGGCGATCGAGGCACCGAGGCTGCGCGTGTGGTCGATCCGAAGCAAGGCAGCGAGACGGGCAAGGGAACATCGACGCAAGCGGGCTCGTCCGATCCTGCGGGCAGCGCAAGTCCGGCGGGCAGCGGGACAGCGGAGCCGGGAGCGACGCAGGGTGGAAAAGGCATGATTCGCATCGAGGCTCCGGCGGGGATGCAGATTCAGATCGACAAGCAGGCGTACACCGTCGGAAGTAAGCCCATTGAAGTGCCGGTGGGAGAACATCGCATCACGTATCCCGGCGGGCAGCAAGAAGTCACCGTCGTGGCGGGAGAGACGATTTCGATCAAGATCTCGGCGTCGCAAGTGACCGAGATGGTTCGTGCGGGCGTCGAGGCGTTTTCGCGCAAGGACTATCGCAAGGCGCGCAAGCTGCTCGAAAAAGCCAGCACACTGTGTAGTCGCAAGAAGGAAGAAAAGACGGTCTGTTCGTCGGTGGGCTACGAGCTGTCGTTTCACTTGGGTCAGACGTATGAGGCGCAAGAAGCGTGGGCGCAGGCGATGACGGAGTACGACAAGATCGAGCAGCCGGGCTTCTTCGGCAAGGTGAAGGCGGACGGACACCGCGCGGTGGCAGAGGCGATGAAGCGGATTTCTCCGAAGGTGGGTCGTCTGCGCGTGAGCAAAGTCGTCGCTGGGCGCTGTCAGACCGAGGACATTTGGATGCCTCCGGGGCGGCATCGTGTAAACGTCGGGGGCGGTCAGATGGTGCAGGTCCGTCCGCAAGAGACGATCGAGGTCAAAGGGTGTCCATGAGCGCGCTACGTGCTGCGAGTCGAGCCGTGCTGGCCTGGGCGATCTTGTCGTCGCTGGTTGGATCGTTTGTCGAGGCCAAGAGTGCTCGCAAGACCAAGGCCAGCGCGGAAGATGTGCAGCAAGCGGCAAAGCTATTGTCCGACGGAAAAGCTGCGCTGGTTGCGAAGAATAACGGGCAGGCCAAGACGCTGTTCGAAGACGCGTATCGGAAAAATCCGTCGGGAGAAGCGCTGTTTCAGCTGGGCAAGCTGGCGGAGTCGGAAGGTCGCACGGTGGCCGCGCAAGATGTGATGCGGCGGTTTCTCCAAGAGACGACGGGCGACGAGGATGGACCGGACCAAAAGGAAGCGCAGCGGATCGTGGCTCTGACGGGGCCAGCGGCGGGTGAAGTCAACGTGCTCGGAGCGCGAGGCGCGTGGGTGCTGGTCGACGATCACTTGGTGGGCGCGCTGCCGCTGCCGCTGCCGCTGCTGCTGGAGTCGGGAAATCATCGCATCATCGTCGAGCTGGGCGAGCAGCGAATCGAAGAACAGGTCAAAGCGCTGCCGGGTCAGACGGTGGAGATGCGCTTTAACCAAAAGACCGGCACGGTGGTGGTGTCGGTGCCGCCTGCGCTGGTGCTGCTTATCGACGGAGACTTTACGGCGGAACAGCAAAAATCGCTGCTTTCGGCGGTGAGCAAGTCCGTCGCCAAAGAGCGTCAGGTGGTGGTGGCGGGAGACAAGGCGCTCAAGCTTAGGCCGCAGCTGGCGGACTGTCTGTCGTCGTCGCAGTGTCTGACCGAGCTTGGCAACGTGAACGAAGCGCTGTTTGTGCTGCGGGTGCGGGCGAAAAAGACAGCGAAAGCAGCGACGGCAGCGCCGAGTGACAAGGCCAGCTGGAACTTTGACGTCGAGGTGTTTGATCCTTCCATCGGGGAAATGGCCGCTCGGAGCGCGGTTGGCTGTGACGACTGTGCGGTGGATCAAGCGCTGCAAGGCGCGTCGGGACAGCTCAGCGCGGCGCTGGTTCAGTCGGCGAGTCGCGGGCGTGGAACGGTGCAGATTTCGTCTTCTCCGACGGGTGCGGATGTCTTTTTGGCGGGGGAAAAGGTCGGGATTACGCCGTTTAAAGCAAGTCGCTTTGCGGGATCGCTTCCCGTCGAGCTGCGACTGCTGGGACAGCCTCCGTATAGCGCGACGCTGACCGTCGAGGCGGGGCAGGTGGCGCAGCTGGATGCGGTGCTGAGCAAGCTGGATGAGTCTCCCGAGCCAGAACCGGTGATGCCGCCGCCGCCGCCGAAGCCGATTGTCTATCGTACCGAGGTGATGCCGCGTCCGAAGTGGCGTCTGGCGCTCGGTGGGAGCCTGGTCGGAGTTGGCCTGGTCGGAATTGGCTTTGGAGCTTCCGCGCTGCGCGTCGACGGTACACCCGCATCGGGGGCACCGTGTCCCGACGGAATGAAGACGTGCAATCTGGTGTTTGACACCGCGAGGATTGGCGGCGGGCTTGTCTCGTTCGGGGTTCTGTCGGTGGCGAGCGGAATCGTGATGATGGCGCTGCCAGGACCGAAGCGGCAGGTGCAGGTGTCGACGCTGCTCGGGCCGTCTTCGCTGGGTCTTGTGACGCGCTTTTCGTACTAGCTTCGAAGCGGGTTTCCTGCCGACGAAACGTTGCTACCGGTGTAGTGTGAAGTCATGGTGATGCGACCCAAGCTGCTGGCTGTGATGTTGTGTGTCTTCTCGCTGCTGCAGGCGGACGGGGCGCTTGCGGTGGGGACTCCGCCGTCGCCGCCGAAGAAACCGTCGGATGCACCGCTTTCGACCAGTTCTTCGTCGCAGGTGACGCTGCCGCTTACGGACTATCAGCAGCTCAGTGCGCGTCCGGCTGTGACGGTGGTCGAGACGCTGCGAATCGAAGGCAGCTTTGAGCCACGGAGCTTGATGCTGACGCTGACGGGACGGACGGCGGGCACTGGTCCTACCGTCGAGGTTCTGTCGACAGCGGCGGGCGCTCGACTGTGGGGCTGCGAAGGCGATGCGATCCTGTCACGAGGCGGATCGGACAAGTATGAGCTGACGCCGCTTCAGCCTCGGTTTTCGCTGCGCTGTCAGGTCGCGCTGCAAGGCGGGGACAGGCTTCAGCTTTCGACGTCGCCGCAGGTGCTGTGGATTGACTCGCAAGTGCGCGACGGAGAGCTGATCCGCGACGAGGAAGAAGGTGGCAAGCAGCGCTTCACCGTCGTTCACGTCACCAGAGATCAGACGGAAAAGGCGCTGCCGGTGTCGGCGATTGGTCGCTATCACATCACGATGTCTCCCGAGGGCGCCGGCTTTGCGTACACGATCCTGTTGCGCAATCCGAATCGCTCGCATCAGCGCTTTTCACTGTCGCCGCGTAACGGCGAGCGGGTGCAGCAGCTCGACGCGGCGCTGTCGTGTGAGCAGCAGTCGGGGGACTATGGCTGCAATGTTCCGCCGGGTGAACACACCCTGACGCTGCGGGGAAGCCTTCCGTCGACGGCGTTTCGGCCTCCGGTTGCGGCGAGTGTTCACTATCTGCTGCTCGACAGTCATCCACTGCTGCGACCGGCGGTGGAGACGGTGGCGCAGCGCATCAGCGTGAGTGAGACGGGACTTCGGCCTCAGTATCGCGGCGCGCAGGGCTTTTTGATGGATGACCGTCAGGTGCTGTCGTGGCGCGTGGTGCGGCTGGAAGCGCTGCGCACGCAGAGCTACGCGGTGACTTCGGCGGGGACGACGTTCTTTTTGGGCAGCGACGGTCAGGTGCTGGGGGAAACGTCGCTTGTGCTCGACAACCAAGGTGCGGCAGAGCTTCAGGTTCCGATGCGCGCGGAGCCGACGTACGCGAGCCTGGGTGGTGAGCCGATGCTGCTGACGAAAAATGAGACGGGCGCGCTGCTCTTGCCGCTGTCGCAAGGGGAGCAGTCGGTGTCGCTCCAGCATCGGCAGTCGTTTCAGCGCACGATCGGGCTTGGCTTTGGGAGCCTGTGGCTTCCTGAGCTGGCGGCTCCGGCAGCGTCGGCGCAGATTGAGCTTCGCTACGATCGCGACTGGCTGCCGATCTATGAGTCGCTGTCGCCCGAAGTTCGCTTTCCGTCGCTGTCGTTTGGTGAGCTGTTTGTCCTTGGCGTGCTGCTCATCGTGGCTGAGCGGCTGCTGCTGGCGCTCGGGCTTCTGCGGCTGCTTCGGCTTTCGATTGCGCTGTGTCTGGGCATTGCTGCTGCGACGGTGAGCACGTTTATGGTGCTGCTGTGCGTGACCGAGATGGTGATCGCTGGACTCTACATTTTGCCGTGGCTGTTTGGTCAAAAGCGGCTGTTTTGGCTGGTGGTCGGTGGGCTGTGCATCGGTGGCCTGTGGGCGCTGCTGATTGGTGGGCTGGTGCTCGGCGGACGGGCGTCGGCTCCGATGGCTTCGAGCGCAGACGTGAGCTATTCGCGCAAGGTATCCAAAGAGTCGTCTGATTCCGGTGAGACCCTTCGCGAAGACAAGCCCAAGCAGCCCGCGTATCAGGGTCTCCCGCCCAAAGAGACGATTCCGTGGGGTGCGACGCGCAGTCACATCAGCCGAGAGCGCTTGTCGAGCGAAGGCCGCGCCGTGCAAGTGGTGATGCTGTGGCGTCCGGTGGTTCAGGGGATCGGCGCTGCGTTCTTTGCGCTGGCCGTGCTGCAGCTTGCGCTGCGACAGGGACTTCTGCGGATGGGTCTGCAAGCGCGCTGGCGCCGTGTCTTGGAAGCCAAAGCTGCGTCGGAAAGTCCTTCCGCTTGACAGTGCGCGGCTCGGGCTGTTAGGCCCTGGGCCGCCATGCGCATCTACTTTGTTGGTTCCCACGCTACTGGAAAGACCACCATGACTCGCTGGGTCAGCCGTCGCTACGGCTTGCCCATGATCACCGAGGTGGCTCGCGCCGTCCTCGCCGAGCTTGAGATCGACCTCGACAGCTTGCGCACCGACATGGAGCGCGTGAGCGACTACCAGCGACGGGTCTTCGAGCGTCAGATCGCGATCGAGAAGCTGCAAGAGAAGGGCTTTGTCTCGGATCGCGCCTTTGACAACCTGGCGTACGCGGCGGAACACGCGCTGGCGCTCGGCGAGATCATGTCCGGCCAGAGCGGCGAAGAAGTCCGTCACTACATGGAGTGGGTCGCTGAAGGTGTGGTGTTCTTCGTGCGTCCGCATCGCTCGCTGCTGCGGGAAGACGGTGTGCGCGCGGGCGTCGACTGGGACTCGGTGGTGCGGATCGACGGCATGGTGAAGCTGCTGCTTGAGCAGTTCCGCATTCCGTATCTGCCGATTGACACGCCGTCGATGCAAGAGCGAGTGCGCGCCGTCGAGTTTGTGCTCGGTCGGCTCGGGCTTCAGCAAGCGGTGATCGAGCACGCTCCGCCGCAGCGCAACATCGTGACGCTGGTCAAGCGCTCGTAAGGTTTCCAGACGGTGGCGAGGCACATGACGACGCAGCACGCGAACTCGAAGTCGCGACGAAAGAGCGAGCACTTGGCGCATCAGCCACCGTCGCATACGCTGCTGGATACGATCGACGAGGTTGTGACGGTGCTGGAAAAGCCGCTGCTGCGCGGCGTGTCGCACCAGATCGCATTCTTTTTCGCGTTTCCGCTCGCGTACTGGCTGATCGGACAAGCGGCGTCGGATACCGCGCGACTGTGTGCGACGGTGTACGGCGTGTCGCTGATCGCGCTGCTCGGGATCTCGGCGCTGTATCACCGCAAGCACTGGCAGCCAGCGGCGCGGGTCAAGATGAAGCGGCTCGATCACGCGAACATCTTTCTGTTCATCGCGGGCAGCTACACCCCGATCACCGTCGTCGGAGTCGGTGGTTCCTTCGGCAAGCTGCTGTGCGCGATCTTGTGGGCGGGCGCGGCGTTTGGCGTGCTTCAGACCGTGTTTTGGCCGACGGCTCCGCGCTGGCTTCACGTCGGAACGTATGTCGTGCTCGGCTGGACGGGTGCGCTCGGGCTGCCCGGTGAGTGGCGCAACCTGGGTCCGCAAGTCGTCGCGCTTCACGTCGCTGGCGGCATCATTTACACGCTCGGAGCGCTGACCTACGCGCGCAAGCGTCCCAACCCGTTCCCGAAGGTGTTTGGCTATCACGAGATCTTTCATCTGCTCGTGCTGATTGCCTGTGGCGCGCTGTTCGAGGTGGTACGGCAATGCCTACTTCACCCCGCGTAGCGCTGTTTGTTTCGCTCGGGCTCGCGTCGCTGCTTCTGTGTGCGCACAGCCTCGCGTTTGACTTTGTCACCGACGATGCGTTCATCTCGTTTGTGTATGCGAAAAACCTCGTCGAGCATGGTGCGCTGGTCTTCAACCTGGGCGAGCGCGTCGAGGGCTACACCAACTTTCTGTGGACGATCCTGATCGCGCTGGGACTGTTTCTAAAGATTCCCGCCGAGCTGTCGTCGCGCGTGCTGGGAACGCTGTGCGCGATCGGGACGATGCTGTTTTGCGCGAAAGTGCTCCGTCGGCTGCGTGATCCAGCGGACGCTTCTTCGTCGCACGTTCCGTCGCTGTGGGACTCGGTTCCGGCCTGGATCTTGGCGGGGATTCCCGGCTATGCCTGCTGGGCGTCGGGCGGGCTGGAGACGCAGCTGTTTACGCTGCTCTGTACGCTGTCGCTTGGCTGGTATCTGATGGCGACGCTCGACGAAGATGCGGGCAAGACGGCGAAGCTCTTTCCGATTGGCATCACGCTCGGGCTTTCGGCGCTGACGCGTCCTGAAGGCTATCTGCTGTGCGCGCTGCTCGGGCTGCATCGGCTGTACGTGAAGGCGTCGCGTAAGACGCTCTGGCCGAGCCGAGACGAGCTGTACCTGGTCGGACTGTTTTTGGCGCTGACGGTGCCGCACCTGGCGTGGCGACGGCTGTACTACGGCTATTTTGTGCCCAACACGTTCTACATCAAGTCGTCGGGCGGCTCGGGCGCGTGGCAGCAAGGTCGCTACTACCTGTGGGCGGTGGTGCGAGATCTGAAGCTCGTCGTGCTGCCGCTGCTGTGGCTGCTGGGCTTTGTGCGAGCGCTGCCGAGCGTGCAAGACGCGGCCTATCGGCGCACAGGTGGGCTGCTTCTGTGGTGGGCCGGGCCGTTTCTGCTGTACGTGATGTCGGTCGGTGGCGACTTTATGGGCCTGTATCGCTTCGTGATGCCGATTGTGCCGCTCTTGGTGCTGGCGGGCGTCCTGGGGCTGTGGAGACTGGCTGCGGGCCGCGTGGTGCGGACTGGGCTGGTCCTGGGCTGCTTTGCGCTGCTCCACGGGCTCAACAGCTACGTGATCGATCGGCATGCGCTGTCGTTTATCGGTGCGGATCACGGCATTGATACGCCCGGTTATCTGCGTCACTACACCGCCGACCGCGCCGCGATTGGCAAGTGGCTTGGGCAGTACGTGCAGCCCGATGACTATCAAGTCGTCGGAGGCGCCGGTGCGCAGGTCTATTACGCTGGGATTCGCGCGCTCGATTCGTTTGGTCTGTCCGACGAGTACGTTGCCCACAAAGTCCCCGCGATGTCGAGCCGTCCGGGTCATCAAAAGTTTGCGCCGCTCGACTATGTGCTGTCGAAAAAGCCGACGATCCTGACCTACAACGTCTATCGGATTGGGCAGGCTCCGTATCGTCCGTCGCCGCAAGAAGCTGCCGAGTGGCGCGCGCGCGGCTTTCACTACGTGAGCGTTCAGGTTCCGGGGCTGTCCGCGCCGTGGTACTCGTTTTTGAAGCGCATCGATCGATCGCTGGGACCGCTGCCGCCACAGCCCGATCCAAGTCCGTAGCGCACGCTGCGACACGCGCTGGTGACGTAGCCCTAGAGATTCTGCTAAAACGCCGACTTTCCGACCGCAAAACCGGGGAATAAGACCGAAATGGAACTCCTGCGCCAGTTTCTGCACCTGATTCGCAATCCCGAAGATCTGATCGCGCAGGCGATTGCGACGGGCTATCCGCTGCTGGTGATGATGGCGATCATCTTTGCCGAGACGGGCGCGATGATCTTCTTTCTGCCCGGCGACTCACTGCTCGTCACGGCGGGAGTCTTTGCGGCCAATCCCAAGTACGGGCTGAGCCTGCTCCAGATGAACGTCGCACTGTCGCTGATGGCGATCTTGGGCGACGCGCTGTCGTATTCGATTGGCAAAAAGACCGGCCCGGCGCTGTTCAGTCGGCCCAAGTCGCGGCTGTTCAACCCCGAGCACATCCGTCAGGCGCACGCGTTTTACGAAAAGCACGGCGGCAAGACCATCATCATCGCGCGCTTTATGCCGATCCTGCGCACCTTCGTTCCCGTCGTGGCGGGCATCGGAGCCATGACCTATCGACGCTTTGCGCTCTACAACGTGATCGGCGCGGTGTCGTGGGTGGTGTCGATGACGCTGCTCGGCTTCTTTTTGGGTTCGCTGTTCCCGAGCATTCCGAAGCGCATCGAGCTGGTCATCATCGTCGTCGTGTTTCTTTCGATCTTGCCGGCAGTGATTGCTTTTGCTCGGATGAAGCTGGGCAAGCAAGGCGGTGACTCAGACGCTCGTGTTCCGTAGCCGAATCGGCTGGCTGCTGTGGGGGACGCTGTGGATCGTCGCAGGTCTGTGGATCGTCGCAGGTCTGACGAGCGCACACGCGGACAAGCCGCAGCTACGTGGTCAGTATGAAGAAAAGCTGATCCAAGACGCGCTGTCGCGACGGAAGCTCAGTCCTTCGGATCTGGATCCGCAGCCGGAAGGCAAGCGCATCGAGGAGGTCTGGATCGACGCGAGCCAGGTCATCTTGCCGGGTGACTTTCCGCTGTCGAACTACATTCCGTGGACGTGGCTCAATGCGGTGCACGCGCGGACGCGGCACGAAGTCATCGCGCGCGAGCTGCTGTTTGCGGTCGGTGAGCCGTTTCGTCGCGATCTCGTCGAAGAGAGCGGACGCAACCTGCGAACGCTGTTCATCTTGTCGGTGGCGCGGCTGGTGGCGGTGCGTGGCTCGTCGCCGGACAAAGTGCGCGTGCTCGTCGTCACCAAAGATCAGTGGAGCCTGCGTCTGAACACTGAGTTTCGCTTCGATCAGGCGCGGCTCGATGTGCTGTCGTTTCAGTTTGCCGAGCACAACCTGGCGGGACGCAACAAGCGGCTGTCGCTCGACTTTGGCTTCGATCCGGGACGGTATTCACTCGGGATGTCGTACACCGACTATCGGATCTGGGGCTCGCGACATCAGCTCAAGCTGATCGGCGGACTGTTTCTGAACCGAGAGTCGAGCCACGTCGAAGGTGGACAGCTCTATTTTCAAGTCGGACGACCGCTGTTTTCGCTGCGAACGCGCTTTGGCTGGGAAGCGAAGCTGCAAGTGACCAAAGACATCGCGCGCTACTTTTCCGGCGGAACGATCTATCAGCGTCAGGTCGCAGGCGAGTCGGTTCCCGATGTCTTCACTCGAGAGCAAGTGGCCGGACAGATCCAGGTTCAGTACTCGGCGGGGATTGTCCACAAGCTCAACCTCGCGCTTGGGTTTCGCGTGCAGCATCAGAAGTACGGTCTGCCCGACGACTTTCCTGACACGATCTCCGACGCGGTGCGCAGTGCGTATCGTCAGCTTCTGCCGCGCAGTGAGAGCGCCAGCGGTCCGTTTGTCGGGCTGAACCTGTACACCGCGCGCTACATCCGTCTGAAGGACATTCAGACGCTGGCTCTGTCGGAAGATCTGCGGCTTGGACCCGAGCTAAACCTGGAATTGCGCTACGCCTATCACGGCTTCGGCTTTTCGAGTGACTACCTGGAAGCGTCGGGCAGCTTCGCGAGCCAGCACTACAGCAAAGACAACCTGTTTTCCTACGAGGTCAAAGGCGGTCTTCGTCTGCAATACGGCATCGATCCGCGTGGCGCGCTGCTCAACGAATACCTGACGGCGCAGGTTCGCGAGATCTCGCCCGCGCTGGGTCCGCTGCGACTGCACTTGTCGGCCAAGGTTCAGCTTCGCGGTCGCGATCTCGAGCAGCAGCGCATGACGCTGGGATCGGACAGTGGTCTGCGCGGCTATGCCCCGAGAGAGCTGCAAGGCGCCGCGCTCTATCGCGTCAACGCGGAGCTTCGTACCAAGGGACTGAACCTGTGGACCGTTCATGTCGGAGCCGTGGTCTTTTACGACGGTGGAGATGCGCCGCGATCGCTGAGCGGCTTTCTTCGCGACGGAACCTTCGTCGAAAGTCGCTATCGCCAAGATGTTGGCTTTGGCCTGCGCTTGGGCCTGCCGCAGTTCAACCGCGAAGTGGTGCGAATTGATCTAGGGTTTCCACTGGAGCTTCCGTCGTCGGGAGGCATGTACGCACCGCGATTTTCAGCGGAGTTTGGCCAGGCCTTTTAAGCTCGAGAAAAATGTCAAAAAAACGCGCTTGCGACAGTGGGTCGCGCTGTTTCAAACTGCGCGAGTAGACGGCGCATGAAACACGGTTCCTCGGTGGCCAAGCTTGCCACGACACGCAAAAGTGTGAAGCTTCGACGGGCGCAGCGATCGCGTGCGCATCGGGCGGCAGCAAGGCTTGCGAAGGAACCGAAGATCGCTCACGGCGGACCCAACCTCTCGAAAAAGCTCGGTTTGCGGGCACTGGTGGCGACGACGTTTTTCATGGTGTCGGGCGGACCGTACGGACTCGAAGAGATCGTCTCGGGATACGGCTTCGGTGGCGCGCTGCTCTTGCTGATGGTGGTGCCGTTTATCTGGAGCCTGCCGATCACCATGCTCGTCGGAGAGCTGACTTCCGCGCTGCCGAGTGAAGGTGGCTACTACGCGTGGGCTCGTCGCGCGCTCGGTCCGTTTTGGGGCGTTCAGACGGCGTGGATGGCGCTGGCGATGAGCCTGTTCGACATGGCGATCTACCCGATGCTGGTCGTCACGTATCTGGGACAGCTGTTTCCTGCCTTGTCGGACTCGTCGGTGGGCGGTGCAGGCTGGTACGCGGCGCTCGTGATGATCGCGCTGTCGGTGTGGTGGAACCTTCGTGGGACGCGCACCGTCGGAATTGCCAGTCAGCTGATGGCTGCGGCGCTGCTTCTGCCGTTTGTCGTCGTGGTGGCGATCGCGCTGTCGGGTCACGGTCCGGTCAGCCTGTTTTCCAGCCTGCCGTCGCAGCTTCGGATCTCGTCACACGAAGGCGGATCGGTGATGCCGTGGCTGAACGGAATCCTGCTCTGTCTGTGGAACTACATGGGCTGGGAAAATGCATCGCCCGTCGCCACAGAGGTCGAGAGCCCGCAAAAGACCTATCCGCGCGCGATGTTTTTGACCGTGGTGCTCGTCGCTGGCTGCTATGTGATTCCTGTGCTGTGTGGCATTGCCAGCGGACTGCCCGTAAGCGAATGGAGCACCGGCAGCTGGGTCGAAGTCGGTCGTCGTCTCGGTGGTCCCTATCTGGCGGTGGCGATTGCCATCGGTGGCGCGCTGTGCGGACTCGGCATGTTCAACGCGCTGATTGGTAGCTACGCACGGCTGCCGCTCGCGATGGCGCGCGACGGGATCTTGCCCAAGTGGCTGGCGCGCAAAGATCCCGAGACGGGCGCTCCGACCCGCAGCATCTTGCTCGCCGCTGTGCTGTATACCGCGTGTCTGGGACTCGGCTTCCGACGGCTGGTGCAGATCGATGTGCTGCTCTACGGCGCGATTGTGGTGCTCGAGTTTGCGTCGCTCATCGTGCTGCGCATCAAAGAGCCGCAGCTTGTGCGTCCGTTCCGAATTCCTGGGGGGCCCGTCGTGGCGGCGCTGATTGGCTGCCTGCCGGTGTCGCTGCTTGGGCTGTCGCTGTGGTTTGGACGCAATGAGACGGGCATGTGGGGTTTTTCGGCCATCGGGCTCGGCGTGCTGGTGATCGCGAGCGGTCCGATCTGCTATCTGCTGCTGCGCTTGCGGAAGCTGCCCAGACGAGCGCCCGTCGAGCCGACCTTTCACGAAGTACGAGACGCAATCCCGTCGAACCCACCGCAGCATACCGTCGAAACGCCCGCCGTACTTGGGTTCTAAGCGTCTCACCACGAGCCGTCGCCTAACTTCCCATCTCGTGATTGACAGCCTTTTTCGGTTGCCGTACCGTGATCTGGCTGTAACCAACCAAGCATTCGTCCTGAGCAGCTTCTATCGTCGATATCTAAGAACAAACCAGCCGGGCCATAACCAGCCGGATTCCCAAAACGCTAGGGACTGACGTCCGAAAGACGAAGCGCGATCTCTTGGGTCGTAGCCACCACTCGTCGTCGATCCTCCCTACATTCGCCCATCCAACCGAGGAACGCACCCGATGAACCTGACTGAGCTGAAGCGCAAAAAGATGTCCGAGCTGATCCACATGGGTCAAGGGCTCAACATCGAGAATGTCTCTGGCATGCGACGCCAGGACCTGATCTTCGAGATCCTGCGTCATCACTCCTCGCACCGAGGCGAGGTCTTCGGTGATGGCGTTCTTGAGACGCTTCCCGACGGCTTTGGTTTCCTCCGCTCTCCCGACTACAACTACCTTCCCGGTCCCGACGACATTTACGTTTCGCCTTCGCAGATTCGCCGCTTCGGCCTGCGCACCGGCGACACCGTCGAAGGTCAGATTCGTCCCCCCAAAGACAGCGAGCGTTACTTCGCGCTCCTCAAGGTCGATCGCGTAAACGGCGACGCCCCGGATCACCAGGGCGAAAAGATCATGTTCGACAACCTGACGCCGCTGTATCCAAACAAGCGGCTCCGGCTCGAATACGATCACCGCAACTACTCGACGCGCATCGTCGATATGCTGGCGCCGATTGGCAAGGGTCAGCGCTGTCTCATCGTCTCGCCGCCGCGCGCTGGTAAGACGGTGCTTCTGCAAGACATCGCCCACGCCATCACCGCGAACCACCCGGAAGTCTATCTGATGGTGCTGCTCATCGACGAGCGCCCGGAAGAAGTGACCGACATGCAGCGCACCGTCAAGGGCGAGGTCATTTCCTCGACCTTCGACGAGCCGCCCGCCCGTCACGTCCAGGTTGCCGAGATGGTGATCGAAAAGGCCAAGCGCCTCGCCGAGTGCAAGCGCGACGTGGTGATCCTGCTCGACTCGATCACCCGTCTGGCCCGCGCCTACAACACCGTGGTGCCGCCGTCGGGCAAGATCCTGTCCGGTGGTGTGGACTCGAACGCGCTGCACAAGCCAAAGCGCTTCTTTGGCGCGGCCCGCAACATCGAAGAAGGCGGCTCGCTGACCATCATCGCCACGGCGCTCGTCGACACCGGCTCGCGCATGGACGAGGTCATCTTCGAAGAGTTCAAGGGCACCGGCAACGCGGAAATCCACCTCGATCGCAAGCTGATGGAAAAGCGGATCTTCCCGTGCCTCGATATCAACAAGTCGGGCACCCGCAAGGAAGAGCTGCTCGTCGACGATCGATATCTCAACCGCATCTGGATCCTGCGTCAGCTGCTGCATCCGCTCAACGTCGTCGATGCGATGGAGTTTATGCGCGACAAGATCGCCAAGACCGACTCGAACGCCGACTTCATCGCCTCGATGTCGGGCTAACGACCGATCCCGCTTGGCTCGCCTGCTGTGCGACGCTTCCTTCCTGACCGTCTGATTCATCCTTCCCTGCTTCTGTGGCTCAGCTGCCTGGCGTACGCGCTGGGCTACGCCTGGCTGTCGCTGGCGCGCTTTCAGACCTTCCATGGCCAGATCGACCTTTCGTACTACGTGCGAATCGTCTGGGGCCTTTCGCAGGGTCAGTACGACGTGCCGCTTGTGCAGTCTCCGCACCTGATTGGGCTGCACCTGGAGCCGATCCTGCTGCCTTTTGCGGGACTTGCGCGGCTGGGCGTGCCGATTGCGCCACTTCTGCTGGTCACGCAGGCGGTCTGTGTCGCGCTGTGGCCGCTGCCAATCTATCGGCTGGCATGTCGACACCTGGGCTGCTCCTGGCGAGCGCTGGGGCTCGCGCTGTGCGGTTTTTTGTATCCGACCGTTACGGTGGCGACGCTGCACGATGTGCATCCGGTGACGATGGCGCTGCCGCTGCTTGCGGCGTGGCTCGATGCACTGGATGAAGGGAACCTGCGACGAGCGCTCTTGTGGGGGCTGCTCGCGCTTTTGTGTCGGGAAGACATCGCGCTGCAGCAAGCGCTGGTGCTGTGGGCGCTGGCGGTGACGCAGCCTCAGCGCAGGTGGATGTTTGCGGGCCTTGGGCTGCTGCTGCTTGCGTACTTTGGCGTCTACATCGTCGCGATTCAGCCGCGCTTTTTGCCGAAGCTGGGCTCGTATGGACTGCACTTCGCCAGCGAGGGTGCCAAGGTCAGCTCCGGTCGCGATCTGCTGTGGCTGCTGGTTCGTCATCCGCTGCGGTTTGTGCTGCCGCTGGTGACGTGGGATCGCGCGGGCTATCTGCTGTCGCTTCTGTGGCCGCTTGTTGGCTTGCCGCTGCTGGGTTGGCGCGTTGCGGTCGGGACGCTGCCGATTGTGGGCATCAACTTTCTGTCGTCGTTTCCTCGAGTGCGCTCCATCGAGTCGCACTATTCGACGGCGCTGGTTCCGTTTCTGCTGATGGCGACGGTGATTGCGCTTGGGAAGCTGCGTACCGAGCGAGGTCCGCGACTTCAGACTCCGCTTACGATGGCGATGCTGCTCGGCTGTCTGCTGTCGCATGTCCTACACGGTGGATCGCCGCTCGCGAGGCGGAGCAGTCGCTATTCCCACGAGCTGTTTGTCCGCACGCCCGATCATGATTCGCTGACGGCGCGGATTGCGTCGGTGCCGTCGCAGGCTTCGGTTGCGGCGCGACCAGGACCGCTGGCGCACTTGGCGGACCGTCCGCGCGTCATCAGTCCGCCCGAATACGACGATGGTCAGCCCGTCGATGTGGTGCTGACGCCCGACGCTGCGCCGCAAGGACGCGCGCGCATTGGCAACCTGCCGCTGCATTCTCAGTAACCGACGTCGATTCACCCACACTGGGCGCACAAACGACGCGGAGTCCGTCCGCAGCAGCCTGTCTTTGACTTGTCATGGAGTAAACTGGCTCACAATTTTCCAATGACGCGTCGCTTTCACATCACCGGACCCTGCGTGCCTGGCCGAGACTTCATGGTGGACTTTTCGTCGCGGCTTTCGCGGCCTTTGTCCTTTTTGCTGCGCGGTGAGTCGCTGCTGCTGCATCGCGGACGCCAGTCGGGCAAGACCACGTTTTGCAAAGAGCTGGCGAGTGCGGCGCGAAGAGCGGGTCTGGCGGTGGCGCTGTGCTCGCTGCAAGTGGCCGAAGATCAGTCGCTGCTCGGGCTGTTTCGTCACATCGAGGGAACGATTCACGCTGCGTATCCGCTGCCGAGCCTGCCGAAGTGGAATCCGACGGAGCCGCAGTCGCTGTCGTTCTGTCTGTACCTCGGGGATGTGCAGAAGCGACTGGGCAAGCCGCTGGTGCTGATCCTCGACGAGTATGACGCGCCGCCGCGCAAGCTGACGATCTCGATGCTGCGGAGCTTTCGATCGGCGCTGTCGCTGCAAGACGAGTCGCGGCCCTTTGTGTCGGCGATTGTGCTGTCGGGAAAGACCCACGTTCGCGATCTGCGTGATGAGCTACGACCGACGGGAGACGAGACGCGCGGAAGTGGCTCGCTGTGGAACATTGCCCACGCGATGGAGCTTCCGAGCCTGTCGCCGCACGAGCTGGAGACGCTGCTGCGTGACTTTGATGAGTCGTCGGGGATTTCGCTCGGCAAAGACGTCCGCGACGAGCTGTGGCACAAGACGCGCGGTCAGCCGTGGCTGGTCAGTCGCATCCTGTATCAGCTCGACGAGCAGCTGGGCAGTCCTCGTCGTGGATCAGACGGAAGTCCATCGCCTGTGCTCGCGTCACAGCTTCCGACGGCGCAGCACATTCGCGCGATGGCCGAGCAGCTTCTGTGCGAAGACTGCGTGCATCTTCTGTCGGTCGGCGACGCGGTGACGGGACGAAAAGAAGCGCAAGAGCTGCTGCTGAGGCTGCTCGGCGGGGAAGAGATTGCGCTGTGCCGGTCCGATGAGATTCAGTCGTATCTGCTCGATACCGGCATCGTCGCCGCATCGGACAGCGGCCAGCACATCGAGATCGCCAACCCGATCTACGAAGCGTTTCTGCTGCGCTTTCTTGGCGACTAACAGCGAGAGACGGCTTCTTTCCAGCGCTGCTTCATGGCGCTGACGGCAGACGCGGACATCGACGGGGTAAAGCGACGATCGATCTTGTAGACCGCCGCCACTTCGCCCGCCGACCGCCACAGCCCGACGCCGAGTCCCGCGAGCAGTCCCGCGCCGAGCGCCGTGCTTTCCAGCATCTGTGGACGAACGATCTCGACCCCGAGCAGATCCGCCTGAAGCTGCATGAGCAGATCGTTTTGCGCCGCGCCACCGTCGACACGCAGGCTCGACAGCCGCAGCCCTGAGTCCGCTTCCATCGCCGTCAGAAGATCACAGTTTTGTAGGGCAATGCCCTCGAGCGCAGCTCTCGCAATCTGGCCGCGTCCGGTGCCGCGCGTGAGTCCCCACAGAAGGCCGCGCGCTTCGGGTCGCCAGTGCGGAGCCCCGAGTCCCGCCAGCGCTGGCACCGCCACCACACCGCCGGAGTCGGGTACCGAGCGAGCGAGCGCCTCGATCTCACTGGCCGACTGAATGATGCCGAGCCCGTCGCGCAGCCACTGAACCATCGCTCCGGCGATGAACGCACTGCCTTCGAGCGCATAGTGAAACTCGTCGTGACCTTTGCTGCTCGGACGCTGCCACGCCACCGTCGTCAGCATGCCATTTTCCGACGGAACCATCTTCGCACCGGTATTCAGCAGCAAAAACGCGCCGGTTCCGTACGTACACTTGGCTTCTCCCGGCGAAAAACAGAGCTGACCAAACAGCGCGGACTGCTGATCTCCGGCGATGCCTGCGATGGGAATGCCGTCGGGAAGTCCGGGCACTCCGCGTGTCTCGGCACAGATTCCTTGCGACGGAACCACCTTGGGCAGCGCGGCCTGGGGAACGCCAAACAGCGCACACAGCTCGTCATCCCAGCGTCGAGCCGACAGATCAAACAGCATCGTCCGCGACGCATTCGACGGGTCCGTCACCCACGCCGATCCGCCCGACAGACGATGAATCAGGAACGTATCGATTGTGCCAAAGCGTGCTTGTCCGTTTTCAGCCTGCGACGAAAGACCGGGCACTTGGCGCAGCAGCCACTCGATCTTGGTGCCCGAAAAGTACGGATCGAGCACCAGGCCTGTCTTCTTTTTGACCGACGCCAGCTGTCCGGCTTGACGAAGCTCGGCGCAGCGACTGGCGGTGCGACGATCCTGCCAGACGATCGCGTGATGAAGCGGCTTGCCATCGCGACCAATGCAGACCGTTGTCTCGCGCTGGTTGGTGATGCCGATGGCGGCGATGCGGCTCCTGTCGATGGCGGCGCTGTCGAGAGCCGCGCCGAGCGCTTTTTCCACGGACTGCCAGATCGTCTCGGGATCGTGCTCGACCCAGCCGGGCTGCGGATAGATCTGCGCAAACTCGGCGTAGCCTCGGCTGACCACATCCAGTCGCTCGCTGAGCAAAAGAACGGTCGATCCCGTGGTTCCTTGATCGATTGAAACGACGTAGCGCGACATCTGTGGTTCCTTTCGTCGGAAAAAGTGCCTTACTTTTGCCGCAAGAGCAGCGCTTCCCCGAGCAAGATCACGAGCAGCACCCAGCCAAGGGCATGCCACAGCTCGACGCGACGACGGGGATTTTTGCCACCGGCACTGGCTTCTTGGGTGATGAGCGGTCTTTGCAGGGCGGCGAGCCGCGACGCGGGCGCAAGCTGCAAGTCGGACTCGATCGGATCGATGTTGACGACGAAGTGCTCGCTCGGCCTGGGCTTGAGCACGCCTGTCTCACCCGCCGTCGCGACGCGATAAAAGCCCGGCTCGCGCGTTTCGCCGAAGCTTAGCAGCTTGCGACCTTGTAGACGCTCAAACAGGCGGGTCTTTCCCGACGGAAGCGTCACTTCCACGCGGGTGTCGCCGGTCTGAAGCTTGATGTCGCGCGTCTGGCCAATCAGCGTCTCGGTTTCGGCCTTTTGCAGCGGCGCTCGCGACAGGTGACGGACGATCTGCTGCATCAGCGGCAGAAACGCGGGCTGAATCGCCAGATCATTCCAGTCTCGGTCAAGCGTCGAGGTATAGAGCAGCACGCGGCCTCGGCCCACCACGCGCTCGACCAGCGCTGGGGCACCGCTCTCGAACGACAGGATTGCCGTCGTCTCACCTTGGCTGCGCGGCGTCGGCTGAAGCAACAGATAGCGCGCAAACGACGCGGACAGCAGCGACTCACTCGAACGCCCGGTCAGAAACGGCTGCAGCAGCGGATGATGTCGATCGAGCTGACCGATGTGCTCACCGGGACCTTGTGTCGAGGACTCCCCTTCGCCCGTCGGACCGTTTGGCAGCGCGCCCGCCGTCTTGATCACCGCCAGCGGCTGCGGCAAAAGCTCGGCCAGCACGCGGTTGTAGGCATCGACTTCGACGTTGTCCCCGAGCCCAATCAGCAGACCGCCGCCGCCTTTGACGTATTCGATAAGGCCCCGCTCGATGCCGCGTCGCGACAGGTCTTGCGCCTTGGCGTTGAGCAGCACCACCGCGTCAAACTCCGACAGGCTGCCGAGTCCTTCATCGAGCGAGCGCGTCACCAGCTGAAGCGGCGAGTCATCTCGTTCACTCGGGCGCAGCGCCATTTCCAGGTAATACGCTTCGTCATCGCGACGAAGATTGCGCGGATCTCCGTCGAGTAGAAGCACTCGCAGCACCGCCTGGACATCGACGCGAAGATGCCGCGCATTGTCTGCTTCCAGCGCGTCGGTCGCCAGCTTCACCGCCAGGTGATGAAGTCCTGCGCCTTGCGTGACCTGCGCTTCGCCATTGCCCGGCGTCTGCGTCTGATTCTGCGGCGGCGGCAAGATGTGGATAAAGCGCTTCATCGCCTGACCACGCGGCTGTAGATCGACCAGACCTTTGGCCACCGCCTGACCGTCGACGAGCAGCGTGACGGCCAGCTCTTTGACCGGCTCGTCGCCGAAGTTGTGAAGCTCGGCCATTACGCGCACCGCTCGTGGACCCATGCTCGACGCGGGCTCTGCGCGCAGATCGACGACCGCACAGTTTGGCAGCATCTTGCCTTCGCGCACGTCGACCAGCGACACTTCTGTCTCGGGCGGCGGATGCAGCGATCCATCCAGCGCGTGTGCCGACGTATCGCCAATCACGTAAATCCGGCGCAGCCCGTCGCGCTGCGTCGATAACATCTGCGTCGCACGCTTAAACGCCGACGGCAAGTCCGTGGCTCGATAGGTGGGCCGCAGCGCCGAGATCGCCGAGTACAGCCGCGTCCGATCCGAGGTCAGCTCCCCGACTGGCGCTTCCCCGCCCCGCGAGCCCAAGATGAGCGCCGCTTCTGCACCTTGCGGCAGCGCGTCGATGATCCGATTGGCCAGCTTGCGACCGCGCTCAAACAGCGTCGCTTTGCCCAGGTTTAGCTCGCCTTGCGGCTGATACATCATCGACAAGCTGTCGTCGAAGATCAGCACCGCGCGCTGGGTCTGACTGACTTGCACCGGCAGATCCGAGTCGGTTTCGACAAACGGCCTCGCCAGCACGAGCGGAATCGCCAAAAGCAGCAAGATCCGCAGCAGCAGCAGCAGCACATGTCGCAGCCGGGTACGCTGGGCCACGCGGCGGTTGCTCGCTCGCAGCAGCAGCAGCGTCGGCAGCTTTCGCACCTGGGCGCGCCGTCGTCCGTGCAGGTGAATGATCACCGGCAAGATGCCCAAAAACAGAAACGCCGCGTAGGCAGGCGACAGAAACTGCATCGCTTACCTCCGCACCTTTTGGCGCAGCGGTCCGCGCAAGATGTCGAGCAGCACGCTCTCAGGCGACCGCGACGACTGCACCAGCGCGTAGTCCACATCGCCTTCGCGCAGGCTGCGGCGTGTCTCGGTCAGAAACTGGGTCAGCTCGGCCAGGTAGGCTTTGCGCACGTCGCCGGGATCGACAAACAGCCGCTCGTGACCGGCCAGCGTCGGCTCGACTTCTTCAAACCAAGTCAGGCTCGTCCACGGCAGCTCCAGCTCATCGGCATCTAGGATCTGCAGCACCACCACGTCGTGCTTCTGTGCCCGCAGGCTGACCAGCTTCGCCCGCAAGAGCGCCGACTGCTTGCGCAGGTATTCGCTGTAATCGACCGACTCATCGAGCGGTGGCGGCGGCAGCAGATCCGACAGCACCACGATCATCGATCGCCGACGAACCGTCTCCGACAGCAGCGTCAGCGCGTCGCCCAGCTCGGTCCGTCCTTCCGGCTGCGTCTCTTCGAGCGCCCGACACAAGTCCCCCAGGTGCGCCGGACCCGCTCGCGGCGGGATGTAGAGCGGCCCCGCTTCCTTCGCAATCACCACGCCCGACGAGTCATGCTGCCGCAGCAAAAGATACGCAAGCGCCGCCGCCAGAAGTCGCGCAAAGTCCAGCTTGGTCAGCTGATCCTGCCGTCCATAGCCCATCGAACCCGAGCCATCGACGACAATGTAGCCACGGACCTCGGACTCTTCCTCGTAGCGCTTGACGTAGTACTTGTCCATTCGGCCCCAGGCTCGCCAGTCGATGTGACGTAGCTCGTCGCCCGGTGCGTACTCTTTGTGCTCGGCAAACTCCACCGACGATCCGTGATGCGCTGCCTTGTGCAGGCCCTGGAGCGCTCCTTCGGCGACCAGACGCGCGCGAAGCTGGAGGCTCTGAAGCCGCAGCAGCGATGGCAGATCAAGCAGCCGAGAGGTCATCGCGTCCCGTTACGGTTTGATCGCTTCGAGGAGCCGATCGATGATCACCTGCGGGCCAATGCCTTCGGCTTCCGCGTGGAAGTTCACGATCAGACGGTGCTGAAGCACGGGCCGCGCCAGCGCGCGTACGTCGTCAATCGATGCCGCCGGTCGCCCTTCGAGGATCGCCTTGGCCTTCGCCCCCAAGATCAAGAACTGCGACGCACGCGGACCGGCACCGTAGGCCAGATACTCGCTCACCAGCGACAGCGCTTCGGCTTCTTTGGGACCACCCGCCAGGCGCATGCTGCCGCTTGTCCGATTCGATCGCGAGCCCGGTGCCCGCTGCGGACGGGTCGCGTGACACAGCGTCACTGCGTAGCGCACCACATGATCCGCCGCCGGAACCCGCAGCACCATGTCTTGCAGCGCCATGATTCGTTCCGGCGACAAGATCTTCTGAATCTGCGGCTTGTCCGCCGACGTACCGCGCTTCACGATCTGCACTTCTTCTTCCAGCGTCGGATAGCCGACATCGACTTGCAGCATGAAGCGGTCGAGCTGGGCTTCGGGCAGCGGGTAGGTTCCCTCTTGCTCGATCGGGTTCTGCGTCGCAAACACCAGAAACGGCGGCAGAAGCTCGTGCGTCTGTCCGCCTGCCGTCACGCGCCCTTCTTGCATCGACTGGAGCAGCGCCGCCTGCGTCTTCGGTGGCGTGCGGTTGATCTCGTCGGCCAGCACGATGTTGGCAAAGATCGGTCCGCGAATGAAGCGGAACACCCGCCGCCCCGACGAGGGATCTTCTTCCAGGATGTCCGATCCGGTGATGTCCGACGGCATCAGGTCGGGCGTAAACTGAATCCGCGAAAAGCGCAGGCTCAGCACTTCCGACAGCGTCGAGATGAGCAGCGTCTTGGCCAGACCCGGCACGCCGACAAACAGACAGTGACCTTTGGCAAACAGCGCGATGAGCAGCTGGTCGATCACATGTCGCTGGCCGATGATGCGCTTGTCGATCTCGCGAAGGATCGCCTGCCGCGCGTCTTTGATCTCGGCCATCGCCGACAGCGTTTCTTCTACCTGGGTCTTGCCCGTTGACTGCGTAACGAGCGGCGCTTCGACAGACCCCGACCCATCAGATTGAGCACTCACAGGCGCATTCTGACACAGGATCGCGGCCTG
>CALMML010000428.1 GCA_937868485.1 uncultured Myxococcales bacterium | reverse complement strand
CGGGCGGCGCGACGGAGCCGGTGAGTCCAAGAAAGCCAAAGGTGCCGGCGAGTCCTCCGCTGATGGCAACGAACACGCTGTGCGGTAGGTTGCTGCACTGCGGATAGCGAACGAGCATCCGACCGGACTTGGCGGTCTGCGCGGTGTACACGTATTCGACGCCGCGTACCGAGGTGCTGACGACTTGGTTCATGCGCTCGAACAAGGTGGCGGGCGAGGTGCCAAACAGACGGAGCATTCCTTCGGTGATGCTGCGCAAGATGGTGTTTCCGGCGACTTCGGAGCACTCGCGGCTACAGCGCGCACAGGCATCGGCACCGCGCAGGTCGTAGAGCGCGGCGTCTAGCTCGATGATGGCGGCACCGGGCATCCAGCTCGATTGAGGCGGCGGATCGTCGATCAGCTTGCGCGTGGCGGGCGACACCATGTTCCGAATGTCGAGGATCGGCACGAACTTGGGCACGACGCGCAGCCGACTCAGCCAGATCGACGCCTTCACATCGAGCCGCATGGTGGCTTGCTGGAGCAGTTGTAGCTGGCTGGGCATATCGTGCCTGGTTGTATTTTCTCTTGCGGGAGGCCGAGGTCGCAAGGGTCGATTGCGGGCTGGGGCTGTTCGCTCGTGCGACGTGGCGCAGCGGTCGCTTCCTTGTCGGGTCGGCGGGGAACGCGATACGGTCTTAGGTGCGGTTCCAGGTCTTGGGGCACTTGGCGACCGCAGCGAGAAGGAGAAAACAAACCCATGACGCATAAGAACCGATGGCAGACGATTGCGGTGTGCGTGGCGGCGGCGCTGTCTGGCTGTGAGGATTCGGGATCGACGACGGATATGTCGATGGTGTCGATCAGTCCGGCGGAGGCTTGTCCGGCGCTCATCAAGGCGTACTGTGCGAAGGCGCAGGCCTGTTATCCGTTTGTGTGGCAGATCGCGTGGCCCGACGCTGCGACGTGTGAGACGCGAATCAACCTGACCTGTCCGCAGCTTGCGCAGGTGATGGGCACTCGAGTTGTGGGCTCGGACTTGCAAGCGTGTGCGGCGAAGCTGACAAACCTAAGCTGCGAGGAATACTTTTCACTGTCGAGCCCGATGCAAGCCTGCGGATTTCCCTCGGGAACGCTGACCGATGGCAGCGCGTGCGGCGAAGACGTTCAGTGCCAGAGCTTGTACTGCAAAAAAGACGCGGGTCTTGACTGTGGCAAGTGCACGGTCGCGAGCAAGTCCGGCGGTGTGTGTACGACCAACTCGGACTGTGAAAAGGGCCTGACGTGTGTCGGAGCTGCGGGCGCTCGACAGTGCACGGCGTACTTGCAGCTGGGCGCAAGCTGTAGCACCGCATCGAACAGTGTTCCGTGCATCCCGACGCTGGCTTGTCGAAATGGAACGTGCGCGACACCGGCCAAGCTGGGCGAAAGCTGCTCTGCAACGGCTCAGGACTGCGACAAGCTGAGCGGTCTGAGCTGTCCACTTGCGGGCAAGTGTGTGGCGCCCGCGACGGCACAGCTGGGTGGCACCTGCGGACAGCAAGGATCGACCTACATCTTGTGTGTGGGCGGAACGTCGTGCGATGCCGCGACGAAGAAGTGCGTGGCGCCAAGTGCCGACGGCGGAAGCTGCGTGCCGAGTGGAACGCCAAGCTGTCAGGCTCCAGCCAAGTGTGCGACGAGCGTCTGCAAGATTCCTGATCCGTCGCTGTGTAAGTAAGCTCAGTCGCCCGGCACGCGCGCTTTCACGTACGATGTGTGGATGCAAAGACTGTTTCTGCTGGGCGCTCTGCTTCCGCTTTTTTCGTCGCTGGGCTGTCACTCTCCGGCGGCTGTGGCCAAGATTCCTGCGGATCTGCGCAGTCCGTTTGTCGGCTATCAAAGCGAGACGTACGCCAAAGACTCGATGTGGCTGTGTCGTCCGGGGCTTTCAGGCAGTGTCTGCGCGGCGGATCTGACCGCGACAGAGCTGCTTGCCGACGGAACGAAGCAGACGGTGCCGCATCAGCCGAGCCCGCAGCCGAAGGTGGACTGTTTCTATGTCTATCCGACGGTGGATCTGTCGATGAGCGCGCAAAATCACACCGACTTTTCGGATCTGGCTCCGATGAAGCGGACGGTGATGGCGCAAGCGGCTCGCTTTTCGGAAGTGTGCGCGGTCTATGCGCCGCTGTATCGGCAGGTGACGATCGGTACCTACTTTGCGGGGGCGGAGCGACGAGAGCGGTTTTTGCAGAGCGCGTATTCCGACGTGCTCGATGCGTTTTTGCACTACATGGGCCAGCACAACCAAGGTCGCAAGGTGGTGCTCGTCGGACACTCGCAGGGCGCGGACATGATTGCGCGGCTTCTGCGACAGATCTTCGACAAAGATCCGACGATGCGAGAGCGACTGCTCCTCGCGCTGCCGGTTGGCGGTCCGGTGGAAACGGAGCAAGGCAAGCTCGTCGGTGGCAGCTTCGAAAACATTCCGCTGTGCAGTCGCGCCGATGAAACCGGCTGCGTGGTGGCGTTTCGATCGTTTCGATCCGGTGGTGACACGAGCCGTGCGATCTTTCCGCCGCCAAAAGGACATGCGCCCGCGTGCGTCAGCCCGATTGAACCGGGCAGCACCGAGCCAAAGCCGCTGTCGCGTGTGTACTTTCCCGTCGATGCTCAGTCGAAGAAGCTGCTGCATGGAATCGATGATGTGACGACTCCGTATGTGCTGTTCCGAAATCACTACCAAGCGTCGTGTCAGACGAGCGAGTCGGGCTATCGCTATCTCGGTGTATCGACGGTGAACGTGGACGGAGACAAGCGTCAGCAGCCGCTCGATCTACAAGACCGGCGACTGAATCGCGGCTTTGGGCTGCACATCTTGGACATGCAGCTTGCGCAAGGGGACTTGATCGACTTGATTGGAAAGCGGCTTGGCAGCGTCGGACCGTAACAAGTGATGTCGCCGAATCGAAGCAAGGAGCCTCTCACCATGTCGCGTATGGGGAACCGATGGCTGGGGTGGATGCTGTGTTCACTGTGTGTGCTGGCGAGCCACGAGCCGCGTGTCTTGGCGGACCGTACGCCGCCGCCGCGTCCCTCGATTGTTGTGCAGCAGTCGGAAGGCTGTCCGCAGGAGGCACTTGCGCAGGCGGTGAAGGCTCAGCAATCGTCGCTGGAAAGCTGTCTGTATGAAGACGGCGCGCTGGGAAAGACGACGCTACGCTGTACCTTCGACGACGCGGGCAAGGTCAAAGACTGCTCGCACATCAACGTCGAGGGTCGCTTTGGCAAAGACACGCTCGCATGCCTGAGCAAAGCCGTTCGCAAGCTGACGCTCAGCAAGGAAGCGTGGGCGGGGCGCCAGCCGAGTCAGTGCGTGGCCAAGATCGACGCGGCGTTACAGCGTGGGCCGCGTCACCGTCGGCCCCAGAATAACGACATGTGGATGATTGACTGACGTGTTGCGACGGGATCGCGTGCGACCAAGCTACAGCCCGCGCTGCTTGATCTCGTTGATGGCGGCTTGGAGCGGATTGTTCCGACGCAGACACGGCCAGCAGTCGGTCTGACCACCGGGACCGCAGCCGCTCGGCGACTGAAGCTTCATCAGCGTCTCGAGCGTGCGTCGACCCCCTTGCTTGCCCGCTTTGCCGATGAGCCCGCGCTTGGCCTCGCAGGTCGTGGCACTTCGCAGATCCAGCGCCATCTGACCGTCGGGAGACGCGATGCGTCGCACGTTTTCTTTGGCCAGGATCTGCCCGAGCCGACCTCGATACGGTTCCATCGTCGTGCGATCCGCCAGATCGATCAGCGTATCGACGCCGTATTCACCAAGCTGGTGTTCCAGCATTTGCAGCGCCAGCTCCGAGGTCTGCGGCTGAAGCGCGGCATCGGCGACAATGCGCAGCACCTGTTCGTCATACGCCGCCGCTGGATCGGCTTGCAGCAGCGGTCCAATCGCCTGGAGCGCCGAGCCCAGCTCTCCATTTTTTCCGTACGCCTTCACCAGCGCGCGATGCGTCCGCGAGTCGTTTGGATACTTGTTTCGCAGCTTGAGCAGCGCTTCCGGGCCTTTTTCCACCGCTTTTTGCATGTCTGCGTCGGTGGCAAAGCCAACCATTCCAATGACGGGCGCTTCGCCTTCCTCATCGCCGCTCATCGCCAGTCCCAGCACAAAGAACAGCGGCAGAAGAATGCAGGCCGCGACGGCAGTTCCCAGGGCCGCCTGCGAGATTCCGCGATGCTTTTCCGGCAGCTTGCTGCGCACAAACGCGAGCAGCGCCAGCCACCTCGGCTTGGCGAGCGCCGTCAGTCGCGCCACGCTCTGCTGAACCTTTTGTCCAGCTGGTGTCGAGACTGCGGCAGCCGCTTCTCCGCTCGCGGAAGACATGGCTGGAACCGTCGCTGCGACACCCGCTGCACGATGTGCATCTGCGCTCTGCCCGGCCTTGCCACTGTCGGCACCTTTGACGGCACCGACGCCCGCTGTGCCTTTGGGCGGGGTTGCGGACTTGTTCGATTCGACGAACTCGATCTGGGCCATTGACTCGCCGGTTCCCGCTTGCGCCGGATAGTCTTTGTCGCCCATCACCGTCGGACGACTGTCCAGATCGCGGATGCCAATGCCCGAGTTTGGAATGTTCAGACGACCAATCGGCGTCGACGGCTCGTAGCGCAGACCTTCCGCCGCCGCCAGATCCGCCAGTGCGTCGAGCAGCTGCCGCGCGTCCTTGTGACGATTGTCTGGATTTTTTTCCAGCAGCTTCATCACCATCGCTTCCAGTGCGGCGGGCACTTTCACCGACGGAGCTTTCTGTGCCATCGGCGGAACCGGCGCGAGGATCTGCTGACGCAAGATCACGGACGGATCGTCGGCATCAAATGGAACCCAGCCGGTCAGTAGCTCGTACATCACCGCGCCGAGTGCATACAGATCGGTTCGTCCATCGACTTCTCCGCCTGCGGCTTGCTCTGGCGCCATGTACGCGGGCGTTCCGAAGATCGTTCCGTACTTGGTCAGCGTCTCCGATCGCTGGCTGATGTCGTCGACCAGCGCTTCCAGCCGAATCTTCGCCAACCCGAAGTCGAGCACCTTCACGAAGTCAGGATCCCCGTCCCGATTCATGATCATGACGTTTTCCGGCTTCAAATCGCGGTGTACGATTCCGACGGAGTGTGCTCGCTGGAGAGCGGATGCGATCTGACGGGCGATGTGGATGACTCGCGCAGCGCTGAGCGGGCCAAACCCAAGGACATCGCGCAGGGATTTTCCGTCGATAAACTCCAGGACAAGGAACAGCGCGCCGTCGTCGGTGAAGCCTAGATCGGTTGCAGCGACGACGTTCGGGTGTTCAAGGTGAGCAGCCGCCATCGCTTCTCGCTCGAAGCGCGCGACCATCTCTCGGTTCTTCGACAGCTCGGCATTGAGCACCTTGAGCGCCATCCGCTTTCGCATCAGGATGTGCTCGACGAGGTACACCGCGCCCATGCCGCCTTCACCGAGCAAGGACGTGACTTTGTAGCGTCCGCCCACGGTGGTGCCAACCAGCCGCATCGCCCCACCTGACTCCGCAGCGGGGGACGGCTGTGCAGATTCGGCCTGATCCATCCAGACTAAGATATCCGATTTGCTCTGGTCTTCTTTGTAAAACTGTGGCCGAAGTTACAAAAACTATGAGGCTTACAGGGCTTAGCCTGCGCAGAACGCCTGGTAATCGATCAGCTCAATGGGACGACTCGGATCACTACACAGCCGACAGTCCGAGGCCCGACGCAGCAGCATGTCTCGAAACTTCGTCGACAGCGCTTCGTAGATGACCAGCCGTCCCGACAGCGTCTCGCCCATTCCGAGCAAGATCTTGAGCGCTTCCGTCGCTTGCAGCACACCGACGACACCGGGCAGCACTCCGAAGACTCCCGCTTCGTGGCACGACGGAGCCAAGTCTGGCGGCGGCGGCTCAGGATACAGACAGCGATAGCACGGACCTTGCCACGGCAAAAACGTGGTGAGCTGTCCTTCGAAGCGAAAGATCGAAGCGTGAACCACCGGAATGCGCAGCAGCAGCGACGCATCGTTTAGCAAATAGCGCGTCGGAAAGTTGTCTGCGCCGTCGATGATGACATCGTAGCCGCGCAAGATCTCGATCGCGTTGTCGCGCTGAAGCCGGGTGCGATGTGTGATGACTTGTACGTCGGGATTTAGCTCGCTCAGCGTCTGACGGGCTGATTCCACCTTCGGACGTCCGACGCGCGTGGTGTTGTGCAGGATCTGTCTTTGCAGGTTGGACTCATCGACGACATCGTCATCGACGATCCCAAGCGTTCCGACGCCAGCGGCAGCCAGGTAATAGCCAGCGGGTGATCCCAGTCCGCCAGCACCGACGAGCAGCACTCGACTTTTCAGCAGCTTGGCTTGTCCCGCTTCACCCACTTCAGGAAGCATGATGTGACGGGCGTAGCGACTGCGCTGTGCGGCGGTAAACACCAGCGGCTGTTCGACGGGAAAACCGGCACTTCGCCACGCTGTGATGCCACCTTGCAGCGACGATACGCGCTGATATCCCATCTGCTGTAGCGTGCGGACCGCGAGCGCTGATCGACTTCCTGCCGCGCAGTAGACGACCATTTCCGTCTCGGGACTGCTGGCCAGCGACTCGATGCGTCCTTCTAGCTGTCCTCGCGGAATCGGCACCGCACCGGGAATGATTCCTTGGTGGTGTTCGTCGGGTTCTCGCACATCCAAGATCAGCTGCGGTGGATGCTGCTGAAGCTGTGACGGCGACACCTCATGAACCTGCGCCTTTACTTGCTGAAGGTATTGTTGGTAGCTCGGCATGGCGACTTGATGAGCAAGTGAGTGACGATCCGTGGCTGGTCTTGACGACGCTGCCAGAGCGCCATAGTCTTACGTTACGTAAGCTTTTGTGGTGGACCTACGTGCTGTTTTCGTGCATAACAGGCTGCATCACGTCGACGAGCCGCTCTGCGTGAGCCATTCGATCATGAGCCAGTGGCAATTGCAACCTTTCGAGACAACAATATGCGCCGCGCGGCCCACTGTTTCGATGGCGTGCCACCGTTACGTGCCAACCATTCCAACCGCCGAGGCGCTAGCGAACCTCGGGTAGACACAGTAAAGAACGTTTGGAGGAACCCATGTCCGTGATTACCACCAACATCCGCAAGCCCGACGCTGCTGCTGAGCAGGTGCCGGTTGTGCCCGTTGCCGCTACGTCGCCGATCCTGCTGACGGAAGTGGCTGCCAAGAAGGTCCAGGAAATCCGCGATCAGGAAAGCATCGAAGAGTCGATGTTTCTGCGCGTTCGCATCGTCGGTGGAGGCTGCTCGGGCTTTTCGTACGACCTGTACTTTGACACGAGCACGCCGATGGACAAGCAGCTTCAGTCGAACGGCGTCACCGTCATCGTTGACCAGATGAGCCTTCAGTATCTGCGCGGCACCGAGATTGACTACGTCGAAGGACTCCAGGGCGTGGGCTTCAAGTTCCACAACCCGAACGTCAAGTCGACCTGCGGCTGCGGATCGAGCTTCAGCGTCTAGCGTTACCGAGCGGGCAGCGACGTCTCAATCGTGAACGAATAGTCTTCACCACCGTCGTAGCCCATCGTTCCAATGTCGACGGCAGCATGCGCATGGGCCGTCAGCGCCAGCGCAAGCTGCACCGCAAAGTCAGCCACTTCCGCTTCTTGCACCGGCTCATCGTAGCGAGTAAACAGCCGCACAAACACAGGCGCAGAGATCTCCATCTCTCCATCGCGCTTGGCCCGCGTAAGGTTCACCCGCACCGGCAGCTTGAGCGCTTCTCCCTCGCACCACTCATTCAGGCTTTCGCCATCACAGAGCAGCGGTCCCACCAGCCCGGTTTCTTCTACCGCTTGCGCAAGCCACGCAAGCTGACCCGGAAAGTACAGTCGAAGATCCTGCATGACCGCCTAGTGTCTCTCATCTGCGAGCGGCGATCAAAAGACATCTAATTTGCGACGCAGATTACGCTTTGACCGGAATCAGGTGCTTGCTGACTGCGGCAATGCTTCCGGCATCGTGAACGTCTTGCGGGAGCAGCGGCACCTGGCTCATCGGAAGCTGAAGCTTTTGGGCCAGTCGCGCAATCGACGCTGCGTCATTGGCGGCCAAGATGCGCTGCTCGGCGTAGATGCGATGGAGCTGCTCGGCCAGCTGCTGCACATCATCCGTCGCGTACCCGGACAGCTCAGGTCGCGCTTGCAGAAGCGGTGCAAGCTCGCTCGGCACTTCGGGCAGCGCGGTGTGAACCCGATTCACGATGCAGCCACCGAGCGGCATCTTGGCCCGTGACAGTCGCTCGTAAAAATACAGCGCTTCATCGATGCTCAGCGACTCGGGACTACACGCGAGCAGGAAGCTGACTTCAGGCTTTTGCAGCAGCGACGTGACTTTCTGCGCGCGCTCTCGGAAGCCAGCCAGGACCGCTTGGAATTCGACGAAGAACTCGGCCACTTGCGACAGAAAATCGGACCCGACAAACCGCGCCAGACCTTTGAGCACCAGCGTTCCGCCCATCCCGAGCAGCCGCAGCGAAAAGCTCCCAGCCTGCTGCAAGTACGGCTTCATGATCCACTGAATCGCTTCGGACTCGACCGCTTGCGACATCTTCTGCGGCGCATCGAGAAAATCGATCGCATTTTCCGTCGGTGGCGTATCCATCACGAGCAGGTCATAGCGATCGAGCTGCGACAGCTCGAACAGCCGCGACATCGCCGCGTATTCATGCGAGCCCGCCAGCGCCGACGAGATCTGCTGATAAATCTGGTTTCTGAACACCCGCTCGCGCAGCTTCGGATCGGGCGCATAGCGCGTCACCAAGTCGTCAAACGCACGCTTTTGATCGAGCATCATCGCGTCGAGCGTTCCACCCGGAACCGGCGCTTCTCCTCGGGCTTCGGCCAGCACACGCAGCCGATCTTCGGGAACCTTTTGAATCTCGTGGCTCAGCGCCGACACCGATAGGGCATCCGCAAGCCGTCGCGCCGGATCAATCGTCAGCACCAACACGCGCTTTCCACGCAGCGCAGCCAGCAGTCCCAGCGTCGCAGAAGTCGTGGTCTTTCCGACGCCGCCCGAGCCGACCACCAAGATGATCCGCTTGCGAGAGATGACATCGGCGAGGCTGCTGTCGCTTAGCTTGGGTTCCATGCGCTCTTTGCGTTGGGCTTCGCGTTCCTGACTGCGCTACGCCAAGATCTCGTCGAGACCGCGCTCGACTTCTTCGATCATCTGGCTGTTGTTGAGCGTTCCGCCGAGGATGCGCCCGGTGTTTAGCAGGTACAGGCGTCGTGGCACAAGCGGAATAGGCAGCCGCTGCTGGTCGTAGCCTCGGACCGCAATCGGACTGACGAAGCGACTTCGGAACAGCTTGTGAACGATGACTTCGTCTCGACGGAAGCCTCGGCTGTGACCGATTCGTTCCAGCGCGGATAAGAATGGCTCAGTAAACGCTTCGTCGGGCTTGTCAAAGTCGGGATCGTCGTCGGGAAGATAGCGAGGCAGATAGACGAGGTGATGCCCGCCCGTCTCACTTGGATCAACCAGCGTCGACAGACCAATCACGCCCGTAAACGGCAGCCCCGGATCGGTCAGGTTCAGCACGTAATACGGACAAAACGGTCGCGTCAGCTTGACGACCATGCACAGGACGCCCAGGTAACGAATTGCCTTGGCGCGCGCGACGAGCGACGGAGGAATCGGCATCTGCTGGCACAGCTCAGGCAGAAACCTCGACGGACCGGTGTAGATGACGCGATCGACGATGACTTCACCACCGTCGCGGAGCGCAATGCGCGTGCTGCCATCACCGACGTCGCTGATGCTGGTGACACAAGCGTGCTTGCGGACCACGATGCCGAGCTTGGCTAGATACTGCTCTGCGACGGAAAATACCGGTGCATACCCGCCGGAGATGTAGCCGAAGGCTTCGCGTCGTCCCTCGGCCTGTCGGGTTGCGTAGAGCCTGCGAATCGTCGACCAGATGAACGTCGCAGCGACTTCGTTGTGGGCGCTGCCGAGCTTGGCGCGCAAAAGTGGTTCCCAGAACTTGCGATAGACCTCGGTGCCGGCGATCTGACGCAGCCAGTCGCTGGCGGTGATGTTCCACAGCGGTGTTCCGTCGGTCACGCGCGATGCATACAAGATGCTGGCCGCAAGCCGTCCCTTGTCGAGCAGGTTCAGCGGCGGAAAGCGCAGAAAATCGAGCGGCGTGTCGAAGCGATGCAGTCGTCCGTCGGCGTAAAAGCCAGTGTGCGCGCTCTTCCAGCGCAGTCGATCCGCGACGCCTAGCCGTTTTAGCCAGTCGAGGAGCAGCACATCCTGTGGCGTCACGACGTGATAGAAGCGATCCCAGCCGATCGGATCGGGCTCGCTGCGTACCGACAGGCCACCGAGGGTGCCGCTTGCTTCCAGCAGTGTGACGCTCGCGTCGGGATGCCGCTGCTGAATTCGCTCGGCGAGCACGCAGCCGGTGACGCCTCCTCCAATCACCGCGAAGCGCTGTTCGGTCTGCTTCGTCCGCTGATTTGCCACTGTCATGGTGGGTCAGAGTATATCGCTTTCCGTCGGAGCACTTCGATAGACCTTTGCGGCAGCGGGTGATATTTCAGTGTCCATGCACATCGTCTGTCTCGGTGGTGGTCCGGCAGGTCTGTACCTGGCGATCTTGATGAAGAAAGCCGATCCTCGGAATCGGGTCCGAGTCATCGAGCGGAACCGTCCGTCGGACACGTTCGGGTTTGGCGTGGTGTTTTCCGATCAGACGCTGGAACACCTCCGCGACGAGGATGCCGAGAGCTACGACGCGATCGAGCGCAGCTTTTACCACTGGGATAGCATCGACGTGTTTTATCGCGATCAGGTGGTGCGCTCGTGTGGGCATGGCTTTGCGGGGCTGGGACGGCACGATCTGCTGCGGATCTTGCAGCAGCGCGCGCAGGCACTTGGCGTCGAGCTGGAGTTCGAGCGCGATCTGGCGCCACACGACGTGGATGCCTATCTGGATGCCGACTTGGTGGTGGGCAGCGACGGGTTAAACAGTGTCGTGCGGACGCGCTTTGCCGATGCGTTTGCGCCGCAGATCGACTGGCGTCCGAATCGCTTTGTGTGGCTCGGGAGCACGCAGCCGCTGCCCGCGTTTACGTTTTTCTTCGACGAAAACGAGCACGGACTGTGGCGGGTTCACTCGTATCGCTATACGCAGAGCGCCGCGCCAGGAGAGCCGCAGTCGACGTTCATCGTCGAGTGTACGGCGGAGACGCTGCTGCGCGCGGGACTCGATCAGGCCGACGAAGATGCGACGGTGGCTTATTGTGAAGCGCTGTTTGCGCCGCGTCTTGGCGGTCACAAGCTGTGCAAAAACCGCAGCATGTGGCGAAGCTTTCCGACGGTGCGCTGCGGAACGTGGAGCCACAAGAACGTCGTTCTCCTCGGGGATGCGGTGCATACGGCGCACTTTTCGATCGGATCGGGCACCAAGCTGGCGATGGAAGATGCGATTGCGCTGGCGAAGGCGCTGCGATCGGGAACTGGCTCGGTGAAAGACGCGCTGACGGCGTACGAAGCCGAGCGTCGTCCCGTCGTCGAGAGCATTCAGCGAACGGCGCAGACCTCGCTGGAGTGGTTTGAGCACACCGAGCGCTTTATGAACCTGGAGCCGTGGCAGTTTGGCTTCAGCTTGCTGACGAGGTCGCTGCGGATTACCCACGAAAACCTTCAGCAGCGCGATCCCAGCTTCATTGCCCAGGTCAACGATCACATTGCCGCACAAGCGGAGCAGCAGTCGGGCATCAAGCTGAGTCGGCATCCGGCGCCGCCACCGATGTTTACGCCGCTGCGGATTCGCGATCTGCTGCTGCCCAATCGCATCGCGGTGTCACCGATGTGTCAGTACTCTGCCGACGATGGAACACCGGGTGAGTGGCACTTGGTTCACCTGGGAAGTCGCGCGATTGGCGGTGCGGGACTGGTGATCGCCGAGATGACCGATGTCTGTCGAGACGGTCGAATCTCTCCGGGCTGCGCAGGGTTATATAAGCCGGAGCACGTACCGGCGTGGAAGCGCATCGTCGATTTTGTTCACCAGCACAGCGACGCCAAGATCGGGGTTCAGCTTGCACATGCGGGACGCAAAGGTGCGGTAGCGAGGCCGTGGCAAGGTGACGCGCCGCTGCCGCCAGATGAAGCGTGGCCGCTCATTGCTCCGTCGGCGATTGCTTGGAATGCGCAGAGCCAGGTTCCTCGCGAGATGACGCGCGCGGACATGCTGACGCTGCTTTCAGACTTTGTGTCTGCGACGGAAATGGCGGATATGGCGGGCTTTGATCTGCTCGAGCTGCACATGGCACACGGCTACCTGCTGTCGAGCTTTATCTCGCCGCTGAGCAACCTGCGGACCGACGAATACGGTGGCTCGCTCGTCAATCGGATGCGCTTTCCGCTGGAAGTGTTTGCGGCGGTGCGCGCAGCGTGGCCCGAGGAAAAGCCGATCTCGGTGCGCATCTCGGCGCATGACTGGGCGCCGGGCGGACTGCTGCCGGGGGATGCGATTGGGATTGCCAAGCTGCTCAAGCAAGCGGGCGCGGACATCATCGATGTGTCGTCGGGCGGCACCGCGCAAGAAGGTCGTCCGCAGTACGGACGGCTGTATCAGACCCCGTTTGCGGAAGAGCTGCGACTTCAAGTCGGAATTGCGACGATGGCGGTCGGTAACATCTCGTCGTATTCCGACGCCAACAGCATCATTGCGGCGGGACGCGCAGATCTGGCGCTGCTGGCGCGGGCGCACTTGTTTGATCCGTACTGGACGCGACATGCCGCCGCTGAGCAAGGTCACTCGATGCGCTGGCCCGATCCGTATCAGAGCGTCGCACACTACAAGCCGCGCTTTAAGTAGAGATCGTGGGAGTTCCCGTCGCTGGGATCGTTACGGAGCGAGCAGCGCCTGGGCGTGATGCCGCAAGTGATCTTCGACGAAGGTTGCGATGAAGTAGTAGCTGTGGTCGTAGCCTTGGTGTCGACGCAGACGAAGTGACTGACTGGCTCGTGCGCAGGCCGCTTCGAGCAGCTCGGGACGAAGCTCTCGCTCCAAAAACTTGTCGGCCAGGCCTTGATCGACGAGCAGCTCTCCCGCAAAGCGATGTCCATCGACGAGAAGCGCGCACGCATCGTAGGCTCGCCACGTCGCTGGCTTGTTGCCCAGGTAGCGCGAAAACGCGAGCTGTCCCCACGGCACTTCCATCGGAGCACAGATTGGCGAAAGGGCCGAGCAGCTCTGATAAAGACCCGGATGAGCCAGCGCCAGCGTCAGGGCACCGTGTCCACCCATCGAGTGTCCAAAGATTCCTCGACGGTCACTGCGAACGGGGAAGCTGGACTCAATGATCGAGCGAAGCTCGGCGGTGACGTAGCTGCGCATGCGATAGGCGCTGGACCACGGCAGGGCAGTTGCGTCGAGGTAAAAGCCAGCACCTTGGCCAAAGTCCCAGCGCTCGTCATCCGTCGGAAAGCGCGCGGAACGAGGGCTGGTGTCACACGTCACGAGCGCGATGCCAAGCGCTGCCGCGAGTCGCTGCGCACCGGCCTTGATGACGAACGTCTCCTCGGTGCAGGTCAGCCCAGCCAGAAAGTACAGTGCAGGCACGCGATGCTCGACGCTGGCTCCCGGTGGCAGATAGACCGCAAAGCGCATCGGCCCCAAGCACTCGATGCTGATGTGTTCGTAAAAGCCTTGGGTGCCGCCGAAGCACGCTTGCTCACTGCGAGTGGTGACGCGCGGGTTCATTTAGAACTCGACCACCGTGCGGATCGACTCGCCAGCGTGCATCAGGTCGAACGCTTCGTTGATTCGCTCGAGCGGCAGCTTGTGCGTGATCATCGGATCGATCTCGATCTTTTTGTCCATGTACCAGTCGACCAGGCGCGGTACGTCGGTGCGTCCTCGGGCTCCGCCAAACGCAGATCCCTTCCACACGCGGCCCGTCACAAGCTGGAACGGTCGCGTCGAGATTTCCTGACCAGCGCCAGCGACACCGATGACCACCGACACGCCCCAGCCGCGATGGCAGCACTCGAGCGCTTGTCGCATCAGCTGTACGCTGCCGACGCACTCGAAGCTGTAGTCGGCGCCACCGCCGGTTAGCTCGACGAGGTGCGCCACCAAGTCACCCTTGATTTCCTTCGGGTTGACGAAGTGAGTCAGGCCGAACTGGCGAGCCATCGACTCGCGGGCGGGATTGATATCGACGCCAATGATCTTGTCAGCGCCGACGAGCTTTGCGCCCTGAACGACGTTGAGTCCGATGCCGCCGAGTCCGAACACGACGACGTTGGCGCCAGCTTCGACCTTGGCGGTAAACAGCACCGCGCCAATTCCCGTCGTCACGCCGCAGCCGAGGTAGCAGATCTTGTCAAACGGTGCGTCTTTGCGAACCTTGGCGAGCGCGATCTCGGGCAGCACCGTGTGGTTGGCGAACGTCGAGCAGCCCATGTAGTGATGAATCGGCTTGCCCTTGATGGAAAATCGGCTGGTTCCATCGGGCATAAGTCCTTTTCCCTGCGTCGCGCGAATGGCCGTGCAGAGGTTGGTCTTGCGTGACAAGCACGACTTGCAGCCTCGGCACTCGGGCGTGTAGAGCGGGATGACGTGATCGCCGGGCTGTAGCGACGTAACGCCGGGTCCGACTTCGACGACAACGCCCGCGCCTTCGTGGCCAAAGATGACCGGGAACAGGCCTTCGGGATCAGCACCAGAGCGAGTGAACTCGTCGGTGTGACAGACGCCCGTGGCTTTGATTTCGACCAGGACTTCGCCCCGCTTGGGTCCTTCGAGATCCACTTCCTCGATGACCAGGGGTTGATTGGCTTGATAAGCAACAGCCGCTCGGGTGCGCATGGCAGACATACCTCACATGGGAATCGGGGACTGGGCCCGAACGAGTCCGCTGGCTTGCGGTGCTCGTCGGGCGAACTGGACCGAGCTTACTTGACGATGATCTTGCCGTCTTTGATCTCGATGTTTTCGCCGCCCTTGAGGGTGACGCCTTCGACCTTGCACGGTCCCGAGCCCTGGATGGTGGCGGAAGAAGTGGTGCTGCCGTCGAAAGTCACCGGGGATTTGGATCCGCTACAGGTCGCATCGAAGGTGTACTTCTTCGAGTCGCGGTTGTAATAACGAACCGTCACCGCTGCGTCTGCCGAAAGCGCCCACAGCGAAATACCCAGACCGAGCAGAGCCGAAAGCTTCTTCATCACCGTTCTCCTGTTCCGTCGTGCTTGCAGTGGACCACCCACCGCATCTTCGCGAAACGGTAGCAAGAGAGCTTCTGCGCTGACAAGTGCGGGGCTGCCGTTTTGGGTTGTTGACTCTCGGCCTCGAAGCGCTGTAAAAAAGCGCGCGCTCGGGAAATATCACTGACTTCCCGTCCATCGCTGACGCGTTTCATTTCGAGGCAAACATGGGTTACATGTACGATACGTCGGACCTGCGCAAAGGTCTGAAGATCATGGTCGACGGCGCTCCCTTCATCGTCGTCGAGGCGCAGTTCGTTAAGCCAGGCAAAGGCCAGGCGTTCACCCGCACACGGATGAAGAACCTTCTCACCGGCGGCGTGATTGAGCGCAACATTCGCTCCGGCGAAAAGATGGAAGGCGCCGACGTCGAAGAAAAGGCGTCGACCTACCTGTACAAAGAAGGCGACGAGTCCTTCGTGTTCATGGACAAGCAGTCCTATGACCAAGTCAGCGTTCCGTCGGTGACGGTTGGCGACGACTGGCAGTTCATGAAGGAAAACACCGACGTTTCGCTGACCTTCTACAACGGTCGCGTGATCTCGGTGACGCTGCCAAACTTCGTCGAGCTTCGTGTGACTCACTCGGAACCGGGCGTCAAAGGCGACACCGCGAACAACGTCACCAAGCCTGCCACCCTCGAGACCGGCGCGAGCATCAACGTTCCGCTGTTCATCAACGAGGGCGATCTGCTCCGCATCGACACCCGCGAAGGCATCTACATCGAGCGTATTCGCGGCTAACCGCTGGCCTTCGCGCTCTGCGAAGGCACTTGTTTTCTACACATGTCGACTCGACTGCGTGGTCGGCTCGTCGAAGTATCGTCACAGACGCTGCTCTTTGACGATGGCGACGAGCGCGTTCGCTATTTCCTTCCCGATTCGCTGCCTTCACCGCGTGCCGCAGACTTTGTGGAGCTGACGGTCTCCGAGTCGGTGCATTCGACCGGCTTACCTGTCGTCGAGTCGCTGTCGGTGCTGGCTACTCCGCAAGGAACCGGTCAGCCCTTTCCTTCACCGGGCGGTGATTACTTCCGTCTGAATCGTGATCGGCGGCGACAGCTGCTCGCGAAGCGAGGCCAAGCGCTGTCGTCCATTCGTCGCTATTTCGCACAGCACGACTTTTTGGAAATCGAAGCGCCGCTCGTCGTGCCCTCGCCTGGCTTGGAGCTGCACTTACAGGGATTTTCCGTCGCTGATGCCCAGAATTCCCACGCTCCTCGCTATCTGATTACGTCGCCGGAATATCAGCTCAAGCGCTTGCTCGTGTCGGGTCTGCGACGAATCTACAGCCTCGGCAAGGTGTTTCGCTCGGGCGAAGCGGGTCCGCATCACAATCCCGAGTTCACGATGCTCGAGTGGTATCGGGCCTACGAAGACTGGCGAGCCGTGGCGCAAGATGTCGCGTCGCTGTCGGCGCAGCTCGCGTCAGAGCTTCACGGGAGTCCGCGCTTTGTACGCACCGTCGAGCCATCATCAGAAGTTCCGACGGGTAAGCAGATCATCGATCTGTCGCTGCCGTGGCCAGAGCTGACGGTCAGACAAGCCGTGCTGATGCATTCCGGGCTGGATGTTCGTGGCGACGAGACTTCGCCAGAGCTGGCAGCCAAGCTGCAAGCGGGCGGTTATCGCGTGCCGCAGCCGACGCTGATCGATGACGAGGGACAGCCGTTTTGGGCCTGGGACGATCTGTTCTTTTCGGTCTTTTTGGATCACGTTGAGCCGAAGCTCTGCGCGCCTGGTCCCGACGGTGTGTATCGACCACTGATCTTGTGCGACTGGCCCAGTCCGCTGTGTGCGCTCGCTCGACGCAAGCCTGGTTCGCCGCACGTCGTCGAGCGCTTCGAAGCCTACGTCGCCGGTCTGGAGCTGTGTAACGGCTTCGGTGAGCTGTGCGATCCCGACGAGCAGCGACAGCGATTCGTCCATGATCTGCAAGAGCGAAAGCGGCGCGGGCTTGCGGCGTATCCCATCGACGAGCGCTTTTTGGCGGCGCTGGCCGAAGGAATGCCGCCGTCGGGTGGCGTGGCGCTTGGGGTCGATCGGCTGCTGATGCTGCTGCTGGATGCGTCGCACATTCGCCAGGTCTTGCCGTTTGGTATCGACGAGCTGTAGCGGCCCACTGGTGTCGGGCAGGGTGTGTTGCAGTAGGCCTGCGTGGTTTGCTGTGCGATCGTAGTTGACACTGAACGAGAGATCAGGTGACTGTTCTTTCCTCACAAGGAGTCTGTGATGTCCACTACACATAGCGAACAGAACCAGCAGAAACAGCCACGTCTTTCCGTTGTTCCGTACTTGGCGATGGACAATGCGACCGCAGCGCTCGCGTTTTACCAGCAGGTCTTCGACGCCAAAGTGTCAGATCATCACATGGCCGAAGACGGCAAGCGTGTGACCCATGCAACGCTGCTTATCAACGGCGGCGTGGTGATGCTGAGCGACGAGTTCCCCGAGCATACCGGCGGGCGCAAGAGCAACCCACTTGCACTCGGTGGCTCGTCGGTGTCGATTCAGCTTGAGCTGGACGACGTCGATGCGGTGTGGAACCGAGCGATTGCGGCGGGCGCGGTGGCGGAGCTTGAGTTGGCCGATCAGTTCTGGGGCGATCGCTATGGGATTTTGCGCGATCCGTTCGGTCATCGCTGGGCGCTGTTTTCGCACAACGCAAAGCCTCCCGAGGATGCGCAGCGCTGGTAGCCCAAGACGCTACGGTCGGCGCGGCGCTTTGCTTTCAAAGCGGATGATGGGTCGCTTCGCTGCGCTCGGCTCGGGGCTATGTGGTTCGGCTGCGCTTTCGGGCGTACACGGCCTACTGTGAAGCAGCGTGAGCCGCTGATCGAGCTGCACCGATAGGTCCCGCACTTGCTGGATGCTCTTTCCCAGCTCCGTGACGCGGGCCTCGCTCTGCAGTAGCTGCTGCTGAAGGTCTCCGAGCTTGGCGGACTGCCTGTCGAGCCGTTCGAGCCACTTCTGCTCACTTCGCTGCGTCTCGCTGCGTAGCCGCTCTAGCTCCTCGACTTTGGCCTGATGCTGCGCACTCGATACGCAGCCGCTACCCAGCAGCAGCGGGAGCACAACGGCCCTTCGTCCCCATCCCCCCATGCGGTATCCCCAAACCCGGAGCCGGGTTTGTTTCAGGATATCGCAGCTTTGGGACTGGACGCGAGCATGTCGCGCGCTTTCTCTGCGCGGACCGTATCGATGGATGCTGCCTGGTGCAGCCAGAGCGGGGAGGGCGGAGACGGCTGGTTAGTCGCGAAGCAGGGCTGCGACCCAGTGGAAGCCCGCGCCGAGTCCGACAAAGCACAGCAAGTCGCCGCGCTTGATCCGGCCTGAGCGACGACACTCATCGTAGGCAATCGGAATCGTCGCAGCGGTCGTGTTGCCGTATTTCTGGATGTTGTTGTAGATGCGCTCCGGCTTGATGCCGAGTGACACCTGGACCGCTTCGTTGATGCGCAGGTTTGCCTGGTGGAAGATGAAGTGGTCGATCTGGTCGATGGTCAGGTTGTGCCGTGCGAGCAGCGAGCGAACCACCTCGGGCATCTTGGTCACGGCCATTCGGAATACGAACTTGCCGTCCATGTGGGGAACGTGATCGAGCCGATTGATGATCTCCGGCGAGACATAGGGACGATGCGCCATTCCCGACGGAACGTAGAGCTTGTTATAGCCAGTACCGTCGGCGTGAAGCTCAAAGTCGATCAGACCGCGCTCGGTCTCATCATCTTCTCGCTGAAGGACAATCGCGCCGCCGGCATCGCCGAACAGCACCGCACGATCGCGCACCGAGGTATGCAGCGCACGCTGCTCCGGCGTCGGTTCGTTGTCAGCCAGTCCCAGAATCGTCGGCCAGTCCGAAAACGGCATAAACGGTGAGTGCGTCTCCGCTCCGACGAGCAGCAGCGTCTTGGCGACCTTCGACTTGAGCAGTGCGTCGGACACCTGAAGCGCGTACACAAAGCCCGTGCACTGCTGCCGAATATCGAGCGCCGGAATGTTCCGAAGACCCAGCTTGCTTTGCATGATGCTGCCACAGCCTGGGAAGTAGTGATCCGGCGTCATCGTCGCAAAGACCACGTAGTCAATGTCCTGCGGACCGACGCCGGCCTGTTCCATGGCGATCTTGCTGGCGCGAGCACCGAGGTCAGACGTCGATGTGCCGTCGGCGACGAAATAGCGCTGCTCGATTCCTGAGCGCTCGCGAATCCACTGATCCGACGTATCCATGATCTTTTCGAACCGGGCGTTTGGGACCAGATGTTCCCCGACCACAAAGCCAGAACCTTTGACAACGCTACGCATGGTGTCTCCTTACCTCCCCGACGCTCCGAGCGCGGGAAGAACATACCTTACTTCAACTGAGGGTGAGCGCTCGACGCTCGTTACATGTCGTCGAGCTTCTTTTCGGCTTGCTCGAGCGTTTGTTTGGCTCGGCCTGATCCGGGGCTTTCTTTGAGGATTTTTCGGCACGTCTCCGCCGCCTCTTTGTAGCGACCGAGCTTGAACTGTGCCTGCGCGAGCATCTCCTGATACGACAGCTTGCGCGGCGACAGCTTGGCTGCTTGCGCCAGGTACTTGGCTGCCGCGTCGAAGTTGCCATGCTCAAAGCTCGCTTCGCCAAGGCCAGCGACGGCATCCGCGTTTTTTCCGTCGAGCTGAACGGCTCGCTTGAAGCTGGCGATGGCTGCGTCCACGTCTCCATCATCGAGCTTTTGCTTGCCGAGACTGACCAGTGACGCAACTTCGCTCGGACCTTTGGCTGGTGCGGCATCAACCGGAGGCTTGAGTTCCAGCTTGGGTTCCGACTTGGGCTCTGATTTGGCCACCGTCGGCTTCGGCTCAGGCTTGGCTGCTTTGGGCTCCGATTTTGCCACCGTCGGTTTGGGCTCTGGCTTGGGCTCCGACTTGGCCACCGTCGGCTTGGGCTCTGGCTTGGGCTCGACTTTGGCCACCGTCGGCTCTGGCTTTGCGGACGCTGGCTTTGGCTCTGCGGGGACTGGAAGCGGCTCAACCGTTGGGGCTGGCTTCGTCGCAGGCTCTGGCTTGGCTTCAGCGATAGCGCTTCCTTCCGGCTTGGGCGCAGAGGCCGGATCTGCTGCTGGTGTCCCAACGCTGGCTACTGCCGCAGGCTTTGCTGCTTCAGTCGGTGTCACAGTGGACGGAGCCGGTGCGACTTCAGCCTTTGGCGTAGTCTCTGCCGCTGGTGCCGTCGAGCTTGCTGTCGGTGCTTGCACCGTCGAGCTTGTCTCGGTGCTCTTTTGCGATCCACTCTGCGAAATGAACAGTAGACCCAGCACAGCCACCGCAGACAGCACTGCTGGAATTACCCAGCGCGGAGTCTTTTGCTTCAAGCTCGGCGCATCGTCGTCATCAATCAGGCCGACCGCCGTCGTCGGAGAGTCCGACTGCGCAAACCACCCCGCATCGCCTTCGCTGCCCATATCTGGAGGCGGAGACTCTGGCGTTCGCTCGGACTCTGTCGTCGGATGTGCTGTTTCGGCGTCAGCGTGATCTACGTGCCCGCGAGTGGTCACCACCGTGTCCGATTCGTCGGAGCCTTCCTCTGCCGCACCGTGAAGCGTCGAGGGTTCTACTTTTTCGACCTTGATGGTCTCGCTCTGCGCCAGCTCGCTGACCGACAGCACCGGATGTTTGACCGTTTCCGTCGAGGTGATCGTCTCAACCTTGACGACTTTGTGGGTCTCGTCGTGACGCTGACTGGGTCCGGTATCTTCGGTGTGGAGCGTGGGAACGGTTGTTTGCACCGGTACCGACTCCAGCACGGGACTGGGCGGCGTGGCAGGCTCTGGCGAAAACGGCCCCATTCCTGGCTTGGTAGAACGACCCAGCACTGGGGCCGACAGCGGACGTACTTCCGTCGAAGATGTCGACGGCTTCGCTCTTGGGATTTCCACCGCTGGAGATGGCGCAACCACCGACGAGGCTGTCTTGGGCGACTCGCTGGTCTTGGTTGCGGGACCACTTTGCTCACGGCCAGCAACGGGCGCTGGTGTCGCCATGACCAAAACGCGGCTGGAGTCTCGCTGTCCCGTCGGTGCGCTAGTCTCTTTCGCGATCAATTCACGAGGTGCAGCGGTCTTGGTTCCAACCGGACCACTGGCTTCCTTCGTCGCCGAGGCTTTGACTGCGGTGGACGCGCTTTGCTCTCGCGATGGCGTGACTTTGGCGACCACTGGGGCACTTGCTTCACGCGTCGTCGGAGCTTTGACGGATGCAGCCGCGCTCGGCGAAGTCTGGGCAGTCGAGCCCGCTCGGTTTGCCGTCGCAGCGTCAAACTTCATTTCTTCCACCGGGGTATCTGCCGAGGGTGGAAGCTTGGTCAGATCGGATGACACCGCAGCATCGGTCAGATCGACTTCGTTTGTCAGCAGGGCCGGAAGCGCAGCCTCTTCCCACGCCAGGCTCTCTTGTTCGAGCATCGCGCGCGCTGTCCTCGGGGTCGGATCGCCGCGCTCAATCGTCGTCGCCACGATGTTCACAAAGCCGCTCTGAAGAGGCTTGGCTGGCTGCTTTGCTGGCTCTGGAACCGTCGCAGACTTGGGCACTGGCGCAACCGCTGGCGAGCTTGCTGCCGTCGCTGGTTCTGGTCGCACCGGGTTCGAGCGCGCTGGTGCTGCGGTCGTGCTCGCTGGGGGCGCGGCGACCACGGCTTCACTGCGCTGTCCAACTTTGATGGCTGGATACGCGAGCGTCTTTTTGATCGACTGAGGTCGCTCGTGCTGAGGCGCTTCAGCGGTGTCAATCGTCGCTGCCAGTGCGGCGGCCTGTGAGCCAGGTGCCACCGTCGGCATCACCTGCGTAGCGCTTTGCGCCGGACGCGACGAGACATCCACGGGCACCGTGATCGGCTTCATTCCTGGGCTGCTCACGAAGGCGCGGACTTCCTGTCCTTTGTGGCCAGCCCCGTCGGGAGCGCTCATCGGCGTCAGCTTCTTCATCGCATCCGCTTTGGCACCGGGAGACACCTGCATCGGCATCGGCGGCTGGTTCGACAGGACGTTTTTGCGCTCCATGGCATCCAGAAACTGAGCCACCGTCTGAAATCTCTCGGACGGCTTCTTCGCCAGCGCCGTTCGAATGACGGACTCCAGCCAGGGCGGACAGTCGGGCCGCTTGTCTCTCAGCCTCGGAACTGGTGCCTCCAGTAGCTTGCTCAGGATGTCAAACGTCCCGGTTCCCTTAAACGGCGGCTCACCACACACCATTTCGTAGCCGAGCACGCCGAGTGAATAGATGTCGGCTCGTCGGTCCGCCACTTCGCCGCGCGCTTGCTCTGGCGCCATGTAGCGAGGATCTCCGTACGTCATGCCCATCGCGGTTCGCTGCGCGTCGGTCAGCTCGGGCTGAACCAGCTTCGCCAGTCCGAAGTCGAGGATCTTGACGAAGTCCGCTCGTCCCCGTCGCCGCGTCAGGAAGATGCTGCGGGGCCGTAGGTCGCGATGGATATAGCCGAGCGTGTGCGCTTCCATCAGTCCGTCGCCGATCTGAGACAAAATGTCCGCAGTTCGCTCCGGCGTCAGCCGTCCGTCTTGTTCCAGCACCGTCGACAGTGGCGCTCCGTCGAGGAACTCCATCGCAAAGAACAGTCGTCCATCTTCCGCTCTGCCAAAGTCGAACACCTGCGGAATGTGGTCGTTGTCGATCTCACAGACCGTGATCGCTTCCCGTCGGAATCGCTCGACCGCATCTTCGTTCTGCGCGAGCTGCTGATGCAGCAACTTCAGCGCCATCCGCCGTCGCAGCGTCGTATGTTCGGATCGGTAGATCGTTCCGGCGGCACCTTGACCGATGCGCTCAACCAAGTAATAGCGTCCACCGATGGTCTGGCCGATCAGCGGATCGTTCTGCTCGTGGTGCAGCGCCTGGCCACAGGCGGTGCAGAACAGCGCTTCCTTGGGATTTTCGCTTCCGCACTTTGTACAACGGGCAGTGGCCATCAATTGTCCTCTTTCCTCATCGAGAAGGTGGGCGCTGAGCTTAGGGAGCGCTGCAGGTTGAAATCGTCGCTTGAACGCCAGTGACGGTCAGCGACAGTGGTAAGCATCTGCGTCCACTGCCACAGGCGGCGTCTGCACTGCAAGCTTTCAGACAGAACTTGCCTTGGCTTTGTTGCAAGCATCGATAGCTTTGACAGTCCGCGTCTTTGCTGCACGGCGACGAGCCGGCCATTCCACCTGGTTCTCCCGGGACACAGTACATCGCGATCGTGCCAAGACCGGGCTGCACAAGCGGCGTGCAGACTTCACTGACGGCACAGTCGCTCTGGTTCTGACAGTTTTTCGCACCAGTCGGAGGCTCACAGCGGCCCGCCTCGCAGATCGCGCTGACTGGACACGCTTCTTCGAGCAAAACCTGCTTATCCGTCGCATCTCGACCGCAGACCAGCGCAATGGCTCGATCTCGCTGCTCGCAGCGTCGCTCACCGAGCGTGCAGGTCGACATGTCCGGGTAATCAGGATTTGGTGTCGTACAGCCCAGCGCCGACAGCGCAAAGCTCATGGCCAAAGCGATCACAAGCCGCATCCTCATCACCTCCGCTGCGTTGGGTTAGAACCGAGTGATGGCGCTGAGCCCGCTCCCTTGTTCCAAAAGCAGCGGTAGCAGTGCCACTTGTCCCGTCGAACGCTTGAGATCTCGTCGATCCAAGTAATAGAGAACGCCGAACGCAGTGGCCGCAGCCAGACCACCACCGAGCAGCCCAAGTCCTGTCGCCAAATTGCCTTGATAACGTGTTGGACACTGATTCGACGGACGATCGGTACAGGTTGGCTGGCCGTCTCGGGGCGCCAAGATCAGGAACGGAATCGACGTGATCAGCATTCCACCAGCGAGAACTCCCGACACCACCCAGCCGACGCGATAGCCAATGTTGCGCTGATGCGGTGCTGTCGTCGTTGGAGTCGGGCTGGTCGCTGGACTGCCCGTCGGTTGAAGACTGCTACTCGGATCTTTGAGCGTCCACTCAGGTACCGATGCTGGCTGTGTCTTTTCGGGCGTCGGTCGCGGCGTCTCAACAGGCTGGCTCGCTGGTGCCGTCACCGTGAGCTTTGCTGGTAGACCCGAAGCTGTCTTGCGCATGGACTCAAACGCGCGGCTGAGGTTGCAGCCCTCGCTGTCGTCGCCGCATCGCTCTGCAAAGATGACGTCGCTCTGCTTTCCGCTTGGATCGATCGCCGTGAGCAGGATCTGATAGGCGTTGCCACCGACGACGCTTTTCATCGTGATCTTGGGAACCACCACGCGATCGATCTGGAGTTGAGAGGCAACTTGACCGACACAGGATCCTTGCTGGCAGCTCAGCAGATCTTCGCGTCCAGCGAGCCGCTGACGGACTTCTTCCGACGAAAGAACCGTCCATTGTCCGCCCGCCGCTTCCGTCAGGCCTTGCGTCAGTGAGTCGTGGAACTTGTTGCGACGACCTTCCGTCACCGGAGAGTCCGATTCCACTTTGGGTGACAGCACCGCCACCCGCGCTGCGTACAGAGACGGAGAGGCCAGGACAACTGCTCCGACGAGGGACAGACGAGCAACAAATGGGACGAACATGCGGCCAGTCTAGCATGGCCAAGCTACAAGGGAAGGCGTCTGCTCCCTCGGTGTTTTGATTTTGAATGAGCAGCTAACCACACACTTTTTTCTGGTTCCGATTGATAACGTCAGGCATCCACAGACGAAACGGCTAAAGCGAGTGACGGCACCACAGACGGCAGCGCAGACGATGCCTGATTGTTTGCATCGACGGAACCCTGTGCAGTGGCTGGACTTCGCACAGAAGGCGAAAGCTGCGCCTGTTTCCGACGGAGAGCGATCAGCTTGTTGTACAGCGTGCGCCTCGATAGACCGAGCGCCTTGGCGGTCTCGCTGCGACTGCCTGCATGCCAATCGAGCGCAGCGAGGATCAGCCGATGCTCGACTTCTTTGAGCGACATACCTACCGGAATTCGCAGCAGCTCCGTGTCGTCGGATTCACTCGGTGCGCTGGGCTGGTCTGTCTGTGCTTGCTGCGGAAGGGCACTCAATACCTCAGCGGCTTCGAGATGCGTGGCCCAGTCGGCCAAGATGCGGGCAACTTGCTCCAGCGTCGGTGGAATGGGATGCGTCGAGAGTCGTCCAGCCAGCGCTCGGGCTGCGTCTGAAAAGCGCGTCGGACGGGTCATTGCTTCATGACAGCTAGGACACAGTCGCACTTCACAGAGGCTCTCGTCGACGATCTGTAACCCGGCAAACTCGCACCGTCGCCAGGCTTCTTCATCACGTACCAGCGCGGAGTGGGTCAGCTGACGAATCGTCGGATCGCTGCTGTCGTGAAACGGAAAGTACTCTGACGGATGACGCATCACGGCTCCTTGTTCGCTAGGGAAGTGCGTCTTGAGGTTCGCAACCGTCATGCCATCACCGATCTTGCTTCGTCGCTGAAGCGATTTCCCGTCGGTCAGAACTGCATCAATGTCCTGCGTTTGGCTGCCCTGGACCCGTGTATGAAATCCGGTATACCGGACGACGTCCGGTCGGACGGACGGCTTGCGGCGAGGGCTGCTCAAGTGGTATGCGCCGAGGCCACAGGCGGACAAGATGCTGACTGAATACATGGATTGGTATCGTCGAGCGCGCGGCAAGATCTCTCTGACGGAGCTTTGTTGGCTGCTTCCGCCGGGCGTGATGTATGGCGCGTCTCGTCTGATGGCAGAGAGGCTGCTGCGGCTGCCGAAACCGCCCGTCGACAAGCTGCCGATTCACGACAGAGAGCTGAGCGAGCTGCTGTTTGAGCTGTTTCGGCTGATCGGTCGCGATTATTTCCGTCTGAAGCTGGAAGGAATGGAGCACATTCCGTCGCAGGGAGCGGCGATGCTCGTCGGCAACCACAACGGCGGCATCATGCCGATCGACACGCTGTTTACGCTGCTGGCGGTGCGCGATCACTGTGGGCCGGGCAGGCTGGTGCATCCGCTGGCGCATGACGTGTTGTTTGCTCATCCGCTGCTTCGTCGGTATGGATCAGCACTTGGTGTGCTGCGAGCCGGTCGCGCATCGTCAGAGCAGATCATCGACGCGCAGCGGCTCATCTTGGTCTATCCCGGCTCGGACTACGACGCGGGGCGATCGTTTTGGAATCGACACAAGATCGTGCTCGGACAGCGGACGGGATTTTTGGAAGTTGCGCTGAGAAGACAAGTGCCCATCGTGCCGGTGGTTTCCGTCGGAACACATGAGCAGCTTGTGATCTTGACCGATGGACAAGCGTTGGCGAAGCGGATCGGCATGCACCGACTGACGAGGACGAACATTTTTCCGCTGGCGCTGATGCTGCCGTGGGGGCTGGCTCCGGCGCTGTTTCCGTATCTGCCGCTGCCTGCGCAGACGACGGTGCGCTTTGGTGCGCCGATAGCGTTTCCTGATGTCTCACCCGAGCAAGCGAGCGATCCTGAGGTTCTTCGTCGCTGCTATCTTCGTGTAGAGTCCGCGATGCAGCAGATGCTGGATGAGCTGAGCGACGGGCGGATTCCGATCATTGGTCAGCGCAGCGCAAAAAAAAAGCCTGCCACACAAGGTGACAGGCCTTTTTCGTGAAACCGTAATCAAGCTAGCTCGCTACGGTTCCACAGTTCCCACCGGAATTACGGAGGGGGGGCGCCAGCCGGAGCCGCCGGAGCCGGCGTCGCAGCAGCCGGAGCGGGAGCCGGGGTGGTCTGAGCCTTGGGGCCGCAAGCAGCCAGCCACATCGTGCTGACCATGACGAAAGCAACAACCGTCTTCATTGAGTTCTCCTTGTTCTGGAAGGAAGCGCGCACCTTGCGCGTAGTGGGATGGTATGCAGAGCCTTCCGTAGGGTCAAGACTTGTCGTGCATGGTGTGCAATCTGGGGCTGACGTAAGGACGTAAGCCGTGCTGTGGGGGGTTGAAATGACGAATCGCTATGCGTATCTTCCGCCCGCACTGGCTCGTGTGAGCGAGCCTTCGCCGTCCGTGTGTGGTTGTGACTGTGCGTCGTTTGGACACGGACTCATCGCAACGGAACGTGGAATCAGTCGCTGATGTTCGGTGGAGACACTGCTCGATGATCGAAGTTGAGGACCTCACGAAGTATTACGGAGGGAAGCGGGCGATTCATGATCTCTGCTTCCGCATAGAAAAAGGCGAGATCGTCGGCTTTCTGGGCCTAAACGGTGCTGGAAAATCGACGACGCTGCGCATCCTCGGATGCTTGATTCTTCCGTCGTCCGGTGTGGTTCGGATCGACGGAATGGATCTGGCGGACAGTGCGCACGAGATTCGCAAGCGGCTGGGCTTTCTGCCGGATACACCGCCGCTCTACGACGAAATGTCGGTGCAGGACTACCTGCGCTTCGTCGCTGAGCTAAAAGGTGTAACCAGCAAAAACCTGCGTCGCTACGTCGGTGATGCGCTGGCCACTTGTAACCTGAGTGAGGTAGCCGCCGATAACATCTCGACGCTCTCGCACGGGTATCGGCAGCGTGTTGGACTGGCTCAGTCGATCGTTCACAAGCCGTCGCTGCTCATTCTCGATGAGCCGACAAGTGGATTGGATCCAGTCCAAATCGTGGAGATGCGCGAGCTGATCAAGCGTCTCGGCGGTGAGCACACAGTGCTTTTGTCGAGTCACATCCTGACGGAAATCAGTCAGACCTGTGATCGGCTGCTGGTGATCGATCGTGGAAAGCTCGTCGCAGATGGCACAGAAGAGTCCATCTCGCAGCAAGCGCATGGCAGTGCCCAAGGTGGCGTGCTGGAGATCGAGGTCGAAGGCGACGGAGATTCCTCGGCGGAGCAAGCACGGCAAGCGATCGGTCGCGTTCCTGGCGTGATCGTGGCGCGGGTTGTGTCGAAGCAGGCTCGTCGTGCGCGGCTTGAAGTGGAGTGCAGCGACGATCGGCGCTCTCAAGTTGCGCGTGCGGTGATCGAGTCCGGTCTGGGCCTGCTTATGCTTCAGCGCAAAGCCCTGGAACTGGAGTCGATCTTCCAGCGCCTCGTTCATCCCTCGAACCCTCAGCCTCCGTCGACGTGAGGCGTAACCCAATGTCAATCGAAGCTTTGAGGTGGATGTCGTGAAACCCATCGCTCTTATCATTCGTCGCGAGCTGGCGGCGTACCTGCGATCGCCGCTGGGCTGGGTCGTGGCGGCGGTGCTGCTGCTGATCGATGGCCTCGCATTCAACGTCTTTGCCGTCGGTAGCGATACCGCGCGTAAGTCGTCGGAAGTGATCAGTCAGTTCTTCTTCTTTTCGGGCGGACTGGCCGAGGCTGCCGGTCTGTTCCTCGCCATGCGTCTGATTGCGGAAGAGCGTCAGACGGGAACCATCAACCTGCTGTTTTCGTCGCCGGTCCGCGACTATCAAATCGTCCTCGGGAAGTTCTTCGCGGCGCTGCTGTTCCTGATTGGCATTCACGTCCTGTCGATTTACATGCCGCTGATGGTGCTGCTCCACGGGAAGGTAGCCAAGGGTCATCTCATCGCGGGTTACCTCGGTGTGCTGCTGATGGGCTCGACGGGACTATCGATTGGCATGTTTGCTTCGTCGCTGACGCGCAGTCAGCTCGTGGCGATTGTCGTCGGTGCTGCGATCTCGGTGGCCATGCTGCTTTCGTGGCTGCTTGCGCCGGTGACGGATCGTCCCTTCGACCAGTTCTTTTCGTGGCTGGCGCTGTGGAACAAGCACTTCCCGTCGTTTATGCGCGGGTCGATCAGCTTGCAGGATGTCGCCTATTACCTGTCGATGACCTATGTCTTTCTGTTCGCGACGACGCGTGTGCTTGAGTCGCGACGGTGGAGCAGTTAGCCATGGCTGACCAGCGTACAACTGGGGCGCAACACCCCAAGTCGATTCAGGTGGTCTTGTGGCCCACCGTCGTATTCTTTGTGGGTCTGTTTGTTCTGTTCGTCGGTGAGCGAATGCTGACGACGGATGGACTTCAGAAAGGCGCAGCGACGGTGGCGATGCTGCTGATCGTCGCTGGATTGGTCGGGATGCTGTCGCGTCGGAACTCGTCCAAAGATGCCGTCGAAAGGCGAGCGCTCGGCTACATGCTGCTGTCGGGGCTAACGGTCCTCGTCGGAGCGGTCGTGTACCTGCTGTTCAACTTCAAGGCGGCGGGTCTTCAGGAATCGCTGCGCGCGAGCCTGGGCAAGAGCTACGAGCGTGCGTCGAGCCTGTCTCAGGTGCTGCTCCCGGCGCTGGTGCTCTTGGGATCGCTGCCGCTGGCGTTTATCCAGCAGGCGATGCAGAAGATGACCGATGGTCGTGGCGTCGCTGAAGCGATCGAGCCGCATCGCGTGTCCTTTTCGGCGCAGAGCGGTCTGTCGGTGGCGCTGGTTGCGATCTTTGTGGCGGCCAGCAACTACGTTGTGACGGAGCGAAACACCAAGATCGATCTGGCTCGCTTTCAGAGCACCAAGGTGAGCGAGACGACGCGGAAGGTGGTTCAAAACCTGACGCATCCGGTCCAAGTGACGCTGTTCTTTCCGACGGCGAATGAGGTTCGTGAACAGGTTCAGCCGTACTTTGATGAGCTGACGAAGCTGTCGCCGAACTTGCCGGTTCAGGTGCTCGATCACTCGCTAGAGCCAGGACGCGCCAAAGAGATGTCCGTCTCGGGAAACGGCATGATTGTCTTTACGTCGCTCGACGAAAAGGGCAAGCCGGGCAGCCGTGAGACGATCAACATCGGGCTGAACATCGATACCTCGCGCGGTCAGCTTCAGACCTTCGACGGAGATGTGCAAAAACGGCTGCTCCAGCTGTCGCGTCCCGGTCGCGTGGTCTACTTCACGAGCGGACACGGTGAGCGATCGTTCGACGCAGGGGCGCTAGATTTGATCAAAGACGACATGCGTCTTCCCGTCGGTGCTCTGCGGACGATCATGTCGAACTTGAGCTACGAAGTGCGAACGCTGTCGGTGCAGAACGGTCTGGCTGGAAAGCTGCCACAGGATGCGGGCTTGGTCGTGATTGCGGGTCCGACGGAACACTTTTTGGCCGAAGAAGTGAGCGCACTGTCGACGTTCCTCGATGAAGGCGGGCACTTGCTGCTTCTGCTGGACCCGACGGCAGAGCAGACGGCGGCGGACTTGGCTCCGCTGCTCAAGCGAGTCGGTCTGCGGTTTACGCCGCAGGTACTTTGTCACCCGGAACGCTTCGCATCGCGGACGCGCAAAGACAACGATCGCGAAAACATCATCTCGACGAGCTTTAGCTCTCACGTCTCGGTGACGACGCTGTCTCGGAACTCTGGGCGCGCTGGAGTCATCCTGCCCAAGAGTGGCTTTTTCGAGCGTGAGCCGGTGGTTCCCGCTGGTGTTCAGCTGGATTTTACGCTGCGCTCGATGCCGAACACGTTTGCCGACGTCAATCGCAACTTCCAGCTTGATGCTGGAGAAAAGAGCCAGGTGTTCGAGGTCGCTGCCGTCGCGCAGAAGATGCTGGACCCGGGCAAAGACGGACGAAATAAGCGAGAGATGCGGCTGGTTGCGATGGGCTCAGCCGATGCGATGAGCGACGGACTGGTTCCCTGGATGCCGAACCGTGTGCTGATTCTCGACAGCGTGAAGTGGCTGATGCAGGAAGAAGCGCTCCTCGGTGAGCCAGCGCAAGAGCAAGACGTGCCGATCGTTCACACCAAGGGTCAAGAGAAGCTGTGGTTCTGGCTGACGACGCTGCTGATGCCATCGCTGGTGTTGGGCGTGGGTCTGCTCTATACGCGTGCGGTCCGTCGTCGGAGGGCATCATGAAATCGGTGAAGGGACAGCAAGGCGTGTCGTCGGTCTTCGTGCATGCGGGTCTGGCTGCGCTGGCGGTGGTGTTTGCGTATCAGACGTGGACGCGCGACCGAACGCAGGTTCAGACGGATAGCGTGGTTGTGCTCGACGCAACCAAGCGAGACGTGAGCAGCCTGGCTTATGAAGATGAAACGCGGCAAGTTACCGTCGAGCGTCGTGCAGGAGCAGACGGTGAGCCGTACGCGTGGCTGCTGACCAAGGTAAAGAGCAAGGTTCCGGTGAATCCACCAGCGCCTGCCGTGGCTGCTCCGACTGCGGCACCCGCAAGTCCGACGGCTCCGTCCCCGGGTCCTGCTGCGCCGGGTGCAAAACCGACGGGAGCTGCGCCAGTGGCTCCGGGTGCAAATCCGACGGGAGCTGCGCCAGTGGCTC
>CALMML010000427.1 GCA_937868485.1 uncultured Myxococcales bacterium | reverse complement strand
CTCCGGCACAAGTCTCTCCGGCACCGACAGAAGCGGATGCCCGCTTCACCACCATGGTGGTGGCGGACAAGCCGATGTCTGCCGCATCATCACTGACGGTGCGAGAGCAAGATCTACGCCTGCGTCCGATTCAGCGCGTGTCGGATCTGCTGCGGGTCGCACCGGGACTTATCACGGTGCAGCACGCGGGCGGCGGCAAGGCCAATCAGTATCTGCTGCGCGGCTTTGATGCGGATCACGGAACCGATCTCGCACTGACGCTCGATGGGATTCCCATCAACATGGTGTCGCATGCGCACGGACAAGGCTACGCCGATTCCAGCTTCATCCTTCCCGAGCTGATCGAGCGCATCGAGGTCTTCAAGGGTCCGTACTTTGCAGAGCTTGGCGACTTTGCAACCGCTGGTGCAATCAACCTGGTGACCAAGAGCGCACTCCCGGAAGCGTTTGTCAGCGTGCAAGGAGGCATGTATCACACGCTGCGTGCGACGGTGGCAGCCGGTCCCAGCTTTGGCAACGTACGGACGCTGATCATGGCGGAAGGAAGCGATGCAGATGGTCCGTTTGACAATCCAGAGCGCTACCGAAAGTACAACCTGTTTGCCAAGCTTACGTACGATCTGTCGACGCGATCATCGATCTCGCTGGCGGTTTCCAGCTACGGAGGTGACTGGTACGCATCTGGACAGATTCCGCTGCGCGAAGTGGAAGCCGGACGCTTGGGCTTCTTTGGCTTTCTGGATCCCAGCGAAGGTGGCAGCTCGACCCGGCAGAACGTGTACCTGTCCTATCAGCTTCGCGATGCCAAACAGGAGCTGACCGCGCTGGCGTATCTGTCTCGCTATCAGCTTCGGCTGTATTCCAACTTCACGTTCTTTGCGCGCGATCCGATTCAAGGGGACGGAATCGAGCAGAGCGACGAGCGATACTTGGCCGGACTGCGTGCCAGCTACCGTCGGAAAGTTCGGATTGACTGGCTGTCTTTTGACAGCAGCGTAGGCATCAATGCACGCTTTGATGACATCGAAAACGGACTGTATCATCAGCAGCAAAGAGAGCGGATCTCGACGAGCGCTGCGCACCAAGTTCGCGAAACCAGCCTGGCGATGTTTGCGAAGGAAGAGATCTCATTTGCGCAGTGGGTCCGGCTGATTGTGGGACTGCGCGCAGACTACTTTCTGTTCGATGTGGTCGATCGCGCGGACGCTCTGTCCTCGCTTGGGAATGCGCAGAGCGGAGTCCGTGGCGATATGCAGCTCAGTCCGAAAGCGACGCTGGTGGTGTCTCCGCACCGGAGCACCGATCTGTTTGTCAACTTCGGTCGCGGCTTTCACTCAAACGATGCAAGAGGCGTGGTTCGCGCGGTCGATCCGGTGACACCGCTGACCGCAGCGCTCGGCTATGAGCTGGGAGTCCGCACTCGGCTGCTGGAGCGACTGGATCTGGCCGTCAGCTTTTGGGGTCTTTCTCTCGATAGTGAGCTGGTCTGGGTCGGTGATGAAGGAACCACGGAAGCGTCGTCTGCCACACGTCGGCTCGGCTTTGAGTTGGAAGGGAGAGTCAAGATCCTAAGCTGGCTGTTTGCGGATCTGGATCTGACGGTGAACGATGCGCGCTTCACCCACAATGCAGGAAACGGAAATGCCGTTGCGCTGGCACCTCGGCTGACGGTTGCAACCGGACTGTCTGTTCAGACTCCGTTTGGACTCCGTGGTTCGCTGCGCTTTACGGGATTGGGTGCGCGTCCTGCCACAGAAGATGAGTTTCTGATCGCGCAAGGTGCCTATCTGCTCGATGGCTTTGTCGGCTATCGCTGGCGCGCGATGGAGCTGGGTCTGTCGATCGAAAACATCACCAACAGTCGCTATCGATCCGCGCAGTTTGCGACGACATCGCGCCTACAAAGCGAGCCATCGACCAGCGCGCCCCCACCCAGCGGAGCCTGCCCCGAAGCAACCCGCGTTCAGGTTTCCAGCGACGGAAACTTTGCCGGATGTGAAGACGTACACTTTACGCCCGGATCTCCGATCAACGTACAAGGCAAGCTGACGCTGTACTTTTAACCAAGTTTTCTCGTCGGAAACCTGCCACGAATGAGCCAGCTCGCTCGCACAAATTCAGCGAGCGAACTGGCGCTGCAGAGGCTCTGCAAAAGAGTCCGTAGCGACTCTGTCTGTAGTTGACTTCTGTCCACAGAAAGATCCATGTTCCGCACCTCACAACCAAAGTGATGAAAAGGAACTTGTAATGCGTATTTTGAGCCTGTCCGCTTCTCTCTGTCTGCTCCTTCTCACCGGAGGACTCATTGGCTGCACAGATAAGAGCGACTCCACTCCGTCAGATGGCGTCATCGCAGACAGCGGAATCATGACGCCCAGTGATGACGCGGGAGTGACTCCACAGCCCGACGCTGGCGGTCCCAAAGACTGCACGGCGTGCCTTCCCAACCAAGTCTGCGTGGAAGGTGCCTGCGTCTCTGTTCCGGCAAGCTGTCCGTGTCCCAAAGAGACGTACTGCGATCTCGCCACCACCTCTTGCAAAGTCGGCTGCACGTCCGATACAGAGTGCAGCACTGGTCGCATCTGTGACACCACCAAGCGTGTCTGTTTCACCGGCTGTCGCACCGACGCGGCCTGCGGAAGCGGAAAGATCTGCGACAACCTGGCGTGCAAAGTGGGCTGCCGCACCGATGCAGTCTGTAGCGCTGGCAACATCTGCGACAACTTGATGTGCCGCGCAGGCTGCCGCACCGACGCTGCGTGTGGTGCTGGCAAGATCTGCAACATGACCACCAAGGTCTGCCAGACGGGCTGCCGCAAGGACACCGACTGCAGCGGATCAGGACAGGTCTGCGACACCACAACCAACACCTGCCGCACCGGCTGCCGCACAAACGCAAACTGCGCCAAAGAGCAGATCTGCGACACCACTGCATCCAAGTGCGTTGCGGGCTGCGACACAGACACGCGCTGCAACAGCGGTCGAATCTGTGAAAGCTCGATGTGCGTGGACGGCTGCCGCACCAGCGCCACCTGCGCGCTCGGAACGTACTGCGACACGGTCACAACCAAGAAGTGTCAGCCCGGCTGCGCCGGTGACAAGACGCGCTGCAACGTCGGAGAAGCCTGCGTCCGTTACGTAGACGGAAGTTACAAGTGTCAGTCGAACTGCTACGGCTGGGACTGCAACGGAACCGGCTGGGAGTGCTACAAAGTTGGCTCGGACAGTGCGGGCGCTCGCTGCCGCCAGACTTGCAGCGATGACAGTGACTGCTCGACGGTAGGACATCGCTGTACGTGGTTTACCAAGAACGCTTCCTATCCCGGAGCGTACAGCACGCAGTACTGCGCGCAGCCTTGTACGGTGGCAGGCTGCATGCTTTGCGTCGATGGCTATGGAACAACGGGGACATCAAGCTGCGACACCGCCACCAAGGAGTGCCGCAACGTCGCTGGCGTTGGATACCAGACCAGCCCCAGCTACGGACTGTAAGCGCTCCGCCTTCGCCACGTCCGCACTCCCTTCCGCACTCCCTTCCGTACTCCTTTCGCCTGCTGATTCACACGGACTCGTCTTCGCCCACAGCGGGGATGAGCCCGATCGTAAGTCCAAGTGGCTT
>CALMML010000426.1 GCA_937868485.1 uncultured Myxococcales bacterium | reverse complement strand
CTTGCAAAAGCGACATGATGGAAGGATGAGTCTGCGGTAGGTCGGGTTCTGATTCGTACCGGCTGCCCATGAGCACCAGCGTTGCTGCCCATGGGCGTGGCCCGCTCAGGGGGGAGCACTCGTCGTCTAACGTAGCACCCTCGTTGGTCCGAGTATTGTATGATGCATGGGCGCAAGTGTGGTTGGTTCGTCAAGGGAGAGGTTCATGGCGGAGTCTGCATCAGAGTCGCTCATCCGTTTTCTGAGTCGATATGTGAAGAACGGACCACGACCGATTTTGTGGGTTGGCGCGGGGGCCAGTGCGGCGGCTGGATATCCGACACTGGCCAAGCTGGAGTCGCTGATTCGGACAGAGCTGCCGGGAGCGACGGAGACGGGCGTTGCCCTGCTGGACCGCTACGTGCGGGAGTTTGGGCGGGCTGATCTAGCGAATCTTCTTCAGCAGCACTTGGGCGTTCCCACGGGGCCGGTTGCGATTCACGAGGCGATGGCGCGGCTTCTGGATGCTCGGGTCTTCGGCTCGGTGTTTACGACCAACTACGACCGACTGATCGAGCTGGCGCTGGGGGCGCAGAAGGTGCCGCACACGGTGCAAGTGCTGGAGCAGAACTTTGTGCTGTCGGCGCGGCAGGATGTGCCTGTGCTCAAGCTGCACGGCGACCAGGGCGACTGGCTGAAGGTGGTGCTGACGACGGCGAGCTATGCGGAGTTCGAGCGGAGCTATCCGCTGCTGCGCGAGCAGCTCAACCTCAGCTTGCGGCAGCATCCGGTGGTGTTTGTCGGCTGCTCGATGCGAGATCCTCGCACACTGGGATGGCTGCGGAGCCTGCTTCCGTCCGAACGCACGACTCTGTTTGCGAGTCGGGTGCTCATTACACAGAACGACTGGGAGCAGATTCCCGCTGAAGACCGCGCCTTGCTCGACGAGTGCAACGTAAGGCCGGTGCTGGTAGAGGACTACGCGGCGATCACACGGACGCTGCAAGAGGTGGCGACGAAGCTTGCGCCTCTGGCCGTTCGCGAGCTGGTGTTCACGCTGACTCCGCACGAAGATTCGTGGACGGTGGTAGGACCGACGACGGAGAGCCCTTCTCATTCCGTGCCGAATCCCCTGCGCGATGAAGCACTGCTGAAGCGGCTGTCACGGCTGCGAACGCTCGCAGCAGCGGCGATTGAGGATGGGCATCCTGCCTACTCGGCTCAGCTTGCCGAGGGCCGAACCCTTGCTCGCGAACTGGGCGAGAAGCTGACGGCTGTGCTGTTTTCCTCGGACGCCAAGGCGTTGGTGGCAAGGCGCATCCATGACAAAGAGCGTGGACGGGCGCGGCTGGTGCTGCGAGTGCTCGACGAGGCGGACCCGGCGCGGCGGATGCTGACCGAGCGAGCGCTGGCGCTGCCGTGGGAGCTGCTGATGCCGGAGGCTCAATACTTTTCAGTCGAGCGCAGCGAGCTGGATGTGGTGCGCGAGATTGTGAAAGAGGGCTCGCCGGTCGTGCCGGAACCGACGATGGCACTGCAAGTCGCCATTACGGTGTCGGCCCCCGAAGATCAGGTGGCGCTCCAGTATGAAGAGGAGTCGCTGCGGCTCCAGCAGGCGCTTGGGCCCTTGGGACACAGCGCGGCCTTTGCAGAGATGGGCACTATGGAAGATCTGGTGTCGCTGGCGGAAAAGCGGTCGCCGCAAGCGCTGCACTTTTCTGGGCACGGTCTGCCGGGCATGCTGGTGTTTGAGGACGAGTTTGGATGTAGCAAGCGGGTACCCGTCGAGGATCTGGTGGCCTCGCTCAATACCCATTTGATGCAGGCCGGAACGGAGCGACGGTTCCCAAGCTTGTTCTTCCTCGCCTCGTGTCATGGTGTCTCTGGCGTTTCAGGAACGGAGCCCAGCACCGGCACCCGTGAGGCAGAAGCACCGGCAGAGCGGCAAGCGCGCGAGCTGGCAACGGCACTGGGCGAAGGTCCATCGACGGCTGCGACGCTGCATCGGGCGGGCTTTGCGCAGGTGCTCGGCTACTTTGGTCCGGTGTCGGATGCGCTCTGCACGCGGGCCGAGGCGGTGTTCTACGCGGCGCTGGCGCAGGGAAAGACGACTTTACAGGCGACGAGCGAGTGTCGGCAGTCGCTGCGTGAGCCGTTCAAATACGGCGAGGCGCACGTCCGCTATCCGCTCGCGTGGATTCAGCTTTCGCTGTACCACCGGGGTCCAGATCGACCGCTGGCGCTGCCGGGGACCGAAAAGACGCTGAAGCCACACTGGCGTGATGAGGTGGTCGTGAGTGGGCTGCCGGTGCTCCAGCATGGCTTCATCGGACGGCGGTCGCTGCTGCACAAGATTCGCAACCTCGTAAGGGCTGGACAGCGACTGCTGCTGCTCCACGGCCTGGGGGGAGTGGGAAAGACCGCGCTGGCGACGCAGCTTCTGCGCTCGGTGCTTGCGACTGATGATCAGGATCTGCTGATTCTACAATGTGACGGACTCGATAAGGAGTCCGACCCGGTGGGCAAGCTGTGGGTTCAAGCGGAGGAGAGAGCCCGTGCGCTGGGCGTTTCCGACGATGCACTGCGGAAGACTCGCGAGCAGACCGAGGACGCAGCCCAGGGATTCGAGAAGACCGTCGAGCTGCTGCGGCAGAAGCGGCCCAGGCTCGTGGTCTACGCCGATAACATGGAGGACTTGCAGGTTGCGCCGAAGGATGCGGCAGCCTCGCACTCGCTGGGAAGCTGGCGTGCAGGGGTTACGCCATGGTGGGAAGCGATGGAGAGGCTGTCGCGGCGCGGACTGGTGCTGGCCTCACTGCGCTACCGCTTCGACGGACCCGCTGAAGAAGCGTGGATTGCGGTCGAGCCGATGCGTATCGCCGACACCCAGCGGCTCATTGATACATTTGCCGGGCTGCAAGCCCTGCCTGAGGACGCCAAGCAGAAGCTCGGTGAGCGCTGCGATGGCCATCCGCGCACCGTGGTCTTTGTCGAGCAGCTCATCATTCAGAAACGCAAGCGCAGTCTCTCGCTGTCGACGGTCGGCTCTATCGACGAGCTGCTCGGCCAGACCCACGATAAGATCCGCGAAGACCTGATGCTGCGGGAGCTGTGGCGGTGTTTGAGCGAGGAGGCCCATCAGCACGCTCGCACCTTGTCGGTGCTCCGCCGTCCGGTGCCAGGCTCTGTGATCGAATCGCTCGGTGCGGCGGCGGTCGAGCTACGCGACAGCTCGCTGCTGATTCCCACACGGCACTTGGGAGAAAAAAACGGTCAGCCGGAATGGCGAGAGCGCTGGGACATGCTGGGAGTCGTTGCAGAGTTCGTCGCTGAACAGCCCCCGCCGCCAGACTGGAAGACGATTCACAAAACGGTGGGACTGGCGCTGAAGACCCATGTGGAAGGCAACAGCGATGATCGACGCTGGACCGATCAGGAAGAAGCCATCCACCACTTGCACGCGGCCAAAGAAGGCGATGCAGCGTGGCCGTTGGTGGAGGAGTATGTGCTCCGTCTACGTCACCGAGCGCAGTACCTAGAGGCACATGAGATCCTCTTGCACTGCGAAGCCGCTGGAACCACTGGGGATCAGCTGGCCAGGGCGCTCGGCCTCCTTGTCCAAATACAGGGTCTTCTAGGTA
>CALMML010000425.1 GCA_937868485.1 uncultured Myxococcales bacterium | reverse complement strand
GTAGAGCAGCTAGCTTCCCCATCCTACGCACTGTGTGTGGACTCAACCTTCGCTTGTGGAGGCTCGCATGACGGGTCGCTTGGTCGCAACAATGTGCCAGGTCTTGCTGCTGTCGATCGGAACGATGTCCGGCTGTAGCGTCGATCGTCCGCAGCTTGAGGATGTGGAAACCGGAATGACCGACGGACCTCGGCCCGGTGATATGTCGATTCCGCCGCCGGTCTGCAAAGGTCGCTTCTGCGATCTGCCCAAGTGTCCGCCCGGCACCACCACGGAGCTTGTCGGCAAGCTGTTTGCGGGCAACGGCAACGATCCCATTCCCGGTGCTGCGGTGTTTGTTCCCGTCGACAACCTGCCGGAGTTTCCGCCCGGACTTGGCTGCGACCTGTGCAACGACACGCCGCCCGCCGTCACCCAAGCCATCACCAGCTTCGATGGCAGCTTCCGTCTGCGAGGCACACCGCAAGGCAAGTTTCCGCTCGTCGCACGCCTGGGTCGCTTTCAGCGCGTCATCCAGGTCGAAGCCCAAGCCTGCGTCGAAAACACCGTTCCCACCGACTCCGGCGTAGCCAGCGGCGGCATTCGCTTGCCCAAAAAGAACCGTGAGTTTGTCAGCCAGGACTACATCCCGCGCATCGCGGTGGTCAGCGGCGACTACGACCAGATCGAGTGCGTCTTAAAGCGCATCGGCATCGACGAGCTGGACATGTACAACGGTCGCGCCGTCGGGAATCGCAATCCACCCGCCATCGCCGAGATGGGCGCGCTCTTGTCCGACGAGACGAAGCTTCTGTCCTACAACATCGTGATCGTCAACTGCACCGACAACCAGTACCAGAGCCTGCTGGCGACGCCGCAGGTGAAAAAGAACCTGGAAAAGTTCGTGCGCTCCGGCGGACGGCTCTATGTGACCGACTGGGCCTACGACGTGATCGAGCAAGTGCCCGAGTTTTCGCCCTATCTGTGCTTCGAGCCGCAGTCGGTGGCCGGTCCCGCGATGTGTCTTGCTGCGCCGGAAAAGCCGATGGCCGCGGACTCTCGCAGCTACTACGGCGGACAGTATCGAGTGCTCGACAAAGAAATGGTCAAGTGGCTGGAACAGATGCCCGGCGTCATCAATCGCAACGCCCAGGTCGCGGTGGACTACAGCTTCGTCGTGGTGTCAAAAGCATCCAGCGACGCAAAGACGCCCACCAAGGTCTGGGTCGATGGTCCCGCTGGCGCGTTCGGCAACCGGCCTCAGACGGTGACGTTTGACTACAACGCCTGCGGTCGCGTCCACTTTTCGACCTACAACACCGAGCCCGACGGCGTCGTCAACGACAGCGCGCGCTGGCCAAACAACTGCAAGTCAAACTTCACGCCGCAAGAGCGCCTGCTCGAATACCTGTTCTTCAACATTGCCTCGTGCGTGCAAGGTCCAGGGTAGCTACAAGCGCAGCCGCAGCGACGGAAAACTGATTCAATCGTCGCGTCAAACCTTGCCAACACCTCTGCCGACTCCGCGCCCAGACACCGACCACGCCCACCTATGAACCCTGGGCGCGGAAAGTCGGAGAGATCTGAAAAAACGCCCGCCCTACCCCAATTGGCTTTCCCCCACGCCGCCACACCCACCACGCCGCCCACACCACGCTACGCCGCCCGACCAAAACCCCAACCCCGCCCCGGAAAGCCGCATCCCTCAGCCCGAAACCGCATGACACCTGCACCGTCGACCAACCCATCATGCGACGCAGGCAGTAAGTCGCGTTGCTTACGAAGCCAAGTAGAAAGCAAGCAGGATGCCAACCCACGCGGCGGCGATTCCCGAGAGAGCGCCGCACACGCGCACAATCGATCGGGGCATTTTGGAAGCCATCGGGGCATTTTGGCGAAACGAACCGGCGCAGCGTCTGACAGCGACGCACAGCAGACGACAAGGTACGCAGCGCCAGGAGTCCCGCCTCGCGACGGACTTACGGAAGGCTGCGACTACCGGGCTTTTGAATCGGAACCTGATCCAGACACAGCGCACAGTCCTGCGGCGGATACAGCGCGGGACGCACCTGATAGAGCGCACACAGTGGCGAAAGCTGCGGCGCTGCACCGCGCAGCACGATCGACGCAAAGCCCACCACCTGCGATCCGAGCGAGCGCACAAGCTCTGCGGTTTCCCAGGCCGAGCCTCCCGTCGTGATCACGTCTTCCACCACCAGCACCCGACTGCCCGCTGCGAGCGAAAAGCCTCTGCGCAGCGTGAGCGCCCCCGCTTCCCGCTCCGCAAACAGAGACGGCACATCGAGCGCCCGCGCAACCTCATGTGCGATGATGATTCCGCCCAGCGCCGGACCCATCACCACATCCACCGGCCCAAGTCCTTCGGCGCGAACCTGCGCGGCCAGCATCGATCCCACAAACGCGGCATGACGCGGAATCGACAACAGCCGCGCACACTGAATGTACCGATCCGAGTGCAGCCCGGAGCTTAAGCGAAAGTGTCCAGACAGAAGCGCGCCCGTCTCTTCCAAGCGAACAAGCAGCTGCGCAGACACCGAAGAGGAATCGAACACATCGCGATCGGAAGTCGTAGAAGCGCTCATGACAGACTCCCTACTTCGTGCGTGCTGGCGTCGGGAAGCAGGCGACTCCGAAACGACTGAGCAGCGCGCCGCGCAGACATCGCAAAGTCTGCATCACAGCTTGCGAACAGAATCGATCGCGAGACATTCACAATCGCGGGCTGCGAAGGAATGGCGCCTCCTTGTGCGCCGACCCCAGGCACCAAGAGCGGAAGCTGCGGCGCGATCTGACGAACGCTGTGAAGACGCTCTGCATGTGTTGCGCCCACCACCAAGCCAAGCTGTCCGCGCGAGCGATGGACCGCTTCCTGCGCGACCCACTGCCAGATCGGAATCTGATTTTCTCCGACGGTGAGCTCTTGCAATTCCGTTCCCGCACTGGTTGCACACAGCACAAACGTCAGCCGATGTTGATAGTCCAAAAACGGACGCAGCGCATCAAACCCAAGATAGGGAGACACCGTCACCGCATCAGCATTCCAGACCTTGAACGCGCTGTGTGCATAGTGACGGTTGGTGTTTTCAATGTCTCCGCGCTTCGCATCCCAGATCAAGAAACAGTCTTCAGGAATCGCTGCGCGAACGGTCTCCAGAATCCGCGTTCCGCTTGATCCGAGAGACTCAAAAAACGCGGTGTTGATCTTGTATCCACACGCAAGATCTGACGTCGCTGCGATGATCTGTAACAGAAACGTTGTAACGTCTCCGCACAGCTGCGAAGGAATCCACTTGAGATCAGGATCCAGTCCAATACACAGCGGCCCGCGCTGCGCTAGGTTGTGAGCGAGCTTGGCTTGCGCAGACATAGTGACTCCTTGAGTTCATCAAAGCAGGTAACACCGAGCGATTGATAACACTCCTGTAGCTGTCCGACCAGCGTCCGTACAAGCTGAGGCCGCTCTAGCAGCGCAGAGCCGACTTGCACCGCCGCAGCCCCGAGCGCGGCATAGGACAAGATCTGCTCGATGCCAAAGATCCCTCCGCAGGCAATGACAGGAAGGGACTGTTCTTTGACCAGCAGCGCCACCGTCCACTGCGCGAGCGGAGTCAGAAACGGACCCGACAGACCACCCACAAACGGAGTCGGACTTTCGGACAGATCCAGGCTCAGCGAAGGCGCGGTGTTGATCGCAACGATTCCGGTCGCTCCTTCTTCTACGCACACGCGCGCTTGTGCAAGCACGGCATCCGCCGCTTGGTACCCCAGCTTCACCCAGATCGGTCGCGGAGACAGCGTCCGCGCTCTGCGCAACACCTGGCGAAGAACCGTCGGTGAAAGCAGCGCAGAAGGCGCATTGGGACACGATGCATTCAGCTCGTATCCCCACAGCGGCGCGGGCTCCAGATGAGACAGAATCTCTTCTACTTCGGACTCTGTCTGGGCCGCAAAGCTCTGGATCACGGGACTGTGCGCGGACTGAAACAGGGGCAAGCGATCTGCAACAAACGCGCGCGCACCTACGTTGCGAAGTCCGATCCGATTCTGATACCCAAAAGGAGCGCCCACCACCTGCACGCTCTGCCTACGCAGCACAGGAGGCGGATTCCCTTCCCTTGGCTGCGCAGTCACTGTCTTGGCGACGATGGCAGAGGCTCCACTGAGAACGGAAAGATCGCTCTCTCCACTGGACCAAGGCCCCGCCGCAACACAGATCGGACCCGGCAGCCCGGACCGCGAAGATGACGCGAAGTCGATCATTGGGAATGGGCTTTTAGGGCCCCAATCACCAAGTCGTCAAGGATTTCTCTACACAAAAGCGGACGTCACATGGTTGTAACCTGGATGTCACTTGACCATTTCACATTCGCACCGCTATCTACCCGCCCAGCTACGCGCAGGATTCCTAGCTGGTTGTGCTGCGTTGCGGGATCGATCGCGAAACGATCAGGGTTCGCGACCCGAGCGCACTCACTTTCTGTGGGAGCAAGACGTGCTGGTACATGCCGCGATCTACGAGGGGAAAGCCAAAAGAGTCCGTCGATTGGAAGGAGGCCTGGCAGAGATCGAGTTCAAAGATGATGTGACCGCAGGAAACGGACAGAGACACGCTGTGTTTCTGGGAAAGGGCATCCTGTGTTGTCGCATGAGCGAGCTGCTTCTTTCGTACTTACAGAAGGAAGGAACGCCGACTCATCTTGTCCGGCGCGTATCAGACAACGTCCTGCTGGTGCGCGAAGTTGACATCATTCCGCTGGAAGTGGTGGTGCGATTTCAAGTGGCTGGATCGTTAGAAAAACGCACCGGACTGCCGCATCGTACGCAGTGCAATCCTCCGATCTATGAGCTGTATTTCAAGCGCGATGATCTGGGTGATCCGATGATCAACGAAGATCATGTTCGCATGCTTGGGATTGCAACCAGCGACGAGCTACAAACGATTCGATCGCTGGCGCTCGGTGCCGCACAGAAGCTGTATGACCTGCTGCTGCGCGCCCAGCTTGCGCTGGTGGATCTAAAGTTTGAAGTCGGAAAGGTGTCGCAGCAGATCGTCTTGGCGGATGAGATCTCTGCGGATACTTGTCGGCTGCGCGATCTGCGCACGGGTGAAGTGCTGGACAAAGATGTCTTTCGACAAAACCTGGCCGAGCTGATTCCAGCGTATCGCGAGGTTCTCCGTCGACTCGAAGCGCTTCCTGAACTACAAAGCCTGTCTTTTGATAAGCGCGCAGCTGCTTGCGATGCGAGGAGTTCAGATGAAGTTTGAGCTGATTGTCAGACCCCGTCCGGGTGCGCGAGATCCCCAAGCGGATGCGGTCAGCGCCGCGCTACACAGAAGCGAGTGGAGCCACATCAGCGCCCACAGCGTAGGTCGCTACATGCTGCTGTCTGTGGATGCGCCTTCAGAAGAACAAGCGCTCGCGCAGGCCCACAGTGTCTGTGAACAGCTGCTCGTCAATCCGCTGCTAGAACAGTATGAGCTTCGCGCGATCCGTGAGCCGCTGAGCGACGAGCCGTCCGATCGGAATGGCGCGCGATGACGACGCTGTTTCCACACCGCGAATCCTCCGCCCAGGTCAGCGCCGCAGTGATTGTGTTTCCAGGAAGCAACGGTGATCACGATCTGTTGCAAGCGCTGACGCTCTGTGGATTTTCCGCGCGATTCCTTGATGCAGAACAGGAGATTCCGATTGATGTCTCTTTGGTTGGCCTACCAGGGGGCTTTTCCTATGGTGACTATTGGCGGGCCGGAGTGCTGGCTTCTCGATCTCGTGCAGTTCGGAGCCTTGCTGCATTTCTTCAGCGAGGCGGGCTCGTAATCGGAATCTGCAACGGCTTCCAAATTCTGGTCGAGTCCGGGCATCTACCGGGTGCGCTGACCTACAACCATCCGCCACGCTTTGTGCATCGCTGGGTCAAGCTACGCGTGACAGAAGAGTCCGCCCGTAGTCCCTGGTTTTCGTCGCTGCCGAGCGGAACAGAGCTTCGCTTTCCGATCGCGCACGCAGAAGGAAGCTATCGCTACGCAGACTCTTCTTCTGGGATTCGGCCTGCGATTCCGCTGCTGTATGAAGACAATCCCAATGGCTCGATGTCCGACGCTGCGGCAGTGCTCGATGACAGCGGTCGCATCTTGGGAATCATGCCGCATCCAGAGCGCGCTTGTGATCTGATGCTGGGTTCCCAAGATGGTCTGCGACTGTTTCAAGCAGCGCAGCGATACCTTGTGCGGAGACCGATTCAATGAACAGCCCAAGCAGCAGCGATGAAGATCCGCAGCAAGCCAGTGTGCCACTTGTCGGTCCGCTTAGCAGTGAGCTTGCGGCAAAGCTCGCGTCGAGCATGGGACTCCTTCCGCAAGAATATCTCGCGATCACAGACAGGCTACAGCGTCAGCCCTCACACTGTGAGCTGGCGATCTTTGCAGGGATGTGGAGCGAGCACTGTTCCTACAAGTCGACCCGACACCTGCTGGCGCAGCTTCCCAAAGAAGGCGCACGCGTCCTGGCTGGACCGGGCAGTCATGCAGGTGTGGTTGATGTTGGGGAAGGCTGGGCGGTTGCGTTCAAGATCGAAAGTCACAATCACCCAAGCGCGGTCGAACCGTATCAAGGTGCAGCGACGGGAGTTGGAGGAATCCTACGCGACATCATTGCCCAGGGAGCCCGCCCCTGCGCGATCATGGACTTTCTGTGTTTCGGTGATCCAGACAGCGCGGACACGCAGCGAATCGCGCACGGCGTGATCGCAGGAATCGGAGGCTACGGAAACGCAGTCGGGGTTCCCAACGTAGGTGGAAGAACCCAGTTCGATCCTGCTTATGAAGGGAATCCGCTGGTCAATGCCCTGGCCGCTGGACTGGTTCGTCCCGACGAGCAGAGACACGCGAGAGCCAGTCGCGAGGGAAGTCTGCTGCTCCTGGTCGGTGCCGCCACGGGACGCGATGGAGTACTCGGTGCTGCGTTCGCAAGTGAAGCCCTGGGTGATGCGTCCAGTCATGCCAAGCGACGATCACACATCCAGATTGGCGATCCGTTTAGCGGCAAGCTGCTGCAAGAAGCGATTCTGTCCTTTGGTCCTGCGCAGGGACTGCTGGCCACCCAAGATCTGGGAGCCTGTGGCATCGCGTGTGCGAGCTTTGAGATGGCGGCGCTCGGTGCTGTGGGACTCGATCTGTGGCTCGATGAAGTTCCGCTTCGTGAGCCTGATCTGACCCCGCTGGAAGTGCTGCTGTCCGAAACCCAAGAGCGCTTCGCGATTGTGATTGATGAAGCGTTCCGCGAACGCGCTGTCATGCACTTTCAGCAAGCGGGGCTGACCGCTGCGGTGATTGGAGCCGTGCAGCAGACAGGGCACGTCCGCATCTATTCGCGTGGTGAGTGCATCGCCGATCTCCCTGCTCAGCTCGTCGCAGGTGGTGCCCCACGGAGCGAGTGGACAGCAGCCGCTGCGCTGCCCGCACAGACAGCTCGCGCCGCCAGCACGTTCGACAATAAGAGTCCTATAGAAGTCCTCTTATCGCTGCTTACACAGTGTTCGGATGCCGAGCCGATCTACTCCCAATATGATCAAACCGTTGGGAATAAGACCATCTGCGGACCCGGACAAGCAGCGGCTGCGGTGATCCGCTTGCCCGACAGCAAGCGAGGCTTTGCACTGACCTTGTGCGGACGCGGCGATCTGTGCGCTTCTGATCCGTTCTTGGGAGCCCAGAGCGCAGTGGCAGAAGTGCTGCGCCGGATGGGCTGTGTGGGAGCCGAGCTTGTCGCAGTGACCGACGGACTAAACTTTGCGTCCCCGCGCGATCCGGTGCAGTACCTACGCATCGAGCGCGTCATTTCAGGGATCGCTTCTGCACTGCGTACGCTGGGCGTTCCAGTGACAGGGGGAAATGTCTCTTTGTACAATGAGTCTCCGCACGGAGCGATTCCGCCCACACCGATGATTGGGGGTCTGGGAATTGCTGCGGACGTACGACTCTGTCCACGCGCTGTGGCCCAGCAAGGTCAGCGCCTGTATGTGCTGGGAACGCTGCGCGATCATCCCTGCGCATCGCTGTATTCCCAGCCATCGGAAGCCGCGTCCGTAGTGCCTGACGTCGATCTCGATGCAGAGCGCAGACTCTATCACTTGCTACATTCTGCCATCGCTGAACGCCTTCTATCTGCCACCAAGCCGGTCTCACGCGGAGGACTCCTGACCACGCTGGCGCGACTGTGTATCCGTAGCCAGTGTGGTGCTGAGCTGACACTCCCTTCGCATCATCGGACCCGCTGGCTGCTCTTTGGGGAATACGCAGCGCAGGTGATCGTCAGCGTCGATTCCCCGCAGCAGGCAGAGCGACTGTCCGTGCTTGCCGAGCAGCAGCAGATCGCGCTGACTCCGCTCGGAATCATGACAGGAACCACGCTTCACCTTGCGCAGGTCTTGTCTGTAGACGTACGCGAGCTGCGCGCGGCCTCACGACTTCGCTCCGCCCAGCGCGACGCTGAATCGGCAGTGCGATCATGATCGATCCGGTAAAGCTTCCCGTGCTCCGCGCAGCGGACAAGCCACAAGAACACTGCGGCGTCATCGCGGTCTTTGATCCACAGGGACTGGCCGCACAGCTGGTTCAGCGCGGTCTGTCTGCGCTTCAGCACAGAGGTCAGGAAGCCGCAGGGCTGTCGCTTGTCCACAGTGACCACACACACCAGAGCCTGCGCGGCAGAGGCCTGGTCAGTCAGGTACTTCCCGTCGAAAAAGTAGCGAACCTATCCGCCCAACGAGCAATCGGACATGTGCGCTATTCCACCGTTGCGGTTGATCATCCAGACAACGTCCAGCCGATCTCGCTTGCGACTCCCTACGGATCGGTTGCGCTCGCGCACAACGGAAACCTGCTTCAGGTTCCACCGCTGCGTGCGCAGCTGATCGCGCAAGGGTGTACGTTTGCAACGACGATGGACTCCGAAGTCTTGCTGCACCTGATCGCGCAGCGTGCAGAGCCGGACTTTGTCTCTGCCCTTGCACAAGCGGCGCGCTCGGTACGCGGTGCATACTCCTTGTCCCTGCTCTGTGATGACAAGATCTACGGACTGCGCGATCCGATCGGACTGCGTCCACTGGTGCTCGGTGCGTTTCCCACTGGAGGCTTTGCAATCGCATCCGAGACCTGCGCGCTCACAGCCATGGGTGCCCGCTACATCGATGAAGTCCTGCCCGGTGAGCTTGTGGAGCTACGCGCAGACGGAGTCCATCGCACCCAGCTGCTGACTCCGAGCGTCACCGTCGCACCCTGTGTGTTTGAGCTGATCTACTTTTCGCGACCGGACTCTGTGGTGTTTGGACAAAGTGCGCAGCAAGCACGCCTTGCGATGGGACAAGCGCTCGCTCAGCAAGATGAAGATCTTCCGCCCGCTGATCTGGTGATTCCGGTTCCAGACTCTGGCATTGCAGCGGCGATTGGCTATGCACGGCACAGTGGCATTCCGTTCGAGCTGGCCCTGGTTCGCAGTCACTTTGTTGGACGCAGCTTCATCCTTCCCAATCAAGCAGAGCGACTGTCTGCGCTAGAGCGGAAGCTCTCTGTTATCGAAGCATCCGTCACAAAAAAGCGCGTGGTTGTCGTCGATGACTCGCTGGTCCGAGGCAACACCGCGCGAACCATTGTCAAGCTCCTGCGTGAAGGTGGAGCCAAGGAAGTCTGGCTGCGTGTTGCGTCGCCTCCGATCGCGTGGCCCTGTGATCTGGGCATCGATATGGCCACCCAAGAAGAGCTGCTGTATCGGCGCGCAGATCCCGATCAAGCGCAGCCGCAGCACGATGACGCCGCGCTAGAAAGAGTCCGTCGCTTCATCGATGCGGACAGTCTGCGCTATCTGTCGCTTGCTGGTCTGCGTCGCAGTGTCTCTCACAAGTCGCTCTGCTTTGGCTGCATGACAGGATCGTATCCAACATGATGAAGCTGCCGCTTACCTATCGCAGTGCCGGTGTGGACATCGCAGCAGGAGATCGCTTTGCGGACTTCATTCGCGCACTCGCAAAGTCTACGCACGGACCTGACGTTGTAGATGCAGGCGATGCCTACGCGGGTCTGTATCGGCTTCCTACAGCGGACGCTACACAGCCTGTCATTGCCGCAACCTGCGACGGAGTCGGCACCAAGCTACTGGTCGCGCGCGACTGTCAGGACTATCGCGGAATTGGCCAAGATCTGGTCGCAATGAACGTCAATGATCTGCTGCCACGCGGAGCCCGTCCGCTGCTGTTTCTCGACTACATCGCAGCCGGTTCGCTGGCTTCCGTTCCGCTTGCACAGATCGCAACAGGAATCGCGGCGGCCTGCAGACAGACAGGCTGCGCACTGCTGGGTGGAGAGACCGCAGAGCTTCCTGATGCCTATCGGGAAGGCGACTGTGATCTGGCTGGATTTGCCGTTGGAATCGTCGAGCAATCACTCGCTCCACGCGGCGATGTGTGTGCAGGAGATCTGATTGTCGGTCTGCCATCCGCAGGCATTCATGCCAACGGTCTGTCACTGGCTCGCAAGGTGATTGCCCATGCAGGACTTGCGTATACAGACACGCTTCCGACCTTGGATCGATCAATTGGACAAGAGCTTCTGCGGCCCACCGCGCTGTACGTGGATGCAGTGCTCACGCTCATGAAGGCCGCGCAAGTCAAAGCGGCAGCGCACATCACCGGAGGCGGACTTCTGCGACGCGCACTCAAGCTCTGTCCACCTGACTTGCAGCTGCATATCGATCCGTCTTCCTATCCGCGTCCTGCGATCTTTTCTGCACTCGCAGCGCTTGGATCGATCACCGAACAAGAGCTGGCGCAGACCTTCAACATGGGTCTTGGCTTTCTGCTCATCGCTTCACCACAAGACGTAGACGACATGCGCAAACGGACCGACGTTCCGCTGCTTGTGGTCGGAACGGTACGCAGCGGATCACGCGCCGTGGACTTGGGATATGCCCAGCTTGCGTAAGCCACGCTTTGCCATCTTGGGCTCTGGACGTGGATCCAATGCCGCAGTCCTGATGGATGCATTTTTGCGCGGCGACTTCGAAGCAGAGCTGGCTGTGGTCATCAGCAATGTGGCCTCCGCACCGATCTTGACGATTGCACAAAACAAGGGATTTTGTGCAGCTTCCGTCGAAGTATCCGGGACCGATCGCGCAGAGCAAGAGCAGAGGCTCCTGGCCACCTTGGCCTCTCATCACGTCGATCACTTGCTGCTCGCGGGCTACATGCGCCTGCTGAGTCCGTCGTTTGTGCAGCAGTTCCCCGGCGTGATCCTGAACATTCATCCATCGCTGCTTCCTGACTTTCCGGGTCGCACCGCCATCGCAGATCAGTGGCATGCACGCGTCCAGATCGCAGGTGCCACGGTTCACTTTGTGGATGCCGGAATCGACTCTGGACCCATCTTGCTGTCTGGCTCTCTGCGTGTTCGCGGCGACGAAGGAATCGAAGGCTTGGCAAGCAGAGTCCTTACCGAAGTGGAGCATGTCATCTACCCGCGCGCGGTCCAGCTTCTGCTGCATCGACTCGCGCAGGGAACGCCGCTGCATCAGGAAGCAGCACGGACCGCGCGTAACGAAGTGCAAGTCAGTCTACCCCCTTCACGGAGTCGATCTCATGCCTGATGTCACCGTGGTTCAGCGCGCTCTCCTTTCGGTCTATGACAAAGAAGGAATCGTTCCCTTTGCACAGTTCCTTCATCAGCAGGGCGTCGAGCTGATCGCATCAGGAGGCACCGCGCAGCACCTTGCGCAAGCGGGAATTCCCGTCACACCGATCGAGCAGTATGCTGCGTCGCCGCCGCTGCTTGACGGTCGCGTCAAGACGCTGCATCCCAAGGTACACGCAGGACTTCTGGCCGATCGACACAAGGCGGAACACCGCGCCGATCTCGCACAGCTTGGCTATCCGCTCATCGATCTGCTGATCTGCAACCTGTATCCGTTTCAGCAGACCGTTTCAGCGGGCCAAAGCGACGCAGAGATCATCGAGATGATCGACATCGGGGGACCAGCGCTCATCCGCGCCGCAGCAAAAAACTTCGCGGGCGGCTGTGCGGTGGTGGTTCATCCTGCGGACTACGCAGCCGTGACCACAGCACTACAGAGCGGGGGTCTTCCCAGATCTCTGCGCGCCCAGCTGGCAGCGCGCGCCTTTGGTTTCATCGCAGCATATGATGGCCAGATCGCGCAGTGGTTTGCATCCCTCACCTTGCGCCAAGCCGAAGCGGTCGCACAGCAAGCGGATGATCAGATCACGTTTCCGACGCAGATTGGTCCCTATGTTCGGGCCAGCAAGCTGCGCTACGGAGAAAATCCGCATCAAGCAGGCTTCTTATACCAAGAGCAGACTCCGCGCGGCGTGGCGTGGGGAACGCTGCTCTGTGGCAAAGCGCTTTCCTACACCAACCTGCTTGATCTGGATGCGGCCTATCGCGCGGCCTATGACGTCACGCAGCTTGCGAAGCAGCCCGCCTGCGCAATCATCAAGCATGCCGTGCTGTGTGGACTCGCCGCAGCACCATCCCAGTCTGCTGCATTTCTGCGCGCACTGTCTGCCGATCCACAGTCTGCGTTTGGCTCCGTACTTGGCTTTTCACATGCACTCTCTGCGGAAGCAGCCGAAGCGATTGTGGCAAGCAAGCTGTTTGTCGAATGCATCGTGGCGCCGGGCTTTTCCGAGCAAGCGCGCGCGACCCTTTCCGATCGTATAAACCTGCGACTGCTGCAAGTTCCCATCGACCCACCAGAGCCCACCCAGCAGCTTCATCGCATCGGTGGCGGACTGCTGGTCCAGGGTCCAGATGAAGGACTCAGTACTCCGCAGAGCTGGCGCGTGGTCAGTCAGCGCGCGATTCCTTCCGACTGGATCTGCGAGCTTCAGTTTGCAGAGCTGTGCGCCAAGCTGCTGCGCTCCAATGCCATCAGCATCACCAAGCAGCTTACGCTCATCGGTGCGGGCAGCGGACAAGTCAGTCGCATTGATGCCGCGCAGCACGCCATTGGCAAAGCCGCAGAACGCAGTCAGGATTCCTTCTTGGGATCGGATGCGTTCTTTCCGTTTGCGGACTGTGTAGAAGCCGCCGCAGCAGCCGGAGTCTGCGCCATCATTCAGCCCGGCGGATCGATCCGCGATGCAGACACCATCACCGCGTGCGATCGTCACAACATCGCGCTTGTCTTTACCGGCCGTCGTCACTTTCGACACTAACCAGCGATGAAGCCCAACCGGACAAGAGCGTAGGAGTTTCCGTGATGAGCGAAGTCAAACAGCGGCTGCTGGTCTTGGGAAGCGGCGGACGAGAACACGCGATGCTGCACGCGCTGCGTACTTCTCCCGATGTGGAGCTGTTCTGTGCCCCAGGAAACGCTGGAACTGCGCAGCTTGCAACGAACTGGAACCTGGCGATAAGCGATATTGACGGAATCATCAATAAGGTCCAGGAACAGCAAATCTCTCTCGTGATTCCCGGTCCAGAAGTGGTCCTTGCGCGCGGAATCAGCGATGCACTCGCAGCCATCCACATTCCCTGCTGCGGACCCAGTCAGGCCGCCGCAAAGCTAGAGACCTCGAAGGTCTTTCTGCGTACGCTAACCACGTCCCTTGCGATTCCTTCCCCGCATGCTGTGGTGATTCGAGATCGCGCTGCGCTCGCCCATCATGTTGCCGCCTGGGATGGCCTGCCGGTGCTCAAAGCCAGCGGACTGGCGGGAGGAAAAGGGGTCTTCCTTCCTGACAGCAAAGCGCAGTGTCTACAGCTTGGCGGTGCGCTGCTCGACGGACTCTTGGGAGACGCCGGACGCGAGCTGCTCCTCGAAGAGCGCTTGGTAGGAGAAGAAGCCTCGCTCTTTTTTGCGTGTCATGGCGACACCTGCCTGGCCCTTCCGCATGCGCGCGATCACAAGCGACTCTGTGACTGGGATGCTGGACCCAACACCGGCGGAATGGGAGCCATCAGTCCGCATCCTTCCGTGAGCACGCTGCTGGTTGATTATGTACAGCAGAAGATGATCCTTCCGATCCTGCGCGCGCTTGAGCAAGAAGGTCATCCCTTTGTCGGATTCCTGTTTGCAGGTCTGATGCTGACGGCGCAAGGTCCAAAGCTTCTGGAGTTTAATGTTCGCTTGGGTGATCCCGAAGCCCAAGCGATCTTGCCGCGACTGGCGAGCGGAGCGTTCCTTCGCCTGTGCAACGCCACTGCAAACGGACAGCTTGCGGATGTCTCGCTCTGCGTGTCTTCCGAACATACCTGCGCCGTGGTCTTGGCCAGTGCGGAGTATCCCGAAGCAGCTCCGCAGCCGCAGCCGATCAGCGTGGATGAAGCGTCCTTTCGACAGAGTCACGCAGTGCTCTTTCACAACGCAACCAGCGCAGCTGGACAGGCCATTCACAGCGCGGGAGGACGTGTCCTGACCGTCGTGGGACAAGGCGCAAGCCCCGAAGCCGCACAAGCTCGCGCTTATCAAGGAATCGCTGCGATTCACTTTGCTGGCAGACGGTTTCGCAGCGACATCGGACAGCCCTGGCAGCAGCATCCGTGGGTGTCTGTGATCATGGGAAGTACGTCGGATCATGCGGTGATGGACGCCGCGATCGCACTGCTCACAGAGCTTGAGATTCCGCACGAAGCTCGCATCGTCTCTGCGCATCGCACCCCGGACTGGATGGTGGAGTTTGCAAAGAGCGCAGAGATGCGCGGGATCGAAGTCATCATCGCAGGAGCCGGAGGCGCAGCCCATCTACCGGGCATGGTTGCGTCGCTGACGATGATTCCGGTGCTTGGGGTTCCGGTTCCTTCCACGGCGCTCGCGGGACTCGATTCGCTGCTTTCCATTGTGCAGATGCCTCGCGGAGTTCCAGTAGGAACGCTTGCGATTGGGAGTCCCGGTGCGGCCAATGCTGCGCTGCTGGCTGCGTCGATCTGCGCACTGCACCGACCGGCGCTCCGCAAGCGACTGCACGCACTCCGTACTGCGCACGCACAGAAAGTCCAAGACGCCATCGGAGCCCCGCTTCCCAAGGAGTCCGCGTGACAGATCGTCGTGTCATTCCTCCCGGATCCACAATCGGAATGCTGGGCGGCGGTCAGCTTGGACGGATGACAGCCATGGCCGCTCGAAGCTGCGGATATCGCGTCAAGGTGCTCGATCCAGATCCACGCTGCGCGGCGCGTCCTGTTGCCGATGAATGCCTGTGTTCGGACTTTGCGGATGTCGATGCAGTGACACAACTTGCGCAGCAATCCGATGTCGTAACGGTCGAGCTAGAAAACATTCCCGTTGCGTCGCTGAAAGCCGCTGCGAAACACGCTCCGCTACGTCCCGGTGCAGAGGTGATTCAGATCATCCAAGATCGCGCACGACAGAAAGAGTGGCTGCGCGAACAGCACCTTCCTTGTGCACCGTTTCGGGTTGCACAAGATGCCGCTTCGCTCGCAGATTCCCTTGCTGCGCTGGGGAGTCCGTGCTTTGTGAAGACCACGCGTGGTGGCTACGATGGTCGCGGTCAGATCATCGCAGCGCGGAGCGAAGAGGCCGCCCAGATTCTGGCTGATCTTGGTGGATCTCCCGTCGTGGTAGAGCAAGCCATCGCGATCGAGCAAGAGCTGTCTGTGCTGGTTGCGCGCAGTGTCTTTGGTGAAGTCGTCGTGTTTCCTGCGGCATGCAGTCAGCACGATCAGCGCGTCCTGACCTGGAGCATGCTGCCCGCATCGCAGCTCTCACCTACCATCGCAGCGCAAGCCGCGGACATCGCCCGCGCAGCTGCGGAGTCGCTTCAGCTCGTCGGACTGCTGGCTGTCGAGTTCTTCCTCAGCACCAAGGGAGAGCTGCTCATCAACGAGCTGGCCCCGCGTCCTCACAACACGTTTCACACCACCGAGCGCGCGCTTGGCGTGAGTCAGTTCGAGCAGCATGTACGTGCAGTGTGCGGACTCCCGCTTGGTGATCCACGCGTGATCTGTCCGTCCGCGATCGTGAACTTACTGGGTGATCTGTGGCTTCCGAGCCGGACCCCCAATTGGACAAGAGCCCTGCAAGTTCCGACGGTGCGAATGCACTTGTATGAAAAAAATCAGCCACGGCCCGGTCGTAAAATGGGTCATCTGTCCGCAGTCGGAATGACGACGCAAGAAGCGCTGGATCGCGTTCTCCTTGCGCATTCCTTGCTGCAAAGTGATCGATAGGAATGTCTCTGCTTGCTGTCAACAACAGCTTGGGAACCTTTTTAGGAGTGCGAGTTCGATGACAGAATGTCCCCCAGATCTTGGCCACCTGACGGCACGTCCTGTCGTCGCTGAGTCACCGCTTGCAGAGCGCGACTCGCTACAACACTTTCGCAACTTGGTCGATGTCGATGCGCTGAGCAGTCGTGACATCGATCGCATCTTTCAGCGCGCTTCTGCCCTGCGCGCAGCCAGCACGCCACTGGGCAACATGAGCGTGCAAACGCTGCGTGGACACATTGTTGGAATGCTGTTTTTTGAGCCGAGCACACGGACTCGGCTGTCGTTTGAGCTGGCCGCTCAGAGGCTGGGCGCTGTCTCGATTCCCCTCGAAGTCAGTCGATCAAGCATTGAAAAAGCAGAGACGCTCTATGACACGCTCCAGACCTTGGTTGCGCTGGGTGTCACGATCGCAGTGATTCGGCATACCGACAACCAAGTCTACGAGGGACTCTGTGGACGACTCGATCTGTCGATCTTAAACGCTGGACACGGCGTGATTGCGCATCCGACCCAAGCGCTGCTGGATGCATTTACCCTTCAGCAGCGGATGGGAACGCTCGACAAAAAAGTCATCGTCCTATGCGGAGACATCCGTCACAGTCGCGTGGCGCGCTCAAACATCAAGCTGCTGCATCGCCTGGGAGCAGAGCTGGTGCTCACCGGACCACCGCAGCTTCTTCCGTCGAAGAGTGAGCTTCCTGTTCAAAATAACATTCGCATCGCGAGCTTGGATGAAGTGATTCCGTTTGCCGATGCGATCATGTGTCTGCGCGTTCAGCATGAGCGACATCAGCGCGAAGGAACCGATCGTGCGATGTCCGCACAGGAATATCTGCTGGACTACGGACTGACGGCGCAGCGCTTTGCCAAGGCGCGTCCAGAGTGTGTCCTTCTCCATCCAGGTCCGGTCAACCGAGGAACAGAGGTTGAAGCAAGCCTCGTCGAGCATGCCCGCTCACTGATTGTGGAACAGGTACGCAACGGTCTGTACATTCGCATGGCGGCCCTGGAGTGGCTGGCCAAGGTGATCCTATGATCTCTCTGCTGATTCGGAGTGCGCAGCGCACAAGTGATCCAGACGGTCGCAGCTCGGCCACGGACATCCTGATTCGCGATGGATGGATCGCCGCGATCTCGTCGGACAGTCCGCTTCCTTCCGTTCCCGGAGTGCCTGAGCTGGATGCGCGTCACTGCGCAGTGAGCACCGGATTTTTCGATCTGCATGTTCACCTGCGCGAACCCGGACAGTCCCACAAAGAGACGATCACCACAGGCACGCGCGCAGCCGCTCGCGGAGGCTTTACCCGCATTGCCTGTATGCCCAACACGCGACCTGTCTTGGATGATCCAGATACGCTGCGGATGCTCTCTGCTCGGCTGTCTGAGGAAGCGGTCATTTCCGTCGATGTGATTGCTGCGGTGACACACGGAAGCCAAGGTGAAGCGCTGACCGACTTTGCGGCCCTTGCGCGCGCGGGAGCCATGGCGCTGTCCGATGATGGCAGAGGCATTCAGCGCGCCAGCGTCATGCGATTGGCCCTTGCAGAAGCGGCCAAGGTAGGGCTTCCGATCTTTGCGCACTGTGAAGATGAGTCGCTGTCCCAAAAGGGCGTGATTCACGAAGGTGTGACTGCGCATGATCGCTGCTTGATTGGCATTCCTTCTGAATCGGAAGCGGTTCACGTTGCACGAGACATCGTCTTGGCGGAACAGTCCGGCGCGCACTATCACGTCTGTCACCTCAGCAGTGCCCAGAGTCTACAGCTGGTGCGCGATGCCAAGCACAGAGGTCTGCGCGTAACCTGTGAAGTGACGCCGCATCATCTGCTGCTCTGTGACCACGATATTGTGGGAGACGATGGCAACTTCAAGATGAATCCGCCGCTGCGTACCAAAGCGGACAGAGAAGCCCTGGTTGCCGGTCTTTCCGACGGAAGCATTGATGTCATCGCGACCGATCATGCGCCCCACACAGTGTCCGAAAAGTCGCGCGGTCTGCTACATGCTCCGTTTGGTGTGATCGGACTAGAGACTGCGTTTCCGCTTCTGTACACCGAGCTGGTCTTGCGCGGCCAACTGACGCTGTCACGACTGCTCGAGCTGCTGGCGCTGCGTCCGTATACGCTGATGAATCGGAAGCCTCCACAGCTTGCGGTGGGACAGCCTGCGGATCTGGTTCTGCTGGATCTACAGACTGCGATACCTGTCACCGCGAGCGAGCTACGCAGCCGCAGCAGCAACACGCCGTTTTTCCATCGCCTGTTGCGAGGCTGGCCGGTGCTGACCCTTGCCAGCGGACGCGTTGCATATTCCGGTCTGGACACAGTTGCAGAGATGCCGCTGTCTGCGTCCACAGCGGACACTGTGTAGACTACGATGGCGCGCGACGACCGAGCTGAACCAGCTTTTCACCTTGGATGCGCTCTGCCGCAGCGGGATCCAGATAGTCGCTGTGACAGACTGCTTTCCCTTGCTCGGCACCGACGGCTTTTCGGGTCTTGCTGGCCAAGCGATGAAGCGCTTGTGGGGACAGAACGCCGCGCGCACGCAGGACTTCTTGCTGCGATTCACTGAGCGCGTCGCTCTTGCGCACTCCTTCCCGAACAAAGCCTTCTGCTTTTCCTGATGCAAACTCCACGATCTCTTTGGAGATACGCACGGAGCACCAGTCATGTCCGCACATCGCACAGAAGTCTGTGTCTACATCCAGGTCTTCATCGTGCAGTGCGCGAGCATAGTCACCGTCGAACGCCAGCTCGAAATGCTTCTGCCAGTTGAGCGCCGCGCGCGCCTTTGTCAGGTCATCATCCCAGTCGCGACTGCCCGGAATTCCCAGCGCCACATCTGCTGCATGTGCAGCAATTTTGTACGCAACGCAGCCTTGCTTGACGTCATCTTTTTTGGGAAGTCCGACGTGCTCTTTCGGTGTGACATAACAGAGCATGCTCGCGCCATGATACGCAGCAGCCGTCGCACCGATGCAGCTTGTGATGTGATCATAGCCAGGAAACACATCGGTCACAATCGGACCCAGCACGTAGAACGGAGCCCCATGACACAGTCTCCGCTCCAGCTTCATGTTGAACTCGATCTGATCAAACGGAACGTGCCCCGGACCTTCCACCATCACCTGACAGCCGTTTCGCCACGCGCGCTCGGTCAGCTCTCCCAGCGTCGCCAGCTCCGCAAACTGTGCGGCATCACTTGCATCGCCCAGACCACCGGGACGTAGTCCGTCTCCCAACGAAAAGGACACATCGTAGCGACGCATGATCTGACAGATCTCGTCAAACAGCGTGTACATCGGGTTTTCTTGACCATGATGAATCATCCACTTTGCCAGCAGCGATCCACCGCGTGACACAATCCCAATCAAGCGACTCCGCAGCAGGTGCAAGTGCGCGCGCAGTACACCCGCGTGAATCGTAAAGTAGTCCACGCCCTGCTCTGCTTGATGACGGAGTGTGTCCAAGATGATCTGCGGCGTCAGCGCTTCGATCTTGCGACCGATGATCATCGAGTAAATCGGAACCGTTCCGATCGGAACCTTCGCCGCGCAGATGATCGCTTGGCGACACGCATCCAGGTCTCCGCCCGTCGACAGATCCATCACCGTATCAGCGCCCCACTGCTCTGCCCAGCGCAGCTTTTCGACTTCTTCTTCCGTGCTGGAACCCAGCGGAGAAGCGCCCATGTTCGCGTTGACTTTGGTCCGTGATGCGCGACCAATCGCCATCGGATCCAGCTTGTGCGCAAGGTGAACGCGATTGGCCGGAATGATCATCCGTCCCGCTGCCACTTCATCCCGTACTTGTTCTGCGGTCAGGTGCGGCTCGCGCTCGGCCACACGTCGCATCTCGCTCGTGATGATTCCCAGCCGCGCATGCTCCAGCTGCGTGATCGGAACAAAGCCCTGCGGAGGATGCCAAGTTCCGTCGGAAAATCGCCAGTCTGCGGGCATAAAATCCCACGCCGTTTTGTCGCTCGGCGCAGGCATTCCTTTGGTATCAGGAGACGAGTAGGACAGCGCACTTCCGACTTGTGCGGCCTGGGCAAAGGAGCCCGGATTGGTTCCTGCGCGCACACTGGAAGGATTGTCTGCACCAAGGAGAGGAAGGGGCGGTATGCGGGTCACGAGAGCCTCCGTTTGCGAAAGGAATCCTCGGCTGCAACCGCTGCGACATCGCTTCCCTCCGCCGGGATGATCCGGATCAGGTTCTGCGGGTACTTCTCAGCCCTTTTGCAAGGACGCCCCGAGCGATTCCTGCGAGCAGTCTAGCCCGAATCCCATCGCGCACGAAGCGCTGTTTCCCAAATGTTTCCGTTAGCGCAGCTTGGGAGTCTTGCTCGTCGGCGTCAGTCGTCTCTGTGCCTCTGCATGAAGCTCAGGGGACAGCAGCCGCTCACAGATTCCGTACATCACATCTTCGCGTCGACAGTGATCGGTATACAGCGCATCAAACGCCGCCAGCTGACGCAGCAGCAGCGCGATCGATGAAGACTTCCACGCCGCCAGCAGCTCTGTCACGCGCGCTTTCAGGACATCATGCTCTCTGCGCAGCGTCGCGGTCGGACCCTCTTCCCGCAGTCCGCTCTGCGCTTCAAACTCGCGAAACAGGATCGTGTCTTCCAGCTCGATGTGCGCCAGCAACGTCTTCTGTAGTCGCAGAAGCACCCGTCGGGAAGGCGCGCGATCGGCTCGCTCTTCCAGCGGCTGAATCATCTGGCGAAGCTGAACCAATAGCTCGTCAATGATCCGATGCTGCGCGAGCATCGTTGCATACAGGGTCGTGTCAGCGGGCCGCGTCTGGTTCTGCACAGCAACCGACGTGCTCCGCGCCACGCGAGTCACCCGGTAGGCAGCCGCAGGCCGAGGCTTCGGAATGTGACCAAGGTGCGAAGTGTGCGCTTTGGGAGACTCACCCATTTGCCGCCAAATCTATGCAAATCCTTGGCCAAGCGGAACGGGTTGTTTGTAGGAAGTTTGGATGCCACGTAGCGCAGTGCGGTCCGACGGAAACCAGCGCCAAGCGGATCGATCGCGAAGACTGTACCGTTTGGGTACACTGCCGAAGCTACTGTTCCAGTCCGAAGCGGCGCAGGCTGTCGTACAAGCGATGGCGCGAGATCCCGAGCATCCGCGCCGCTTGCAGCTTGTTTCCGCCCGTCGCTGCGAGCGCACGCCGAATCAGCTCTCGCTCGGACTCTTCCATGGTCGGAATGATCTCACTGGAAGAGGCAGACTCTGGCTCGGGCGACGCAGCGGGCGGACTGACCGTCGAGCTGGGCTCGATCACCGCACTGGGATCGGCCCCGCGCAAGACGTGAGGCGGCAGATCCTCGCGACGCAGCGTCGAGCCCGTCCCGATGGTCAGCGCAAAGTCGATGGCGTTGCGCAGCTCGCGGACGTTGCCCGGCCACGAATAGGTCGAAAGCGCCCGCAGCGCCGACGGATCAATCCCCGAGATCGCGCGCAGTCCCCGCGCATGCAGCAGCTCCGCAAAGTGGAGCACCAGCAGAGGCAGATCGTCGCGACGCTCACGCAGCGGCGGCAGATCAACCCGAAACGCGCTGATTCGATAATAAAGATCTTCGCGCAGCAGCCCCGCTGCGACGGCTTTTTGCGGATCACGGTTGGTCGACGCGATGAAGCGAACATCGACGGACACTTCACCGTCAGCACCGACTGGACGCACCGAGCGCTCCTCGAGGACGCGCAGCAGCTTGGCCTGGACTTCAATCGCCATCTCGGTAATTTCGTCGAGAAACAGCGTTCCGCCCGAGGCTGCACGCACCAGGCCACCGTATTCGCTCTGCGCGCCGGTATACGCACCGCGACGGTGACCGAACAGCTCACTCTCGATGAGATCCCTGGGTAGCGCCGCGCAGTTTACAGCGACGAAGGGACGCTTGCTGCCGCGACTGCGCTCATGCAGGGCGCGTGCTGCCAGCTCTTTGCCAGTTCCACTTTCTCCGACGAGAAGAACGGCTCCGGTCGGGCTGCTGGCGGCGGAAGCAAGCTGGCCGGTCAGCCGCTGCATCGCCACACTTTTGCCAACCAGCGACGAAAAATGCAGCGCTTGCTTGCCCGCCTCATCACTGCCCGTCAGGTTTCGCATCCGCAGCGCCGCGTCGGTGGCTTGTCCGGTAAAGAACGCGCTCGCCAGCACGATGATTCGGCAGTGACTGAGCTTGTCGAAGATCTGAAAGATCCGGCTCGATAGCTCGCCGCGCGCCACCGCCGGACCCAGCACCGTGGCCAGGCTCTCTTCCAGCAGATGCAGCGACGAGATCACTTCCGCAAACGGCACGCCCCGCTCGCACATGACGTGACCCAGCGCGCGCACCTCGGCGGCGAAGTCTTCCATGTCACAGTCGCTCAGGTGCTTGGACATCGCGTCGAGATCGCGTCCGTACAGATCGGAAAAGTCGCGCCAGCCAAGCGACGCTTGCGAGCCAAAGTGCGCAATGTAGCGCTTGAAGAACTCATCGAGCAGCGACGCACGACGGTCTCGCAGCACGGAAAACACCGGCAACAGAAGCTGAAGCTCACCGTCGCTGAGCAGATGGTAGTGACGAGGACGAAGGGATGCCTGCATCGTCTGAATCGGTACTGTATCAGAGTCACGCCGAGTGTGGCGACTGACTCCGCAGAAAGTGTACCGATTGGGCACAGTGACCCGGCAAAGTATCTGTCCCGAAAAGGAACAAAGTCGGTATCCTAGGCAGTGCTCTCGTTGCTGAGCGTGGTTGGCAAAGCCCTTGCTATCCCAGCACATGTGGCGAGCCAAGGAACAAGCATCCCATCGCTGCAAGAGCAAGGAGTCAGGGCGGCCATGACCGCGCCCATCGTTTGTCCACACTGCAACGCAGAAGTCGAATCAAGCGGAGCCCCCGTTCCCTTCTGTTGTATTGGCTGCAAGACCGCGCACGGACTGCTAACCGCAGCCGGACTGGACGGATTTTATCGTCTGCGCGGAGACACGCGGCTGTCCGCAATCGGAGCGCGCAGCAACACGCCAAAGGAACGTCTGTGGCTCGCTCCGCTGTTTGATGCGGCAGAGAGCAAGGCCGGAGCTGCGACGCTGATTCCGCTGCGAATCGACGTACAAGGTCTGGAGTGTGCGGCCTGCGTGTGGCTGCTCGAAAAGCTGTTCCTTCGTCATCCCGGTGCCGCATCGATCGAGGTCAATCCTGCGATTGGTCGCATCGAGCTGAGCTATCGCAAGACCGCAACGCAGCCACAGGAAGGTCGCTTGGCCGTCGAGCAGTTCCTCGATGAAGCAGAGCAGCTTGGCTATCGCACCGGTCCCGCACACAAGGACAGCGATGCGCCAATGGATGATCTGGTGCTGCGGCTGGGACTGTGCGCAGCGATGGCGATGAACAGCATGATCTTCGCGTTTTCGCAGTACTTCGGACTGTCGAAAGCAAGCGATGGCACGCTGTACAAGCTGTTTTCCTTGGGCGGATTCCTACTGGCCACAGCGACGGTACTTCTGGGCGGAACGGTGTTCTTTCGGAGTGCCTATCTGGCGCTTTCACGACGCATCCTTCACATGGATGTTCCGATCGCGCTGGGAATCCTGCTGACCTATGTAGGAAGTGTCTGGTCCTATCTGCTGGCGGAAGGTCGCGCGGCGTACTTTGATACGCTGTGTATCTTCATCACGCTGATGCTGCTGGGAAGACTGCTTCAGCGACGGCTGGCCAGTCACAATCGACAGCGGCTCCTGGCGGACAATACGGTGGACGGACTGCTCATCCGAACCATCACAGAGACGACGTCCAAAGAAGGAACCAAGCAGACCAAGCTGTCGCTTCTTCCTGCCGCAAGTGTGCAGCGCGGAAGCCTGCTTTTGTGCGCGCCCGGAGAGCTGCTTCCGGTCTCTGCTCAGCTGGTGGATTCCGACGGAGAGTTTTCGTTAGATTGGATCATGGGAGAGTCCGTTCCGGTTCATCATCAGCAAGGTGCGGTGATTCCAGCGGGTGCGCACAATCGTGGACAGACTGCGGTCAAGCTGCGTGCGGAAGAAGCCTTTAGCGCGTCGCAGCTTCGGGATCTGCTGTGTGCGCCCAGTCGAACCCAGACGCTTCCGGGTGATGAAGCAGCGCCGGCAGACTCGACGCTGGGAACAGAGTTTTGGGACTTCCTCAGCCGCTATTACGTCGCAACAGTCCTGACGCTGGCAGCGCTCGCGTTTGCGCTGTGGTGGCATGCCGGTGCGCTGCGTGCAACCGAAGTGGCCGTTGCGGTGCTGGTGGTAACCTGTCCGTGCGCGCTGGGCATTGCGACACCGCTCGCCTATGAGCTGGCCCAAGTGACGCTCCGTCGGCGAGGTCTGTTTGTACGGACTCCGTCTTTCTTTGATCGTGCGCTGAAGGTCCGGCATGTCCTGCTTGATAAGACCGGAACGGTGACGCTCAGTCAGCTGGTGCTGTCGTCGGATCACGCGCTCACGACGCTTCCCAGCGAAGCCACGCGCGCGCTGTATCAGATGGTGGCGCGATCAAATCATCCCGTGAGCCGCGCCATCCTCGCGTCTCTACAGAGAGATGCGCAGGATCTGGAGTTTTCCGATTCTGCGACGGTGATCGAGCACGCCGGACAAGGTCTTTCGCTCCAGAGTGGCGATCATCTGTATCGCTTGGGTCGTCCCGCGTTTGCGCTCTGTCAGGACACGTCGCAGGATGCGCAGACCGTAGAAGCAGCGCAAGTGATCCTCAGCTGTGACGGAATCGCGCTCGGACAGTTTTCGCTGACAGAACAGCTCTGTCAGGATGCAAGCGCAGAAGTAACGGCACTAAAAGAGGCAGGCTATCTGCTTCATATTCTGTCCGGTGATCGTCGTGACAAAGTGGATGCCATCGCAGCGCAGCTTCAGATCAGCGATGCGCACGCAGCGCTGACGCCCACGCAGAAGCAAGCGCTGGTGCAGAAGCTCGATCACGGAACGCACAGCACGCTGATGATCGGCGATGGAATCAATGATGCGCTGGCCTTTTCCGCAGCAGCTTGCGCGGGAACGCCAGCGATTGATCGTCCGACGCTGCCAGCGCGAGCGGACTTCTACTATTCCGGGGTCGGAATCGGTCCGGTGTCTTGTGCACTGTCAACCGCGCACAAGCTACGGGCGGTCATCCTGCGCAACATGGCGCTGGCCGGTCTGTACAACAGCGTGGTGATTGGACTGTCGATTGCTGGACTGATGACGCCGCTGCGCTGTGCGGTGGCGATGCCAATTAGCTCTCTGCTGATGATCGCGGTGACGGTGGCGTCCTTTCGCAGCCAAGATACGCAGCGAGTAGCCACGACATCGCAGCCTGTTCATCCATCCTCAACAGAGCTGGCACTGGCGCAAGGAGTGTCTTCATGAACGCCATTTTCCTGACGCTGTTTGTCAGCGCAGCACTGCTTGGCGGAGCAGGAATTCTGTTCGGATTCCTGTTCCAAAAACGCAGCCATGAGTACGCAGATCGTTTGTCCCTGTTACCGCTGGATGGCGAAGAGTCGCTGTCAGCAGCGCAACCCACTGCGACGTTCCCAGAAAAGGAAGTTAGGTCATGAGAGAAGTACGGATTACGTACGATGATGTCTCGGTCCGGCGCTTCATGCTGGCCTCAATGTTTTGGGGTCTGATTGGCATGATCGTAGGACTCCTTATCGCGACCCAGCTCGCGTTCCCAGAGCTAAATGTTGGACCCTACCTAAGCTTTGGCCGACTGCGACCGCTGCACACCAATGCAGTGATCTTCGCGTTTGTCGGCAACATGCTGTTTGCGGGGATCTACTACTCGACGCAGCGGCTCACCAAAGCGCGCATGGCATCGGATCTGCTGTCCGCGATTCACTTCTACGGATGGCAAGCCATTATCGTCGCTGCGGCGATCACACTTCCGCTCGGCTTTACGCAAGGCAAGGAATACGCAGAGCTGGAGTGGCCGATCGACTTGATGATCGCAGCGGTGTGGGTGGTGTTTGCGATCAACTTCTTTTGGACGCTCGCGATTCGCCGGGAAAAGCACCTGTACGTTGCGCTGTGGTTCTACATCTCGACGATCATTACCGTCGCTGTGCTCCACATCGTAAACAGTCTGGCGCTGCCGGTGTTTTCGGGTCTAAAGAGCTACTCGATCTATGCAGGTGTGCAAGATGCGCTGGTTCAGTGGTGGTACGGACACAACGCGGTCGCGTTCTTCCTAACGACGCCAATCCTTGGCATCATGTACTACTTTCTGCCAAAGGCCGCAGACCGTCCGGTCTATTCCTATCGGCTGTCGATCGTTCACTTCTGGGCGCTCATCTTCATGTACATCTGGGCGGGTCCGCACCACCTTTTGTACACCGCGCTGCCGGACTGGGCGCAGTCGATGGGAATGGTGTTTTCGCTGAT
>CALMML010000424.1 GCA_937868485.1 uncultured Myxococcales bacterium | reverse complement strand
GGCGTCGGCCTGAGGGGAGAATTGCAGAGCCATATCACCTTCCGGGGATTGCCTAAAGCAGTTATCTCGGCAAGCGCGGCAACGGTACTGGAGTTTTGTCCGAGTGTCAATCCACGTAAAAGACAGCGTTTCTATGTGCGTTTCCGACGGAAACGGGCCCGCGCGTAGCGGATGCAAGGGCTGCGGCCTGAACTTGCGGTTGCCTGCTTCGGTCCCGATTGGCAAGGTAAAGTGATGCTGACTGTGCGACCTCCAGCCGTGGCTGGGATGTTCTATCCACACAAACCAGAGGTGCTGGTCGAGACCGTCACGCACCTGCTTGCCGATGCCAGGCCGTCGCCGTCCGATCTGCCGCAGCGCTGGCCCAAAGCGCTGATCGTGCCGCACGCGGGCTACGTCTATTCCGGGCCGATCGCGGCGTCGGCGTATTCGCTGCTGCAAGGGGCGCATCACATCGAGCGAGTGGTGCTCATCGGTCCCGCGCATCGCGTTGCGGTTCATGGCGTGGTGTCGCCGGGTGCCGCTGTGCTGCGAACGCCGATGGGTGACAGCGAGGTCGATGTCGGAGCGCTCCAGACCGTGCCGCAGGTTGTCGCCAGTGTACGAGCGCACGCACACGAACACGCGCTGGAGGTGCAGCTTCCGTTTTTGCAAAAGCTGCTTCCGCACGCCAAGGTGGTTCCGCTGCTGGCCGGTCTGGCCGATGTCGCAGAGGTCGGACAGCTGCTCGAATCGCTGTGGGGTGGGCCAGAGACGCTGATCGTGGTCAGCTCGGACCTGTCGCACTACCTGCCGTATCCGCAAGGACAGCTGGAAGATCGGAACACCGCGCAGGCGATCTTGCATCCGCCGACTGAAGACGAGGTGCTGTCGCCAGAGCAAGCGTGCGGCTGCGTCGGCATCAATGGCCTTCTGTGGGTGGCTCGGCGTCGAAAGCTGCGGCTGCATCTGCTGGATCTGCGTAGCTCGGGCGACACAGCGGGAGACAAAGCGCACGTCGTCGGCTACGGCGCGTTCGCCCTGTTCGAGGATGCTCATGCTTCGTGACGAGGAAGGACAGCTGCTGTGTACCTACGCGCGACAGTGCATTGCGGAAGCGCTCGGGGGACCGCCCGCGCAGCCACCGACGAGCGATACGCTTCAGTGTGAAGGCGCGACGTTTGTGACGCTGTACCGAAGCGACGTCCTGCACGGCTGTATTGGCAGCCTCGAAGCGCATCAGCCGCTTTTGCAAGATGTCGCGGACAATGCAGTCTCGGCGGCGCTACGCGATCCGCGCGCGACCCCGCTTCGAATCGGGGACGAACAAGCGCTGCGGGTTGAGGTGTCGCTGCTGTCGCCGCTCCAGCGTCTGCCGGTGAAGTCACGCGCCGAAGCCATCGCCGCGCTGCGACCCGGCGTAGACGGAGTGCTGCTGCGCTACCACGGACGACGCGGAACCTTTTTGCCGCAGGTCTGGGACGAGCTGCCCGAGCGCCACGAGTTCTATCGTCACTTGCTGCGCAAAGCGGGACTGCCGCCCGAACTCGATAGCGCAGAGCTGGAAGTCTATCGCTACACCGTCGACAAGTGGAAACAGGAGCCGCAGCGATGAGGAACGTACCGAGCGCATCGGGTCCGCCTGCCGAATCGAGTCATCCGGCCCGCTACTTTCACGCACTGGCCGACGGACGGATTCAGTGCGATCTGTGTCCGCGCGACTGCAAGCTGGCGGATGGACAGCGCGGCTTGTGCTTTGTGCGTCAGAACCAAGGCGGACAGATGATCCTGACGACGTACGGTCGCTCGTCGGGGTTTTGTCTGGACCCGATCGAAAAAAAGCCGCTGTCGCACTTCTATCCGGGCTCGAGCGTGCTGTCGTTTGGAACGGCGGGCTGCAACTTGTCGTGCAAGTTCTGCCAAAACTGGGACATCTCGAAGTCCAAAGAGATGGATCGTCTGTCAGACCAGGCGAGCCCCGAGCAGATCGCGCGCGCAGCCGTCGCCCATCGTGCAAGCAGCGTCGCGTTCACCTACAACGATCCCGTCATCTTCGCCGAGTACGCGATGGACACCGCCGATGCCTGTCGTCAAGTCGGCGTAAAGACCGTCGCTGTCACCGCTGGCTACATCCACGCTACGCCGCGCGCCGACTTCTACGCGAAGATGGACGCGGCCAACGTCGACGTAAAAGGCTTCACCGAGCGGTTTTATCAAAAGCTCACCGGATCGCATCTTCAGCCAGTGCTCGAGACGCTGAAGTACTTGGTTCATCACACCTCCGTCTGGACGGAGATCACGACGCTGCTGATTCCTGGGTTCAATGACAGCGAAGCCGAGCTGACCGAGCTTTCCGAGTGGATTTTGCGCGAGCTGCGTCCCGACGTGCCGCTGCACTTTTCGGCGTTTCATCCCGACTACAAGATGATGAATGTGCCGCCGACTCGGCCTGAGACGCTGCAAAAAGCACGCGCCATCGCTCGTCGCTGCGGACTGTTGCATGTCTACACTGGCAACGTCCACGACATCGACGGAGACACGACGCTCTGTCCCGGCTGCGGCGATCCGCTCATCGTGCGCGACTACTATCAGATCTTGGCGTACAAGCTCGACGACAAAGGCCAGTGTCCGCGCTGTCAGCACAAGCTAGCCGGGCACTTTGCGAGCCAAGCGGGAACCTTCGGACGACGCAGGCTGCCGGTGCGCATCACGTAGCTGCGTGCAAACCCGGCGAAGCTTCGACGGAAGCGGACTACGGGGTGCGGGCCTTGGCGACGATGTCGGGCGATGCACCTTCGTGTGAGATCGCAAACAGCGGCTGCGCCATCGCCTCGGCAGAGCCAATCACCACCCGCGCGACAAAGCGTAGCGACTCATCGGAAAACTGGGTATCCACCGTCGGTAGCGTGATGCGGAAATAGACCTCGCCACGCTCGGGATTGAGAATCCACGCGCCCATATACGACCGCACGTTCAGCGTCGAAAGCGCCGTCGTCACCGCTGCAAAGCGCTCGGACTTGACCACAAACGGCAGCGTAATCGCCACCGTCAGCATGTCGCGCTCTGGCCGAGGAATAAAGAGCAGCGGCACGTCGCTATCGAGCAGCCGACAGCGCACCGCAATCTGGCCCGCTTCCTCGCTGGCGCGAAACGGCAGCCGGAGTCGCTCGGCCCAGGCTTTGACGGATGTGTAGCTCAGCGCGAAGCTGCTCATGCGACGGTCACTCGGTCTTTTGCGCAGTCATTTTATCGCAGTTTGCACAGCCCAGGGAAACCGATGACGCGCTCGCTCCCGCGCCGTCGTTGACAGTCGCCCACGCGCCGTCCCAAGATGGGCGTAATGCGGCAGAAGCTTTACCGATTGTTGGCTGCCCTTACGCGCTGGCTTACGCCACAAGCGTCGCTGTCGCCCGGACGAGTGTTCCTGTGTCTGGGCCTGATCGTGCTGTCGCTGATTGTGCCGCTGCCAGCGCTGGTGCTCGATGGGCTGCTGCTGCTTGGCTGGATCGTCGCAGGACTGTTTTTGGGCGCGGCGGTGTGGGCGGGTGATCCGACGCGGCTGCCACAGCTTCCATCGGTGCTGCTGCTCTCGCTGCTGACGAGGCTGGGACTGACGCTGGCGCTGTCTCGGCTGGGGCTGTCATCGGGTCAGCTTGGGCTGCTGCCAAGCGCGCTGTTTTCGGGGCTCAGCGGGTCGGAGCCCGCGGTCGCGCTGTTGGTCTTGGGCTCGCTGGTGGTGACGGAATACGTGCTGATTGCCCGAGGCGGAGAGCGTGTGGCCGAGGTGAGTGCGCGCTTTGTCCTCGACGCACTGCCCGGTAGACAAGCGGCCATCGATGCCGATCTACGAGCGGGTGTGCTCGGAGCCGTCGAAGCACAAAAAGCCCGTCAGCGACTCAATCAAGAAGCCGAGCTGTTTGGCGCGCTCGACGGTGTCATGCGACTGATTCGCGGCGATGTGCTGCTGGCGGTGCTGCTGTGGCTGGGTCTGTTTGTCGTCGCGACGGTGCAGCTTTCGACGGGAAGTGGTCTGCCCATTGGCGACGCAGTGACCCAAGCGGGCACGCTGACGCTGACGGTGGGCCTGTGTACCCAAACGCCGGTGCTGCTCGTCACGATGGCGGCGGTGCTTTTGCTGCTGCGCGGAACGGCCTCGCCCAGCGACTCGTCCGAGAAGGGATCACCGCTTCAGCTTGTGATCGCCGCCGATGTGACGCTGACGCAGGAACAAGCGCAGACGATCACCGACGGGATCTTGACGCAGGTCGGGCTGGCGACGCTGCGCTGTACGCTTCAGACGGATCCACAGCTGCGACGACAGCTACGCATCAGCTTGCACGGCGCGATCCTGACCCAGCACACGCTGGCCGATGGAGAAGCGGCCCAAACGACGCTGACCTATCGGCTGTACGATCTGGTGCCAGAGCTGCTGACGCTCGATGGCTTGCGACTGGCGCTGTCCGAGCTGGGCGAACAGCGACCGGCGCTGGTGTCGGAAGTGGTGCCAAAGCGCGTGCCGCTCGGACGGCTGCTGCTGCTGCTGCGACGGCTCTTGGCCGAGCGAGTGTGGCCGCTGCCGATCGGTGCGGTGCTGGAAGTGCTGGCGCAGCTGCCCGAGCTGGACGCCGATCCCGATGCGCTCGTGGAACAGGTTCGCGCCGGGCTGGGTCGGCATCTGTTGTCGGGACACCTGCTGCGCAACCCCGCGCCGGAATCGGACAATGCGCTCGCAGCGTTGGTGCTGTCGAGCGATGTCGAAGAAGTCCTCCGCGATGCCCGTCGCACAAGCGGAGGTCTGCGGCTAGCAATCGAACCGGAGCTGCGCCAAGAGATCATCGACTCAGTGCTGATGGCCAAAGCGCGCTCGCCCGAAGCGGTGCTGCTGTGTCAGCGCGATGTCCGTCGCAGCGTTGAAGTCCTGCTCGGGGCGCATCCCGAAGCGCTGCCAGTGCTGGCCTTTTCAGAGCTTCCGCCGCAGCTTGCCCTGCGCGTGGTGTCGCGGATTGGACCCGGATCGCTGTAGCTTCCAGCGCACCGCTCGTCGACATCGCGGCTACGAAACGGCCTGGAGCGCGTCGGCAAACAGCGCCAGCGACTCTTCCACTTGGGCGGCGCTCACGACGAGCGGCGGGTTGATCCGCACCCTCGGCGTGTAGGTCATCGTGAGCAGCCCGCGTGCCAGACAGGCTCGAAACAGGGCCACGCAGCGATCTTTGGACCACAGCACGGGGCCATCCATCAGATCAAAGCCGATCAGCAGTCCCCGTCCACGCACGCGCTGAATCGAGGGAAACCGCGCAGCCAGCCGCTCAAGACCCGCGACAAGCTGCGCGCCCACCGCCTTGGCATGCGTCGCCAAGTCTTGCTCGATGATGATCCGCGTCGTCGCATTGGCCGCGGCACAAGCCAGCGGATTTCCTCCAAACGAGGACGACGAATGCGAGGGATCAGACCACGGACGCGCCGTCGCCAGCTCTTTCCGGGTGATCAGTCCGCTCAGCGGAAACCCAGCCGCCACGCCTTTGCCAAAGATCACGATGTCAGGTGTAAGCCCAGCGTCGGGACTGGCCCACAGCGATCCGGTGCGTCCAAAGCCGGTGATCATCTCGTCGGCAATGAGCAGCGCACCGTGTTCTTTGGCAACCTGCGCCAGCGCGGGCAAAAAGTCGGGATGCGGAACCACGTTGCCTGCCGTGCCTTGAATCGGCTCCACCAGGATCGCAGCCACATCTGCCACCGTCGCCAGCCGAAGCTGATCGCGCAAAAAGTCGATGCACGCAAGCTGGCAAGTATCAGGCGTCTGACGCAGCGCACAGCGCGAGCAGTCGGCATACGGCGCCAGGTGCTGTCCGGGCAGGATCGGAAGCTGTCCGTGCTTGAACTCGCTGCCGCACAAGCCGATCACGCCGTGGGTCTTGCCGTGAAAGCCGCCCCAAAAAGCGACAACCTCACGATGACCCGTCGCGGCACGCGCCAGTCGCAGCGCACTTTCCACCGCTTCGGCCCCCGAGGAATACAGCTGCACACGATCCAGGCTGGGATGCGGCGCGTGCTCGACGATCCGACGCAGCAGCTCAAGCCGCGCGGGGGACGCAAAGCTCGTCGAAGAAAGCTGGCTTGCCTGCTCAAACAGTGCCTGCGCGAGCGCCGGATGTCCGTGACCAATGCTCGCAACGCCAATGCCCGCCACCCAATCGATGAAGCGATTTCCGTCTACATCCAAGAGCAGCGCGCCCTCACCGCCTGCCATCGCCAGTCCCGCCAGCGTCGAGATCTGCTGAATCCCTGGCGCAAGATACTGGGATTCTTCTTGGCACAGCGATCGGGACGTGGGACCGGGGATTTCGGTGGTGATTTTTGCAAACACGGGAGCATGCATGGCAGCGAACACCTAAGTGACCGACGAAGAAAGCACAAGCCAAGCGTCGGAAAAACGCCGGGAAGATAGCGTCTCCATCTTGCGGTCGCCTAGCGGATTTCCTTCTGCTCGTAGCTCCCGTAAAATTGCCTCGCGTGAGCAGACCCTGATGTCCGACACCCCGTCACAACCGGTCGCTGGTCGCTTTGCCCTGCTGTCGCTGGCAGGGGAAGGTGGCATGGGCACGGTCTGGAAGGCCCGCGATCTACTGACCTCGCAGCTTGTGGCGCTGAAGCTGCTGAACTTGGATGTAACGCAGCCCGATGAAGTCGCGCGCTTCGATCGGGAAGTCAGCATGCTGGCGGAGCTGCGACATCCGGGCATCGTTCGCTACATTGCGCACGGTCAGCTCGACTCGCAGGCCTATCTGGTGATGGAGTGGCTGGAAGGCCAAGACCTGGCGACGCGACTTGCGCAAAAGCCGCTCACGGCGACCGAGTCGGGTGTGCTGCTGCGACGGGTGGCGCAGGTGCTGGCGGTGGCGCATCTGCACGGAATCATCCATCGCGATGTGAAGCCGTCGAACCTGTTTCTGCGCTACGGGCGAATGGAAGAAGCGACGGTGCTCGACTTTGGGGTGGCGCGACGCGGACTGGCGCTACAGCGCGTGACCCGAACCGGCGTGGTGATCGGAACCCCAGAATACATGGCCCCCGAGCAAGCCCGAGGGCTGAGCAGCATCACACCGGCTGCCGATCTGTTCGCGCTCGGCTGCGTCGCGTTTGAGTGTCTGACCGGACGACCGCCGTTTTCGGCCCATCACATCACCGGCCTGCTCACCAAGATCCTGTTTGATCCCGCACCTCGGCTGCGTCAGGTTCACCCGGAGTATCCCGCCGCGCTCGACGAGCTGATTGCACAGCTACTGGAAAAAGATCCGCTCAAGCGACCGCAGAGCGCGTCGGTGGTCTATGAGCGACTGAGCCAGATCAACTTTTCCGCCATCAGCAGCCCCGAGGCGTCGAGTGAGCATCCCGCACTTCAGCTGTCGGAACATGAACAGCACCTGGCCACCATCGTGCTGGCCGCACCGCCGCACGGAGAGCTGCAAGGTCTGTCCACCGTCGATCACCTCGATCTCAGGCGGGTTCGCGAGCAGCACGGCCCGGTCCTGGATCAGCTGACCGCGCTGGGCGTGCTCTGTGAAGTGCTGGCGGATGGCTCGCTGTGGGCGACGGTGGTTGACTCCAGCTCAGCGACCGATCAAGTGCTACGCGCGGCCCAAGCGGCGTCGCTGCTGCGCAGTGAGTTTCCGCGCTGGCTGGTGGTGATGGCGACGGGACTGTGTGTCTTACATGATCGACAAGCGACGGGACCGGCGCTCGATCTGGCGCAGCAGCTTCTGAGCGAAGCGCTCAGCGACCAGCTTCACTGCGAGATCTTGACCGATCGACTGTCCGCCGAGCTGCTGCGTGACGACTATTATCTCCAGCCACTGCCGTCGGGAAGTCAGATCCTGGGCCCCGCACAAACCGGCCCCACGGGAAGGCATCGCAAGCTGCCGCTGATTGGACGCGAGCGCGAGCTGTCCCTCATCTTCACCGCACTGCGCTGTGCCCGCGACGATGAGGTGTCGCGCTCCGTGCTGGTCCTGGGCTCACCGGGCAGCGGCAAGACGCGGCTGTGCGAAGAAGTGCTGGCGCGCATCCACGAAGCCCACGAACACTGCACGATCCTTCGCACCAGCATTGAGCTAACCCAAGCGGCGTTGCCGTTTGCGACGATCACCGGCTGGCTGCGCAGTGCGGATTCGCTGCTCAGCGACGAGCCTTTGCCGTGTCCACTGTGGCAGGCTGCGATCGATCAGCACTATCCCGCCGAAGAAGCCGAGCGCTATCGTCAGACGCTCCAGAGCCTGCTGCGGATTACGCCCTCGCGCCTGCCGTTTGGTCAGCGCGCCGAGACGCTGCCAGGCTCAAACGCCATCGGGGAAGCTGTCCGTGCGCTCCTCTCCTCTGTGAGTCGTCGTCAGCCGCTGCTGCTCATCATCGACAACATGCAGTGGATTGATGCCGCGTCGCTCGCGGTGCTGGAAGCCACGCTCCAGCGACTCGTCGATCTGCCAATTCTGCTGCTGGGACTGGCGCGACCCGAGATCGACGAGCTGCTGCCCCGTCTGTTTGAAGGGCTGCCAACCGATCGCGTGCGGCTCGGACGACTGTCGCTCAAGTCCGCAGACAAGCTGCTGGAGATGTTCGAGGTCAGTCCCCCGAGCCTGCGTGAAGATCTGGCCCACGAGTCACTGTGTCGCCCGCTGTTCCTGCTGCGCCTGGCCGAAGGCGTACGGACACCGAAGTCTGCCGCTGCAGATGCTGTCGTCGCGATGATGCAGACCCGGGCGCTGCGACTGGAACCAACGACGCGCCTGGTGCTGCGTGCGGCCAGCTTGCTCGACGGACCATTTGGAGAAAGCGCGCTGTTTCAGCTTCTTCCCGGTCAGTTTTCGCTGTCGCAGCTCGATCGCGCGCTCGACGAAGCGATTGATCAAGAGTGGCTGGACCGAATGCGTCCGACCGAAGTGGGCGGAGAAGCCTGCCTGCGCTTCCGCAGCCCACTGCAAGCCCGCGCCATCTTGGCCACCGTCACCACACGCGATCGCGAAGCCTTCGCCAAGATCAAAAAGCGACAAGCGCAAGCCGCTGAAAACACAGAGACATCCGATCGTTAGCCACGCTGCTACACTACGCTGAGGGCTCTTTGGCCTTGGCGAAGGAACGCGTCGGATGTCGCACGGCAACAATCCTGAGCAGCTCATTGGGAGCGTCATCGCTCATCGCTTTTCCGTCGAACATCTAGCGGGCAAAGGCGGCATGGGCGTCGTCTTCAAAGCCCGCGACATCACCGACAATCGCCCCGTCGCGCTCAAGCTGCTTCATCGTCAATCGGCGACGTCAGCACTGTCCGAGCCAAGCCGCTTCTTTCGTGAAGCCCAGCTGCTGTCAGAGCTTCGCCATCCCAGCATCGTTTCCTACGTCGCACACGGCCAGACCAGCGAAGGCCAGCTCTACCTGGCGATGGAGTGGCTGAGCGGACACGATCTGAGCCGACGACTGATGCTCGGTCCGCTGTCGCTCAGTGAGACGATGACGCTGTGTCGCACCGTGGCTGACGCGCTGGCCGCCGCGCATCGACTCGGGATCGTTCATCGCGATCTCAAGCCGAGCAACCTGTTTCTTCGCGACGGACAGGTTGCGCAAGTGACGCTGTTTGACTTCGGCATCGCCCAGCGCGGTCGCAGCGAGCCGTCCGTCTCTCGAACCGGCGTGGTCATCGGCACGCCCGAATACATGGCCCCCGAGCAAGCCCGAGGCGAGCGCGTGTCCGTTCCCGCGACAGATGTCTTTGCCCTCGCTTGCATCGTCTACGCTTGCTTGACCGGCAAGCCTCCGTTCGTCGGTGAACATGTCGCGGCGCTGCTGACCAAGATCTTGTTCGAGGAGCCGCCTCGACTTCGCTCGCTCTACCCTGCGGCCCCAGAAGCCTTGGAAGCGCTGCTTGTGCACATGCTGACCAAGGAAGCCAAGGATCGACCGACGGATGCCTCCGCGCTGCTGCCAATTCTCGACGAGCTGCTTGCACAAGTGGCGCAGACCCCAGGCAGCGACGGGCTCAAGCTCGTACCACGACGGGTCCTGACCGCCGGAGAGCAGCGCATCTACAGCGTCATCTTGGCGTCGTTTTCCGTCTCAGCTTCCGTGGATCAGTCCGCGTCTGTGCCGCAGGCCGCTGACAGTGCCGACCTGCCCCATCTGCCCAGCGAAGAAGCCGTCGCGTCCCTTCGCAAAGAGCTGGCCAGTCGTCAAGCCAGCCTCGATCTGCTCGCCGATGGATCACTGGTTGCGACCGTGTCATCAACGGGAAGTGCGACGGATCTGGTCCGTGAAGCCGCCCGCTTGGCCCTGCTCTTGTGGTCTCGCTGGCCAGCGCTCGATCTGGTGCTGGCGACGGGCCGAGGCTTGACCGCGCAGTCACAAGCGGTGCCAATGGGAGAAGCCTTGGATCGCGCAGCCCACGACCTGCGACGGCGACAGCAAGCCAGTGGTCCCAAAGAGCCTGGCATCTTGCTCGATCCCGTCAGTGCGGGCCTGCTCGATCGCAGCTTTGAGGTCCGTCCCGGCACGCTCGGACCGCTGCTGTGGGGACGCGATGACGAAGCCGATGAGTCGCGGCGATTCCTCGGCAAGCCCTGGCCGTGCATCGGTCGCGAGCAAGAGCTAGGTGTGCTCGATGCGCTGCTGTCCGGCTGTATCGAAGAGTCGCAGGCCCAAGCGGTGCTGCTGTCGGCTCCCTCTGGCTATGGCAAGTCGCGGCTTCGCCAAGAGTTTCTGCGTCGAGCCCAGCATCGCGATGTTGCCATCTTGTCGGGACACGGGGACTCGCTGCTGGGTTCGATGCCGTTTGGCGTGCTGACCCGGATGCTACGAAAGTGGGCGGGCCTCACAAGCACGATGACGGCTTGCGATCAGCTTGCGCAGCTTACGACCCGACTCGGGACGCTCTGGGAACCGCATGCCACGCTGCCAGAGACGCTGGTTCACGCCTGCGGCTTGCATCCGACGGACGCGCTCCCAGCCCAGCCGGAGCTTCAGCGCGCCTTTGTCGCGTGGCTCGATCGACTGTGCGAACAGCGACCGCTGCTCGTGCTGCTCGACGATCTTCAGTGGGTGGATGAGCCGTCGCTGCGCGTCATTGACTCGGCGCTGCGTCACCTGACCGAGCGTGCGCTGCTCGTCTGTGGGCTCGGACGGCCCGATGTTGAAAAGCTGTATCCCAAGCTGTGGTCAGGAAAAGCGCAGGACATTCGACTCGGGGCCTTGGGCAAGCGCGCCTGTGAGCGACTCGTGCAGTACGCATTGGGCAGCGAGGTTGCGCAAGCCACCGTCTCACGCATTGTCTCGCAGTCCCAAGGCAACGCGCTGTTTTTGGAAGAGCTGATTCGTGCCGTGGCCGAAGGAAAGGGGGACTCGCTGCCCGACACCGTGCTGACGCTGACCCAAGCGCGTCTGCTGCAGCTAGAACCCGGTGCCCGTCGCGTCTTGCGCGTGGCCAGCATCTTCGGACAGACCTTCTGGCGTCGCGGCATCTTGGCGCTGCTTTCGCAAGTGCCAGACCTGGGCGAAGGGGCCATCGATCGCTGGCTGCGCCTGCTCCACGACAGCGAGGTCATCGAAGCCCACGCCCCCAGTCGCTTCCCCGGCGATGACGAATACCGCTTTCGGTCCGCCGCCATGCGCGACGCAGCCTACAGCCTACTGACCGACGAAGATCGCCAGCTTGGACACGGCCTGGCCGGACTGTTTTTGGAACAAGCGGGAGAACAAGACACAGCGGTGCTCAGCGCGCACACCTTGCAGCTCGTCGCGTACCTGGAACACAAGCGCAGCTCGCTGGCCGTGTCCCGACTGATGATGCTGACCGGCATTCCGCTGCGACGACTGCACAGCATTGCCACCGACGATCCACGGCTGCTGCGACGGCTCCGCGCCGGTCTTCAGACCTTGCTGCGCGAAGACGAGCTACAAGACATCCACCACCTGTTTGCCGATCGCTAGCCCGTCCTGAAGGTGCAGCCCTTCAGACCCAACCCCGCTCGTCGCTTACGATGCAGCCACCTGCCCAGACGATGGCATCGAGGTATCGCTGTCCGGTCGCCGTCTCACTCGCTGAATCAGCGACGGAACCACCAGCAGCAGCGCCACCACGCACTGACCCAGCACCACTTGCCACGTCGGATGAAGGCCCAGCATTGGCATTCCCGACCACTCGGAGCCAAACAGTCGAATCGGCGTCATCCCCAAATAGCCGCCCTCTTGCAGCGCGTGCAAGCCGTTGCCGGTCATCATCAGCGCCAACAAAGACAAAAGCGCACTGCTCACCAGCATCACCGGACGCGGGTTGAGCTTGCGACCAATCCGTCCAACGATGAGCACCACCGCCACCATCACGACCACGCCCAGCACCGCCCCCCAGATCACGTCGCTGCGACCTTTGTCGCCCGCACTGACCAGCAGCGTTCGATAAAACAGCACGACCTCGACCGCCTCGCGATACACCGCGAAGAACGACAGACCAATCAGCGCCAGCTTCTGGCCAAGCTCTGCTTGCTCGCCTGCGCCTTCCACCCGCCGACGCAGAAAGCCCAGCCAGTGCTTCGCTTCTTTGGCGCCAATGATCCAGTGCGTCATCGTGATGAGGATCGCCGTCGCCAAGAGCGTCATGATGCCTTCAGCCAGCTCCCGCTGAGCCCCCGACACCAGCGCGCCCACCGCCAGAAACGTCAAAAAGCCCGCCGGAACCGCCAGCACCCAGCCCAGGTGAACCAGCCGCGTCAGGTGAGCCTGGCCACTTTTGCGCAGAAACGCGAGCAGCGCCGCAATCAGCAGGGCCACTTCCAGCCCTTCCCGCAGTGCAATCGTCAGCGACGCCAGAAACGCCGCCACTTGTCCGCCCGCGCCTTTTTCCGCTTCGGCCAGCAAGCCCTGCGCTTCCATGATCTTGCGCATCACCTCGGCCTTGTCGACGCCACTTTTCGGATCGACCACCTGCCGCAGCCCGGTAAACGAGCTCTCAATCCGTCGCAGCAGCTCGGGCTGTTCCACCCGCAGCGACACCTCGTTTGGCTCGACACCATCAAGGTAGGCCGCAATCGCCAGTCGCTGCGCAGCATCCGCATCGCCCCGCTCGACCGAACCGCGAAGCTCGCCAAGCAGCGCCCGCGCCCTGTCAAAGTTCAGCTTGCCTTCGACGCTCGACACAAACGGCGTCTGTGTTCGCACAAGCTTCAGCGCCTCGGGACAGCGCGACGCATCGAGTCCGCCCGCCTGCAGCTTTTGGCACAGCTCAAGGTCCGAGCTTTCCGCCAGATCCGCCAGCGTCAGACCCGCAACCGCATCGTGCTGAGACAGCGTCGATGGCTTGCCCTGCCCCGGCGTTCCGTGGCGCAGACCGACCACGTAAAACGCCAAGTTCCAGCGCTGCTGCGCGGGCAGCTGGTCAAAGCTCGCCATGCCCGTTCCCGACACACCAAACGTCAGCGCATGAAACGCAAGCTGCGGCGCGACGCTCGGCATCTTTTCTTCATCGAAGAACGACACCGGCGGCGGCGTCATCGTGCGCGCAACGTCCGTTTCTGCATGGCCCGTCGCACCGTGACAGGACGCACACAGCTTCTGATACTGCTCTGCCGCCGAAGCCGCTGACACCTTCGACGCTGGCACCATCTTCAGCCGGTACGCATCTTTGAGAATCTGACGCACCGCTCGACAGCGCGCCCCCACCAGCTCGCCGGCTGCTTTCGTCTCCACCGCGACGCGCACCGCCCCCAGTGCTTCGACAAGCCGCGCTTGATCGGAATCGGACCCACCCAGCTTCGGCAGCAGCTTGCTCGCCTCTTCAAGCAGGTTGCGCTGCTCGGCATACTCGCTTTCGTCGAGCACCTTGCCGTCTTTGACCGCCCCAGGATAGTCCGCCGCGATGTACTCCACGAGCGACGCCACCTGCTGCGTCTGTCGAGTCGCCGCCTCTTCCTCTGCATGCGCAGTCCAAGGCAGCAGCCAGCCGATCAGCAACAACAATCGAATATTGAAAATCGTTTTCAACATCTCGCTCAATCATCATCCTCGGGACCAGTGGCTGTCAAGCCGCGACTGCCATCTCTCGGGAGCCAAAACCAGCCAGACACCGTCTTGCGTGATCCACGCAGCGATCGCGGGCTTGTCTACGCCGCCGCTTCCGCCGTATCGTGAAGGGCTAAGACCAAAGACATGTCACGACTCCTACTCCTCCGTAGCAGTGAGCCCGTGCGCCTACGTGGCGTGCTTTCGCGCGTCCCGGGCCTTATCCCCGCCGCAGCGCTGACCGATGTGGCCCCAGACGAACCGCCAGCCGCCCCCGACAAGGCCGTCTTGCTCGACATCGGCTTTGTCATTGGCGGGGAACCCCTGCTTCAGCGCGGTCGTCACGAAGAGCTGTCAGCCTACCGAGCCTTGGCCTCTTTGCGAACCGATCAGCTCCTGGCTGCCATCGGGGACGTGGGCCAGGGCGTCTTTCGCTATCACCACTTCATGCTGGCGGTGGTTGGAAAGATTGCCCCGAGCGAGTCACGCGCTCAGCACACAGCGGATCTGCCGCTTCAGCTTCGGGACAACCTGCGCGGACGAAGCGAAGCCGAGCTGCTGTTTCATCAGGTCCTCGCCGACCTACACGACGCCGATCCAGCCTATCTAACCGCCGGAGAGCTACGTGCCGAAGTCTTGGTTGCCGTCGTGGCCAAGACCTTGCGACGCATCGTTCCCGATGACGCCGCGCCCGGTGTCGTTATCGCGATCAGCCACGATGAACAGGCCGTGATCGCCCGGCGTGGTCAAGGCAGCCTGCGCTATCTTTGCGTCAGTGAGTCCAGCAGCGCGGGCCCAAGTCAGCAGCAGACCTTGGTCATCGGCACAACCGACAGCGATGGCGTCAGCAGCGAGCTTTCGACCGTCGCGGATGGACAAGCGCTCGTGCTTGCTTCCCGATCCAGCCGTCCGCTGCTGATGCCGCTGTAGCGTCCTCGCCTGGCGTCGCTAGTACGGACGAACCACCACGTTGTCGAAGTGAACTTCCGCTTCCCAGTTGTTCACCGCAAAGAAGCTGTGCTGCGGCCCTTCGAGCGGAGCCAAGTCATCCATCTCTAGCGCCAGCTTGCCGTCGACATACCAGCGAACCAAGTTGTCTTTGCGCGCGATCAGCCAGTGATAGCGCTGTCCCGGCACCACCTTGAGATCGCTGCGTGTCTTGCGATCGTCGGCGTGCTCATCCATCCGGCACAGCGCGCCCAGGCGGTTCTGCCAGCCGCCCTGGATGAACACGTACGCCGTTGACGTATACGACACCGTCTTTGCAAAGCTTTGGCCATCGCCAAACGCTTCTACTTTGATGTCACCGTCGGGGCTCTTGCTGTACGCATCCAGCTCAATCACCGCATCACGAGGCAGCTTCTGCACAAGCCACAGCGGATGATTCCGTGCTCTCGACACCACCAGCTCGCCCGACTCGATTCGGTACGTTCCAGCGGGCGCGGTCGATAGCCAGCTTGGACCCAGCTCCGCTCGCTCAAACGAGTCCTGAAACACCGGCGGCTTGAGCGCCGGTGGCTTGTCGGTACAGCCCATCGCGCTGAGCAGACCCAGCACAGACCAGCAGCGCACAGACAGACGAAGATCGAAGGTCACAGGCTTTGCGGACATCACGGGCTCCCAGCGGCCAAGTTCAGCTGTTCTTTATCGCAGCGGACGGCCCAGCGCACGCCCCGCTTTGCGATCCAGCAGCCACACCAGCTCTCCCGCCGTCGGCGCAATCGCACGAATCGGAATCTCGGCCACCCGCGCGTCGCTCTCCAGCGCTGCCGACACCGCCGCGACTTTGTCATCGCCCGCCACCAGCACCAGCACCTGACGCGCCAGGTTCAGCATGTACGGCGTCATCGTCACGCGCTCAGCCGGCGGCTTGGGTGCATCAGACACCGCCGCGCACAGTCGCTCGGTCGCAAACGAATCGAGCGAAGCCGTCGGCACACCACTGCGAAGTGGTCCCGTCGTGGGATCGTCGAGCAGAAAGTCATCATCGACCCCAGCCAGAAGGCGCGAGCCGGGAAAAATCGACGCAGTGTGACCGTCCGAGCCCATCCCAAGCAGCGCCAGATCCAGCCGAGGCTCATCCTTGGGCAGCGCGTCTCGCAGAATCTGGTCGTAGCGCAGAGCCGCCTCTTCCAGCGGTAGATCCGTCGGCACCGGATGGATGTGCTCCGTCGGCACGCGCACCAGCTTGAGCAGCGTGTCACTCGCCATCCGGTAGTTGCTCTCGGCGCTGTCGTGAGACACCATCCGCTCGTCGGAAAAGCAGACATGGACGCGCGTCCAGTCAATCGACTCAATCTGGGCCAGAAGCTGATACAGCCGTCGTGGCGTGTTGCCACCAGCCAGTGCGACTACGAAGCGTCCGCGAGCGGAAATGGCCCGTCGCGCCGCGTCCACAATTCGCCGTACACCTTCCCGGGCCAGCGCCTCACCGTCTTCGCCGATCCAAATCTCGGGCGCTCGTCCACTCACCATCGCACCTCAGGCTGTTGTTGCTCACGGAAGATCTCGTCGCCCAAAAGCAAAGCCGCGCCGAGCCGCAGCGCTTCATACATCAACGGATCGCGCCCGCCAACCCCTAATGCGGCAACCCACAGCTCCGCATCTGGCCGACCCCGCATCGGCTGAGTTCGCGGCGGCTGAAACGGACTGCTCAGCAGGATGCCACTTCCGTCCGCACACACCGCCGCGCTCAAGCTGGCGTCCCCTTGCAACAGTGCAACTTCCACAAGTCCCGTCGGGCTGCGTCCCTGCGAACACAGTCCCAAGCGAAGCTGAACCGGACACGTTACCGCGCTACCTGCGCCCGGCAGAAGCTGCGCCGAGCCATCTTCTGCCAGCGTCCCGGTCATCACCAGCCGCAGTCGCCCGATCAGCCAGCCCGCCAGCAGCAGCGCCGCCGCCTCACCGCCTGGGACGTAGCGCACCACGATCTCACGCAGCGACGAAAGCCCCGCGCGTGACTCGGGTGCATCGTACAGCGATGACAGAAGCAGTCGCCACGGCCACAGCCGCAGCCAGCCGAGGTCCATCCGCTCGACCGACCCATTCGACCCGCCATACAGCTCGTCGAGCACCTGGGCCACCTTGCCCAGCTCTGCGAAGCCAGACAGCCGTCCACTGTCGAACACAAAGCGATCCGCATCACCGCACAGGGGCCGCAGCCACTCGACATCACGCGCCGGATTGCCCACCAGCAGCGCCGTCGGAACATCTGGCAACAGCAGCGCTCGCAAAAGCCCCGGCAGCCGTCGCGAGTGAAGCTGTGGCGTCTCGATCGTGATCTCTTCAGCGACGATCTCACGACGACCGCTCTGGCTGTCCCGAAAGTTGGCTTCCACCGACGCACGCAGCGGCGCGCCATCGTCACCAATCAGGCCACCGTCGCTTGCTTCTTCGGTTTCATGCAGGAAGAGGACACGGCACGGCACGCTCTCCGTCACCATGTCGATGATCTGCTTGGCCGCCAGCAGCTCCACTTCGCCGTGGGTGTGGACGATCAAGTTCCACTGGCAAGCCCGCGTCACCGCAAACGCCGCGCCCTTGGCCTGCGCCCGCTCACTTGCGCGACGCCACAGCGACAGAAGCTCTTGCTCGATCCGCTCAGGAGCCACGCTGACCGACGCACCTTGCGTAAACGCCGCCACCGCATCGAGCGGAACCGCCCAGCCTTCGCGACGCTCGCCTTTGCGGAAGTCTTCCCCTTGGCTCATGGTCGTCGCCACACCCGGCCATCGCGTGCCAGCATGTTCGCCGACGCTTCCGGTCCCCAAGTGCCTGGCTCATACGACGGCAGCGCGACCTTGCGATGCGCATCCCGCTCGGCCCAGCCGCGCAGCACCCGATCACAGTACTTCCACGAAGCCATCACCTCATCGCCGCGCGCAAACAAGGTGCCATCGCCCAGCATGCAGTCGAGCAGCAGTCGCTCATATGCCTCTGGAGGCTCGATGCCAAAGCTTGTGCCATAGCGAAAGTCCATCGTCACCGGACGCGGCTCAATCGTCGGTCCCGGCACCTTCGACAGAAACTTCAGCGTGATGCCTTCGTCGGGTTGAATGCGCAGCGTCAGCACGTTCGGCTCATGCGACAGCTTCCCCATCGGTCCCGAAAACAGCGCATGCGGCAGCTGCTTGAACGTGATCGCAATCTCGCTCACCCGGCGCGCCATTCGCTTGCCCGCCCGGATGTAAAACGGCACGCCGCCCCAGCGGAAGTTGTCGATGAACAGCTTCAGCGCGACGTAGGACTCTGTCTGCGACTGCGGCGCAATCCCGTGCTCTTCCAGATACCCCGGCACCGGCTGCCCTTGATGAAAGCCCGCTGAGTACTGACCGCGCACCGTGTAGCGATCGATCTCGGACATCGGCAGCTCACGCAGCGCCCGCAGCACCTTCACCTTTTCGTCATGAACCGCAGAGGCCTCAAACGCGACCGGCGGCTCCATCGCCATCAGCGTCATGAACTGAAAGATGTGGTTTTGCACCATGTCGCGCAGCGTGCCGGCTTGGTCGTAGTAGTTGCCGCGGCCCTCAATGCCAATCGACTCTGCGACCGTGAGCTGGACGTGATCGACGTACTTCCCGTTCCACAGCGGCTCAAAGATGCTGTTGGCAAAGCGGAACATCAGGATGTTCTGCACCGTCTCTTTGCCCAGGTAGTGGTCGATTCGGTAGATCTGGTCTTCGCGCAAGACCTCCAGACACACGCGGTTGAGCTGCTCTGCCGATGCCAGATCGCGCCCGAACGGCTTTTCAATGATCACCCGCGTAAAGGGCCGCTCCCCGCGAGAGATAAGCTGCGCCTGTCCCAGGTGTCGCAAGATCGTCTCGAACGACTCCGGCGGTGTCGAGATATAGAAGATCCGATTGCCGCGCGTACCACGCTGGAGATCCAGTTCGTTTAAGTGCAGCCGCAGTCGCTCATACGCCGCCGGATCGTCGAAGTCGCCGCTCACATAGCTGATGGCACTACCGAACGACTCCCACAGCGCTTCATCCACCGGGCGACGACGCGCAAACTGGCTCACCGCTTCGCGCATGTCTTCGGCAAACGGCAGCGCGCGCCGCGCCATCCCGACAATCGCAAAGCCGGACGGCAGCAGTCGCTCGCGTGCCAAGGAATACAGCGCTGGCACCAGCTTGCGACGAGTCAGGTCCCCGGAGGCACCAAAGATCACCATCGCGCATGGTTCGGGCTGCCTGTCCCCGACCAGCCCCTCTGCAAGTGGGTTTCCGCCGAGCAGTCGATCCATGAACTCGTGGCCCTTTCCCAGGACCGGACGCAGCCGTCAGGCCCAAAGTCCCACTATCTTGCCGTCGTTTGCTTGGGGGATGAATGAAAAAAGCGGGCAGTCCGCAGAGTCGCGGCGCCCGCTTCCGAGGAATCAGACAGAGGCAGGATGTGCGCTAGTTCGGACGACGGCGGCGACGAGTCGCCAGCATCGCACCAAACAGCAGCGCGGCAGCCGACAGCGAGACGGTGCGCGCGCCACCCGGCACCGAGCTACAACCCGACACGCGGTTTCCAGACTCAAATGAGTCATCCATCTTTTCCGGGTCGGTCGGCGTATCGGTCGGAATCGCTTCGCAGCTACCATCCCACGCGACGCAGCGCGTCCCCGTTGGGCAGCGCGTCCAGCGGCACGGATCGTCTACGCACTCACCACCTCGGCAGCGGCTCGTGCCTTTGCACTGCTTTTCAAGCGGCAGGTCCTGACACAGCGGATCGGGAATGCAGCGCTTCTGGGCCGCATCACAGACCAGACCGGCGCCGCAGAAGTACGGGCAGGGATCGGGCGCGCAGGTTCCCATCGTGCAGCGCATGCCCTTGGGGCACGGCTTGGTACAAGCGCTGACACAGATGCCAGGGTTTGATCCATCGCTTGAGCAGTACGAAGTCTTGGCGCCGCAGCTAAGACCCGCGCACGGGTTGGCCTTGCAGGTGCCCTTGACGCACAGATCTCCAGGCGTCGGGCAGCCGTTCGAGTAGCAGGTGTCGTCACAGACGCTGCCCATGCCGACGTCGCCACCGCCCGTGATCACTTCCAAGATCGTCGACAGCGCGGCGTTTAGCTCCACGTCGTTGTCGGCCTTGTAATACTTTTCCGGCGTCATGGCGGGCTTGCCACCCGCGTCCGCCATCTGCGTCATGCACTGCTGCTCGCTCGCGCTCAGACCACCACCGAAGCCGACGACAAAGGTCGCAATCGAGGGACTCGCCATAAACGCGTTGCGGATCTGTCCAGCGGTGCCGTTGCAGGTATCGGGCTCGCCGCTGCAGCCAGGACCACCGTCCGTGATAAGCACGATGTACTGCTTCCGCTCGGTATCGCGCAGCTCTTTGATCATCTGTGCGTCGCGCATTGCACTACCCGACGGAGTGCCACCGTTCGGACCGTTGGCATCGATCGCCATCTTGATCTTGGCCTTGGTGCTGTAGGCCGGTGGCGTCACAAACTCTGACCCGCAGCCACTGCCACCGATCGGCGGAAAGATCGACAGGCCAATCGGAAACTGACCATCCCACTTTTCTACGACCTTGTTGATGGCGTTCTTGGCCACGCTCCAGCGCGTTGCACCAGGACCGGCACCAGGCACCGTGGTTCCCATCGAGCCCGAGCGATCGAGCACAAAGTGTACGTTCGGACACTTGGCAGCCTCCACCACGGAGGAGAAAGACAAGCTGGCGCACAAGGCAGCAAGAGAAGCTAAGTTTCGCGAAGCGAGTCGTAAATCCATTTGCAACGCTCCTGACAGGTAAGTCGTTGTGCGAATCTCACCACAATCACCTGACAGTGCAAAGCGTTTAGATCGGCGACTTGTATACGGCCTAATGGATCGGAAATGGACAGCGCGCAGGGACGGCAAAGTCGGCCAGCTGCTGGGCCAACGTGTCCGCTGATTCGACCACCCAGTCCGCTCGCGGCTGATACACGCAGGAACGGAAGGCGACACGACCACGACTCGACTCTTCTTTGCTGGTCGGAGACAGATCGGGCCGAGCCGGACAGCCGCCCAGGTGAAGAATCCGCGCCGCCACGTAGCAGTCGAGAAACAGCCGCTTGTCCAGCTGCTCTCGCAGCAGACCGCCAAGCCGCGACAGCGAGCGCAGCCAGAACTTGCTGTCACACCACGGCGGCGGCGGCTTCAGCCCCGACAGCGCCACCCGATCCACCTCCGGCAGCGCCACCAGCTCCGCCAGCAGCCCAGACAGCAGCTGCTCGGCAAAGGCTTCGCTGCTCAGCGTCACGATCAGCACCTTTTCCACCGACTTGGGCAGCAGCCGCAGCGCCCCAGCGAGATCCGAAGGCACCACCTGCCCCACCGGCGCCTGCCACTGGCCTTTTTGCGGATCAACCGACAGGTTCAGCCGGCCAATGCCCTGCCAGGCCGTCTCAGGCAGCGCGAGAGCCGCCGCCACCGTGGTCGTGATCGTAACCCGCTTGCCTCGCTGCTGCGCCACTGCGGTCAGCGCCGCCAGCGGTCCCAGCGCCGGGCCAATGGGCTCTGACAGCGCAATCGCCAGCTCTTGGTACGGCAAAAGCGCCAGCGTCTCGGACAGCAGATCGACCGGCACCCCGCTCTGGGCCGTGCCTTCGCGCTCTCCCAAGTAACAAAACGGACAGCGAACGTGGCAGCGGCCTCCGTCAAAGTGAACCGACAGCACACCCAGGTCGACAGCCAATTTCCCGTCAGACGCCGGGATACCACGCTGCCCCACATTGTCCCCCTGAGAACCTAGCACCGGCAGAGAAGTTCGTCGCATTGACAGGGCACCTTTTTACGGAATATCGTCGAAAATACTTCATGATGCGTCTTGAACAAGCTGGCCGCACCCACGTAGGGCTCGTCCGAGAGAAAAACGAAGATGCCATGCTGGTCGCACCCGATATCGGGCTGTACGTGGTCTGCGATGGCATGGGAGGCCACGTCGGTGGGCAAGTGGCCTCGAACTTGGCGGTACGGACCATCGATCAAGTGATTCGCAGCCAGCAGCGCCCGCCGCCTGAGGATCGCGAAATCCTGGTCACGGCCATCAAGAGCGCCAACCGCGCGATCTTCAGCCAAGCACGCCAAGATCCCACGCTGCACAACATGGGCACGACGGTGGTAGGTATTCGCCAGCAAGGGGATAGCCTGCAAGTCTGCCACGTTGGCGACAGCCGAATCTACCGCTTGGTATATAGCTCGGGGGAGCTCATCCAGGTCACGCGCGATCACTCGCTGGTGAACCTGTACGAAGACAACCCAGATCTGGCCCGACGCTACGGTCCGCCGAGCGACAACGTCATTGTCCGCGCCGTCGGTCTGCATGACGCAGTCGAGGTCGAACACCAAGTCGTCAACATGCAGATCGGGGACGTCTACCTGCTGTGCTGCGACGGTCTTACCGACATGGTCGACGACTGGATCCTGCGCGAGGTCATGTCCGAAGCAGCCACCGCACCGACGCTCGATGAGTCGTGCGATGCGCTCATCCGTGCCGCGCTAAGCTTCGGTGGGGTCGACAACACCACCGCCATCCTGCTCCGTGTCGCGCAGTAGCAGCGACGACAAGTCCGCAGCCACACCGATCTGAGCCAGCCACAAAGGAAGGTGCTCGCGTGCGCGATCCGCATGCAGCGCTCGCCTGCCGCGCTTGCCTGCCCGCTTGGCTGCCTTGCCCTCAAACGGCGGCAAGAGCCCAAAGTTGATGTTCATCGGCACGTATTTTTCGCCCTTCTCTCTGGGCGTCACGACGTGGTGATACAGCCCACCAATCGCCGTAGTCGGCGGCGGCAGCGATGGAGATCGCCCAGCCAGCTTGTCGTCTAAAAACACCCCGGCCAAAAGACCCATCGCGGTCGACTCGATGTAGCCTTCGACGCCCGTGATCTGCCCCGCCAGGTGAATGTTTGGCGCAGCGCGCAGTGCCAGCGACTCGTCCAGCACCTTGTGTCCTTCGACGTAGCTGTTGCGGTGAATCGAGCCGTAGCGCACATACTCTGCGCGGTGCAGCGCCGGAATCATCGCAAAGATCCGCTTCTGCTCGGGATAGGCCAGCCGCGTCTGAAACCCGACCAAGTTGTAGGCCGTGTGATAGCGGTTTTCGGCGCGAAGCTGCACGACGGCATAGGGCTGCTCCGTTGGCTTGCGCGGATCGATGAGCCCCACCGGCTTCATCGGACCAAAAGCAAGTGTGTCAGGACCACGCTCGGCCATCACCTCGACCGGCAAGCAGCCCTCGAAGTAGCGCGGCTCCTCGAAGCGATGCGGCGTCACCTTGCGGCCCGCCAAAAGCTCCGCCACAAACGCCTGATACTCCGCCTGGGTCAGCGGGCAGTTCAGGTAGTCCCCTTCTTCCCCCTGGTGATAGCGAGAGCCACGAAAGCACAGATCGTAGTCGATGCTGTCCGCTTCAACGATCGGCGCGATGGCGTCGTAAAAGTACAGCCGGTCGCCACACAGGCTGCGGAGCTTGCGCGCGGCTCCGCCTTCGACAAGCGGTCCACCGGCCAAGATGCAAGGTCCACTCGGCAGCTCATCACAGAGCTGGCGACGCAGACGGATGTTCGGATGGCTCACAATCCGGGCGGTGATGCGTCGTGAAAACTGAAGCCGATCGACGGCCAGCGCATCGCCCGCTGGAACCCGCGCCTCATCCGCACAGGCAATGATGAGCGAGCGGGCAGCGCGTAGCTCGGCCTTCAGCAGCCCCGCTGGCGTCTGCGGATCGTCGCTACGCAGTGAGTTGCTGCACACCAGCTCACCCAGCAGCGGCGTCATGTGCGCAGGCGACAGCCGCATCGGCTTCATCTCCAGTACATCCACGCGGTGGCCGCGCTCTGCCAGCTGCCAAGCCGCCTCACAGCCAGCCAAGCCGCCACCAATCACCGTGACTTCGGGAACAAACGGGTCAAGCACGGCGCGCAGTATAGGAGCAGTTTCGGACAAATACGTAGTCCGACCCGCTGCCTAAAAAACGCGATACGCTGGCCCAAGGGGGGTTTATGAAGACCATCTTCATCCTGACTTCGGGAGGCGATGCGCCCGGCATGAATGCAGCGGTGCGAGCCGTAGCCAAGGTGGCCGCAGCAGCCGGGGTCCGAACCGTCGGCGTACTCGATGGCTACGATGGTCTGATGGACGGCAGGTGGAAAGAGCTGACCCAGCCAAGCGACAGCGGCCTGGCGGTGATCCCAGACCTGGACACAGCGGGATCGCTCGGCGGAACACTGATTGGATCGGCCCGATCCGCACGCTTCCGCACGGTCGAAGGACGTCGCGAAGCCATCGCCCGGCTGAAAGACGCAGCGGGCTTGATCGTCGTAGGCGGCGATGGCTCGCTGACCGGAGCCCACCTACTTTCCACGGAATGCGAGCTACCGATCATCGGCATCCCCGCATCGATCGACAACGACATCGGCTGCACCGCGACAGCGATTGGTGTCGATACCGCGCTCAACACCATCGTCGAGTCCTGTGATCGCATCTGCGACACCGCGATCTCCCATCGCAGAGCCTTTGTTGTCGAAGTGATGGGGCGACACTCTGGCTACCTGGCCATGGCCAGCGCGATCGCTGCGGGCGCGGATGCGGTGCTGTTCCGCGAGCAGGCAGGCAGCGAAGACGACATCGTCGCCACGGTCTCCAAAGCGATCCGCAGTGCCTTTGACTCTGAGGTCGGAAAGCGCCGCGTGCTCATCCTCAAGGCTGAAGGGGTAGACATTCCCTGTACGCGGCTGGTCCGTCGCGTCGAAGAGACGCTGGGCCCCGTGCTGCCAGGCGTCGAAATCCGCGCGACCGTACTGGGACACCTGGTTCGCGGCGGTCGGCCCTCGTTTCAAGATCGCATGGTGGCGGCGCGGCTAGGTCGAGCAGCCGTCGTCGCACTGCTACGCGGAGAGCGCGATCAGATGGTCGGCTGGCAAAAGTCGCACCCGTCCGGGCTGCCAACCGAAGATCCATCGGTGTATCGCCATCCACTCGGGCAGGTACTGGCAGAAACCAAGGCCCTGCTCGATGGAACCAGCCCCGTGACCAAGTGGCGCGTCCAGATGATGAGCGAGATGTCCGGCGTCCTCGGTCTCTAAGCTGGACGGCGAGCCGCGTGGTCTGTGTCTGCGTCCGCGCTGGTACTGCGCCATCTGGTAGGCTGCGCCCATGCGGTCCCCCTCCCCGATCCGACTGCGCTGGCTTGTGGCGTGTGCGTTCGCCGTCAGCTCGGCATGCCAGCCCAAAGACTCCAAGACCATCACGGTTCACTGGAGCCTGGCCGATGGACGCTCTTGCGTGGATGCCGGAGCGGTTCGCGCCGTGGTGTCGCTGCCAGGTGCCGCAGAGCAGAGCGGTCGCTGTAGTCAGCTGCCAGACGGAAACCGCATCACCGTTCCCGATGCCTATCCCGACGCCGTGCTAACGGCCCGTGCAGAGTCCGCTGGACTTGCAGCCCTGTATCGCGCCGAGCAGACCCTCCCCTCGGAGCTGCCCGATGAGATCGAGCTGGTCCTGTTCTTCTCGGGCGGTCGCTAGCAAGCCCCGCTAGCGCTCTTCGTCTTCGCTCGGTGGTATCTCGGCTGCATCGGGAAGCCGTCGCCCGTGCAGCGACACCATCTCCAGCAGGGCCTGGACACTGCGGTGTCGCTCCAGCGGATGACGCAGTGGGCCGTCCACGCGCACCTGGTAGCGATTGCGACGACCTTCTCGCTCTCGCACCAGGTACTGGGCATCTTCCAGCTCACCGATGATGCGCTGGACCGCACGCTCCGTGATCCCCACAGCGGTCGCCACCTCGCGCAGAAGCGCACTCGGACGAAGCCACAGGAAGATCAAGACGTGGGCATGGTTGGTTAGAAACGTCCAATCAGGGAACTGCTCGGGCGCTGCTTGTCTGCCGATCGCCATCTGTCCATTGAGGCTATGCGCAGTGTGGGAATTTTGAAAGACCTTGTCGAGGCTGTGGTTACATCTGGCAGGCCCCACGTAGACGATGCCCGCACAGAGGGGACCGATGAAGTCCCCCCTGCGCAGCGGACTAAGAAGCCAGCGGGGCAGCCGCGTGTTCTGGCGACGGTGCGGTGTCTTTCTTCCGACGACTGCTGATCTTGCGCTTAAAGACATCCAGCGAGCGCAGCATGTCGGGCTGGCTGCGATTGCCAGCGCGCAGCACCGCAAGGACATCCATGTACAGCTGGTACAGCAGCACACGGTCCTGGGCGATGCCCTTGTGGTGCAGCAGATACGACTGATTGAGCGCCACGTCTTTGGTCAGGTCGCTGCAGTAGGACGCCAGCTTGGCTTCGATGGTCTTGAGGTCGATGTTGTACCGCTTGTCCCAGCCCTCCACTTTGATGCGGTCGATGAGTGCCTGAAAGAGTGACTCGATGTTCTTGGGTACGGGAGCGAACGATTTCTTGGCCATGGCCATTCTCCTTCCGTGTTGCCAACGGTTGTGCTGCAAGGTCGGCTCCTCTGTGTGCAAGGAGCAGCAGCGGCAACAGGTGAAGGTCTTTTCGGCACCTGTTCGCCAAGGTTGCGAAATCACTGCATTTTTCTTTCTTCCCGTCGGAAAAATCCAAAGCAACCACACGCAGAGCGCCCTGAATCCGAGCGGTGACGACCTGGCCACGCCCAGCCGGACCAAGAAACGAACTCCGGTGGCACCAAGCAGCGCTTCTGCGCGACACAGCGG
>CALMML010000423.1 GCA_937868485.1 uncultured Myxococcales bacterium | reverse complement strand
CTGCTGTCAGAGTCAGATCGGCGGCTTGGCCACTTGCTCGCGGGACGATACCTCGAAGATCGAGGGGAGCAAGACGCTGTGGTGCTGGCTGAACATTACTGGCAAGCGAACGAGCTGGATCGAGCGGCAACATTCTTTTGGCGAGCCGCACAGGCATCGGTGGATCGCAACGACTTGGCGGGCGCGCTGTTGCGTGCAGAGCGACGCCTTGCCTGTAGACCGGGTCCGCAGCTGCGAGGCGGTCTTGTCGCGATGCTATCGGAAGTTCACACATTCCGGGACAACTGGGATCAAGCGCTTGCACTGGGCATGGAGGCATTTGGGCTGCTTCGTCCCGGGAGCCGTACGTGGACGCGGCTGATTTGTCGACTGTTTGTCATGACATCCACGCGTGCAGAGCGTCGCGCTCAGTTCGAGCAGTTGGTTGGTGCGCTGTGTTCGACGACGCCAGATCCAGATGCGCGCACCGCCTATGTGGAAGCGATGTCTTGGCTGACCACGGCATTTAGCTCGCTCGCGGTGTGGGAACAAGCGCTGGCGTTTCAGGCCATGATGAATCAGGTGGCTCAGTCGATTGCCGATACCGATCCGATCGCGAGGGCTTGGATGTGTTTCGGCAGCACCACTGTGGCGCGGATGCTAACCAGAGATCCGTGGCAGTGCCTGGTTTTGGCTGAGCAGGCCGCAAGTGCCTTCACGCAAGGTGGCGACCGTCGGCATATGGCGCATGCCAATAGCTATGTTGGACTGGCTCTGTCGGAACTCGGTCAAGTCGACAGGGCAGAAAAGACGCTGCGTGATGCCCTCTCGGTGACTGTTGAGCTAGATGAAAAGCTACAAGCTGCTGCGGCCCGTGTGTATCTAGCCATCGTTCTGCTCCGACGGGGAGATGAATCAGGAAGAGCCGAAGCGATGTCTCTTTGCAAGTCGGTCGTCGCTGAGCCAAACGGGAACTTCTTCTTTGTCGCGATTGGTCACGCTGCACTTGCGCAAGCGTATCTTGACAGGGATCTTCTTGCGGACGCAGAGCTCGAAGTTCGACGATCGAACGAACTGCTCGCGATCTTTCCGACCGTTCGGCAGTTCGGAGAGTCCATTTTGTCTACCTGTCTGCTCAAGTCCGGTCGACTCACGGAAGCTCGTCACGTTGCAGAGTCAGCCCTTCCGCACGCAGATCGCCATGGCGGCTATGGAGAGTTGGCGATTCGACTGGCGGTGGTAAAGTCACGGATGGCCGACGGAGACGCGTCATCTGCCCTCAGCGCCCTTCGAGACGCTGTGGCACAGATGACGGTCCGTGCTGCGACAATCGTGGACCCAGCGGTGCGCGAAGGCTTCCTGTCAGGTGTCCCAGAGTGTCGGGAGCTTCAAGCGCTCGCGGTAGCGGCTGGACTTATCTAGCTTCCGTTTTTGAGCTGCGAGTCGAAGCGAAGCCAGAACGGAAACAGAGATCGGACGGTGCTTGCTCCGCTCGGAAGACCGAACAGATCCGGTCCAATCGGGTGACTTCCGTATGAATAGAGCGTGACGTCGTGCGCTCCCGTTACGAGCCCGCCGTCTTGAATCGAGGTGACTGCCATCACCGCCTTGGTGACCTGCGAGTAGATCGATTGCGAAGGCTGCTGCGGATTGCGGATTTGCAGCAAGCTGTAGATGGGCATGGCTCCACTCAGCAGACCGTCGACCACTCGCTTGTGCTGCTGACCGCTCATGGGGACACCGCCGTCCGGTCGAACATCGTAGAGACGCGACAGCATCAGGTCGATTGGCATGGAGCCAGCTGTCCAGTTTTCCGTCGTCGGTCCTGCGGTAAGCGCGCTCTTTTGGATCGAGAACAAGACACGGCGCTGCAGCGGCGTTGTGGGTGATAACGTCGGAAAGACAAGCGTTTCTGCCGTCGCTGGTGAACCTTGTGACCCGAGGTTGTACTGAAACCAGCCGATTTCCTTGGGAATGCCGAAGACTTCGCGTCCGGTACACAGCGAGAGGGAGTTATCGACCAAGATGTACGGCATAAACAGACCGATCGAGACCTCGAGCGGCTGGCGGATGTCGTACGCCAGCACCGGGAACATAAACGTCGCACTGGTCTCTGGACCGTATCCGTAGGTCGAATCCGGCGGATCGATCGACGAGTTTGACGCGATGTAGCCGAGCTGAAGGAACACAAGGTCGCCAATGGCTTCAAATCGGAGCGGTCCACTGGCGGCGTTTAGATACTTGTCCACTGCACTTTGGAGCACGGAGTGCTTAGACAGCAGTGGGTAAATCTGGACGGTGACTCCGCCGAGCGCATAAGGCGGCGCGAGCACCTGTAGTCCTCCGTATTCGATATAGGGAGGCGATGAACTTCCGGGGTCCGGGGGCAAAATAGGCTTACCGGAATCGTCTCCGTTCGATGGCAATGCCGCCAGCAGACCGCGTGCTCCACCGAGCCCACCCATCGTCGCTGATTCCACGCAGCCGAAGTTCATGCCGTTGTTGGTCCAGTCCCCCGTGAGAAACAGGTTGGCATAACCGGACTGATCGGGCTTGAGCCGGTACTTGAAGCTGCCCGCCACTGCGAGCACATAGCGTTCACTGGGCTCGATGTTAGCGCGGAAGTACTGCCAGCCGAATCGCTCTTGTCCTTTCAGGTCTGCGGGCGCCCACAGCTTGTTCCAATCGAAACCACCGCCGGGTGCTGTCGCGTTGGGAAACAGCGGTGAATACCACTGGTTCCAAAATGACAACGCCGAGTACGCGATTTCCGTCGTCTGGGTCAGTGGATAGCTGTCATCGGGAGGCGATGGCTCATGCGGATCGTCCAGCATCGGTCCACAGAAGTACGCGACCATCTGCGGAGGATCTTGCGGGGGCCAGCTTTCATGAGGCAGCACTTGGCTCATATCCGCCCACGAGTTCAGCGGATCCACATAGGCATCCATCACCGCAGGCTCTTTGGCCACCCAGCCGAGCTGTTCCGAAGTCGGCCCAAACCAAAGCTGCACGCCTTGCGTACGCGTCGTCTGAACGTACTTCACCATGTTGGCCCACGCGCCGTTTTGTCGTGGATCATTGATGAGTTCTTGGCAGATGTAGGGAAACGCACCGAGCGAGATTCCCATCACGACGTAATCGAAGTCCGTTCCTCGACGCAGCGTCACGGTTCCAACGCCCGGCCAGCTCGTCCAGCGCGACTCCAGATTGTAGGGCATCACATGCGGAGGCGGTCCGTTCTTGATGGCTTCCCCTTCGACGAGCTGATCGAACAGCGGTTCATCGGGCCACACTGGAAGTCCGGTTGTCTCATCCGTGTAGACTGGATTGTATGGAACGCCGCCCACGATGTTGGCCTGCTTGCACATCGTGATCGACTCGATCTGCGCAGCGGGTCCATCGGGTGTCTTTCCATCGAGCGTTGTCAGACCGACGTTCTGTACGTTGTGGAAAAACTCAAACTTCAGGCTGCCGGTGCGACCGCTGGCCGCATCCGCTTGTTGGCCTCGCTGCTGCAGCATCAGGTACAGCGGCGCAAAGATTACGTCGCCCATCCCTCCCTGCATTTTCCACATGAACGCGCCCTTGTAGGTGAAGACCATGCGGAGCGTAGCGCGCAGCATTGCACCTGCTCCGATGTTGGGCTTCTGAGGGTCGCCGCCAATGAAACAGAACGCCGCGTCGTACAGACCGCGCACAAGCGCCGATGGCAGGGTGATCTTCTGGTTGATTCCGTGGCGGATCAGCCAGGCTGAAAACTCCTCATCTTCGAGCGAGTTTAGGCCATCGGGATTCGTAAAGACATGGTCGGTGAGGAGTCCGATAAACACCGTGATGCCAAAGTCGGCCAGGATGTAGAACCAGCGAATCTCATCCACGATGCCAGCCAAGAGCGCTGGAATCTTGAGCTGACTGCGGAACGTGGAAAGGAGCTTCACCAGCTCGGGACCATCTGTGATCCACGGTGCGGAGCTGCCAGTTCGTCCAACCGCCGAGGTGCCCGGACTCGTCATCTTGTCGTAGGCCAAGTGCAGAGCGGCTTCACCCAGATCATCGACCATGGCAAGGCTGCTTCGTTCGGTGGTGTCTGGCTGCGACGCGCTGGTTTGCAGCAGCTGTTTGTGGTCCAAAAACGCGGAGTGCAGCCAGCTGATTCCTTTCCGCAGCGCTTCCCAAAGATCCGTCGCGGTATCAATCGAGCCTGGGCTCTGGGAATTGCGTGGGAAGTTGATCTCGTGCTTAAACCACTTGCCGTTCAGCTGATCCATGAACGTGATCAGATCGTGCGGCTGAAAGGCGTCATCAAACGTCAGGTTGGGCAGGCCGACTTCCGCGTAACAGGCCTTCATCATCGCAAACGAGTTGTCGTAAAAGCCCCACCAGATGTGCAGTCCGTGCTCTTCGATTCGTTGATACTTGTCCGCATTGTGACCAGAGGCTCCCTTGCCACCCAGTCGCCAGCCGAGCTGGTAGATGGTGATTTCGTAGCGCTCGTACCAGCCGGGCTGATTGGTCAGCTCATACGCAGCTGCCATCGCGCCCAGTCCTCCTCCGAGGATGACGATACGCTTCCGCAATGACGTACTTGTTTCAGTGGCGATCGGTGACACGGTCATTCCCATCTCCTTGCCTGTGTGCTCTGAAAGAGAGCGCGGGTCGGTCTTACTGCGGTTGGGGGAACTAGCGTCGGCGGGTCAGTCGGAGACTGTGTCCACCTTGCATACGGAGAGTCGCAGACAGCGTCGCTTTGGGCGCACTCCCTTGTCCGGCTACGATGCGGAATCGCTGTGCCAGGTTCGCGAGTACAAGCTGACCTTCGAGCATCGCGAACTCTTTCCCAATGCACTGGTGCTGACCGAGTGCGAACGGGATCCATGCGGCGCGATGCCGATTCTGTGATCGCTCGGGAAGGAAGCGCTCGGGATCAAATCGCTCTGGGTCTTCCCAAATCTCAGGATGATGATGAATGACGTACGTGACAGGAGCCACCGTCGTGCCTGCCTTGATCGGATATCCGTCAATTTCGTCGTCGGTAAGCGCCACACGAGGTGTCCAGAAACTCGGCGGTCGCAGCCTCAGCGCTTCCTGAAGAACCATCTTCGTGTAGGGGAGCGAGGCAACATCCGTGATGGTCGGGGTCCGCTGTCCGAGCACGGAGTCCGCTTCTGCATGTAGCTTGTCCGCGACCTCGGGCCGCTCAAACATGAACTGATAGGCCCAGGCCAGTGCGGCTGCCGTGGTCTCGTAGCCGGCCAGAAACAGCGTCAGCGCTTCATCTCGAAGCTGCTGATCGTTCATCCGTTCGTGCGTTTCTTCGTCGGTCGCGCCGAGCAGCAGGCTGAGCAAGTTCGCTCCTACTTTGCCGCTTTCAATGGCTTGCCTGCTTCGTCGGATGATGCGGAACAGAATGTCATCGAGCCGACGCAAGGTATCCGCATAGCGCTGTCGACCGGGGAGCGGGACCCAGCTTGGCAGCGA
>CALMML010000422.1 GCA_937868485.1 uncultured Myxococcales bacterium | reverse complement strand
CGTGACCTCTGTGCCAAGGAGTCTGTCCGCCTGCGTGCGAATCTGATGTGACGTTCGATAGTTGACGCGGAGGGTCTTGGACCGACCCCGGATGTCAACGCCCAGTGCCAGCCACGAAAAGGGCTGCTGAAAGATGCGCTGTCCCAGGTCGCCCGCAAAGAAGAGCGCATCGGGACGGTGGACTCCGACCGCAGCCAGAAAGCGGAGCTGCGCCACCGCGATGTCCTGGGCTTCATCGACCACGATGAAATCAAACGGAGGCTTGTTGGCTGCGCCAATGGCAAGGGCCAGCTTGGTGAACATGCCAGGCACGGTCACAAGCTGCCGCTTCGCCAGCGCGGAGCGCACCAGATCGAACATCGACCACAGGGCGATGCGCTGCGGCTCGGGCAGCTTGATCTTCCGGCCCAGCCGCACGACATCCCGATAGCCTTCCCATGAGTCCAACTGCCACGCATCGACGACCTGCTCCCATTCGGACAGCAGGAAGGACAGGCCGAACTTGGGACTGCTCCACTGCTTGAGTGCATCGCGCAGAAGTTCGATGACCAGCTCGCGCGAAGCCAACTGAACCGGCCCAACATGAGACTTGTAGAGCCGCATGCCCACCGCGTCGAGTGAATGAACTTCCAGCCGCTCGGCGAGTCGGGGCTCGCTGCTGATGAGCCTGCGCAGCTTTGTGCGCAGCGCGTTCGCCAGTGTGTCCGAGAACGTGGTCAGCAGCACTCGCGCGTCTGGGTTCTTGCGAGCGAGGTAGACCGCGCGATGCAGCGCGACAATGGTCTTCCCTGTTCCTGCGGAACCAGAGACACGAGCCGGTCCGCTGTACTCGCGCTCGACGATTTGCCGCTGCTCGGGGTGCAGAAAGACCGTCCACTTGTCCCAGGGGAATTCGAGCGCGCGAGCCAGCTCGTCGACGTTGCTCATCACGCGGAAGCGACGCTGCGCATCGGGGTGCTGGAACGGACTCGCCACGCCGCCGGTCACCACGGATGGACGAGGCTTGCCTCCGACCGCAAGCTCTAGCAGCGCTTCAGCAGCCTCGCTGGGCAAGCGCTCCGCGATGCCAAGCAGAGAGTGCTCATCGGCTTGTTTGACATCTGGAAGCCACTCTGGGGGCACGCCGTAGCCCAGCAGATCCTCGTCCGACACCTTCGCGAACAACAGCTTCGGTTTGGAGGCAGCGCGGGGCGACTCGACGTACTTCGGGACAAGAATCTCCTGCACCGTCTCGCGAATCTCGACGAGCTGGGCCGCTCCGGTCTTGGGATGGGTTTGCAGCTTGCGGCGCTCGGCCCACTCATAGGCTTTGTCGTGATGATCGACGTAGCAGAGCAGCAAGCTGCCATCGGTGCGATGGACGATCATCCGAATGTCGCTGCCCACCCGAACCGACCAGAAGTTCTTGTCCTTGGCTTGGTCCAGCTTGTGAAACCGCAGACCGGGGCTCTGCGGATTGAGCTGCAAGTCAAACGCTGTCGTCTTGACCAGCTTCTGCTGCTCACCGGTCAGTCTGGTCAGGCTGTCGGTGAAGGTGTCGGAAATGCGGAACTCCATCGCCCTGACTCCTTAGACCTTAAAGACCTTCATCACTTCGTCGCCCAGGTGGTTGATGACCTTGATGGCGATGCGACCAGACTTGGGCTTGTCAAACGGACGGGAGGTGTCGCTGTTGAGCGTCGCCCATGCGTCCGCGTTGATCTCCGCTTTGAGCGTGGTCTTCAGGGCGCTGTAGGGATCGTTTGCCCCCAAGAAGTAGGCGTGGCGGACGAAGAAGCTCTCTTCGTTGTAGTCGGTGTCGAGGAACCAGCAGGCGATTCTGCCTGCACCATCGCTGCGCACCTCGCCGGTATTGGGGTCGAAGACATCGACGCCGTTCACCTTGACCCGCAGCTTGCCATCCTTTTCACGCAGGAGGTCGATGTCCGGCTCGCCGAAGATGACGAACAGGTTGCCCTTGCCGGTGTTCTTCAGGTCATCGGCCATGTGCAGATCAGCGTTCATGCGCGCCTTGAGCACCGGCAGTCCGCCGAGCTTGTTGAACTCGGTGGTGTGCGCTTCGTAATTGAAGGCGCAGGCAATCAAGACATCGAAGCCCGCATCGGCAGCCTCGCGTGAGGCCGTTACCAGATCGACCCGCTGGACGGTGCCAAACTCTGGACCGATGAAGATGGCGGCCCGCTTGTCTTTGCTGCCTTCCTGATACCGACCCTCTGCGCAGATCATTTCGCCGGGCCATGGAGTCAGTGAGGTGAAGGTGATTTTGTCCTCTTTGTGGGCTTGCTGAACGCCTGCGGTCTTCAGGTTGTCCAAGATCATCTGCGCGAACGACTGCCGCTCACTGTCGCCGCGTGACCGCTTCTTCAGCGGATCGATCAGGTTGTCGTTTTCATCGACTCCGAGCGTGCGATGGGGGGACAAACTCTCGACGGTGAACGGCCCCGCCACGCGGACTTTCTTCTTGTCCTCGTAGGGCTTGTCGTA
>CALMML010000421.1 GCA_937868485.1 uncultured Myxococcales bacterium | reverse complement strand
CGCGCTCGTAGCAGAACTTCACTTCGTTGATGTGGCGACGAATGATGCGGCGAATGATCTCTTTGTCGAGCGAGCCGCGAACTTCCGCCGTGCCAGGAACGACGTCTGGAGCCGAAGCCCGACGACCGCCGAGCCCGCCTGCGCCACGTCCGTAGCCAGACAGACCGCCGCCGCCACCGCCCTTGCCGATCGTGCCCAGGTTGCCGAGGCCGATCGTGCCTTCACCCGTTCCACCACCACCACGGCCCGAGCCAACCAGACCCAGACCACCGACGCCATACGCTTCACCCACTTCGGTGCCGACCAAGCTGCCCATCACGTCCGACGCATCATTACCGAGCGCCGAGTCACGACCGAACGCCGACGCCAAGATCGATCCCTGGTTGGCTTTGATGATGCCCAGAACACCAGCCTTTTCGGCGGCGTCCTTGGCCAGCTGCTTCGCAAGGTGCAGATCCTGGTTGTCCTTCGGTCCCTTCAAGGCATACAGACCCTGCTTCTTCTGCGAGTCCTTCTTGCCCATCCGGCCTTCTTCGTCTTTGTGGCGCTTGCCTTTGCCACCCATCTCGTCGTCTTGCTTCTGCTTCAGCCACTGAGGAATCTCTTCCTCTTTCTGCTCGGGCGGCTTGGTCAGGAGCTTGGCGAAGCGCTGATCGTTCATGAAGGCATCGAGCGACAGCGTGCGCGGATCCGGCGGAATCGAGAAGATCAGCGCCAAAAACAGGCCCGTCACCGCGAACACCGCGCCGGTATACGACTGCGTTCCCCAGTCGATCTCAAACGGCACCGGCATCCGCTTCGCTCGCGGCGTTCCGACGATGTGGAAGGTGTTTTCACCGATCGACACCGAGATGCGCGCATCGCCAGCGATCGGCAGCGCATACGCACCAGCGACGGCAGAAGACGGTTTGGCCACACCGCTCATCACGGCATCGCTCAGCGACACCGAGCGATCGCCTTCCTGCACCTTGCCGCTCATCTGCGAGGTGAACAGCACCTCGAAGTCGGTTCCCGTCGAGCGAACCAGCGGCATCACCGGCACCGGAAGCGGTGCGCCAATCTGGAAGTTCGCCGTCGAGTCGCTGCCGATCGTAAAGTCGCGATCGCCCAGCTCATCGAAGCGACGGAACAGACCCCATAGAAGCAGGCCTGCACCGACAATCAAGAATGCGCCGCAAGCCACGTCCGTCGCCGGATGGTCGCGCTTCACCGTCTTGTTAAACTCGGCAATCGGCTTGCCTGCGGCTTCCCATGCATCGCGATCCGCTCGCATCGACGAGACTTGGAAATACGCAACCATGAACCAGGACATCGCCGCGAACAGCAGCACCGCCCCCGCAGCCAGCAGCCCCTTCGTCATCGGCTGCACGACGCCAGCCGCCGGATTTTGCAGCAGCTTGGCTTCGATCACCGTGTCCTCAAACAGCGCGCTGACTTCCACCACACGCGCACCATCTTTGGTTTCGATCTCGTCGGTGTTCGAGCGCAGTCCCACAATACCGAAGTGACTCGGCAGACCGGACAGCTTCGGCGAAGGTGCAGCCATCGCAGCAAAGCTCGGAGCCGCCGCAAACGAAGGCATCGCTGGGGCCGGAATCGATCCCGGCACCGATGGCGATCCAACGATCTGGGCCAGATCCACCTGCAGCGTCGCTTCGGTGTTCGTCTGCGGCTCGCCGATCGTCACCACAATGCGAATGTCGCCGATGGTGATCTCATCACCCGACGACAGCAGCTGCTTGTTGACCTTCTGCCCGTTGACCATCGTCCCCAGCGGAGAGCCGCCGAGATCGACGATCGACACTTCGCGTGGACCGGTGACCTCGACCATCGCATGCATACGCGAAATCGACGGATCATCGATGAACAGGTGCGACGACGAAAGTCTTCCCACCTTGATGATGTCTTGGCTGAGAGTCGCAGTCTGGAGAAGTTGCTCCCCCTTAAAGACTTGAAACGTCAGGGGAACCGTCACACCGCCTGGCATCTAGTGTCCTCCGAGAGTGGTCGGCGACGAGCGACCCTAGGGTCAAACTCGATGCGCCACGGATTGTCCGAGCCCGGAACCGGCCCGCCAAAGCGTCGAGACAGGAGGCTCAATCGGCCCATCCGCACACGACCTGGCAACAGCCGAATTCTTTGCAACACGCCAGTGATGTACCGCGACTCTGTATGAATTGCAATGACAGAAGGGACCAAGGTAGGACGACGACGGACAGTAGCAGACCACAGACGAAGACGACCGAGCCGAAGCCGAGCGGCCTCACGAAAGCCGCGTCAGACTGCGCAAAGATCAGCTGCTGAAAACAAAAAAGCACGCGCTCCCCGAAGAGAGGCGTGCTTTGGAATCAACCGACGTCGATGCGAGCGTCGATCAAGCGATCGCTTACAGAACGTCGACCGTCTTCAGAAGCTCAGGAATGAAGTCCTGACGAATCTTGATGAGCGACGAGTGCTTCGCTTTGTTACGGCTGTCGATCATTTCACCGTCGGGACGAACCAGATCACCTTCGACCGTGTCGTCGTCGAAGTCATACGTCGTCTTCTGCTTATACTGGACGCCACCCGGACCAGAAGCGGCTCCCGCCGGGGCCGCGCCACCCGCTGGGGCTTCCTGAGCCTGCGCAGCACCCAGACCCAACGTGAGCAGCAGCGCCAAAGCCATCGTGAGTTTCCGCATCGAAGAACCTCCCTTACCCGACTGATCTTACTGAAAAGTTAAATAGCGTGGGAGCATCTTTCAAGCTTCGCCACGCTACCCAGTTGTAACGGTTACTTACCCGCTGGAGCAGCCGGAGCCGGAGCAGGAGCCGCACCACCAGCCGCCGGAGCCGCACCCGCGCCGCCCTGCTGCTGTTTCATCTGCTCTTCCATCTGCTTCTGCTGACGCTCCATCTCCGCTTGCTGCTTCTTCAGCTCTTCTTCGAGCTTCTTCTGCTCTTCAAGCGCCTTGAACGTATCGTCGATATCCTTGATACGACGATTCGAATCCGAGATATGCTCCTGATCCGCTTTCTCACAAGCCAAGTACTTCTTGTAGTAGTCCTTGCTCTTGTTCATATCTTCAGGGCTACCGGATTTGTAGTCCTGATAGAGCAGACCCAGGTTGTACTGCACGCCACACTTCTTGGCATCGAGTCGCGGCTCCAGCTTTGGATCAGGCGGAACTTGCAGTGCTTTGTTGTACCACTGCTCTGCTTCATCGGCCTTGCGCTCACCGCGAAGTGCCACACCCATTCCGACGGTTGCATCGAAGTGGTTCGGGATCTTCTTGAGCACCGCTTGGAACGCTTCTTCCGCTTGCTTGTAGCTTCGAGCCGAAAGACTGATTGCGCCGATGTTCAGCTGCGCTTCAGCCAAGTTCGGATCCAGTGTAGCCGCTTTGCGGAACTCCGTCAGCGCGCCAGTCACGTCCTTGCTACGCAGCTTGATAAGACCAAGCGTGTTGTAGATTGGCGCATAGTCTGGATTGATCTTCTTCGCTTCATCACACACCAGCTGAGCCAGACGAAGCTTTGAGCGGTCCGCTTCGGCTGTTGTGTAATAAATCGACGCCAGGATCTGATACGCAGGCATCGACTCTGCATCGAGTGCCAGCGCGCGGCGCAGCTGACCAATGGCTTCATCAAAGCCAGCCTTGTTGTTGGCCTGACGAGCACGTTCATACAGCAGCGCGCCTCGGTTGTTGTACGCCGAGACAGCCAGCGGGCTCTTCGGATCCTGCTTGATCGCGTTTTCGAACTGCATCAGCGCATCCGCCGTGCGGCCTTGTCGCTGCATCATGACGCCGAGGTTGTTCATCGCGGGCGCCAGCTTCGGATTCTTCGAAAGCGCCTGCTTGTACATCGCCTCCGCGTCTTTTTCCAAGCCGCACTCATCGTAGACCGCACCGGCATTGAACAGTCCATCGGCCTCGCGACCTTTGTCCTTTTCACCCGCCTTGACGAAGTCCTTCGCGAACTTCTGACAGTCGTCAGCGCTCACGATCACGGGGCCAGGAGGACTCTCCTTCTTCCGTTCGTGAGCAGCCTTCCACTTGTCAACAACCTCGTCGACTGGGCCCTTTTCCTTCTTGGCGTATGCCGAAGCCACCGAAAAGACCAAGCTCGAGGCAATCGTGAATCGAACGAGCACCGAACTCATCCGTACTCCTCGCTCTCGTGAAGTAGCGCCGTAACCCATGACAGCTTCTCTCTGATCCTTACGCATGGTCATTACCTATCCGCTGGCGTCAGGAAAGGCTGCGCCACATCCAGGGTCACACCCGCGTAACCAGGCTCCGCACGAATTTCCGAAGCGAGCGGATACTCGGACGGCTTGATCTGATTGAGCTCTTCTTCGCACAGCTTCGACCACTCGTTGAACCAGTTCAGCTCCGTCGACTTGTCGAGGCAGACCTTCAGACCTTCGACAGCTTTTCCGTCGAGCGGCTCTGCCTGGTCGGTCATCTGGTCGCAGTACGCGTTGCGGAACAGATCCGCCCACTCATCACGCTCCATGCCCGACGGAGTCGGCGGCGGGGTCGGAACTTCCGTCGTAAACAGACCGTTCGCGAAGTCCTGGAACAGCTGACCGATACGAGCGGCTGCAGCGATGGCCCAGTTGGCGTTCTTCATCAGAATGACGCCCTGGTAGATCTTCTGCGCATCGAGAAGCTTCTTGGTCTTGCCCTCAATCCAGCCCTTGAACTTCTTCGTCGAGGCCTCCATCTCTTTCTTCTTCTGCGGATCGAAGACCAGGCCCGTCGGAACGGTCATCTTGATGAGCTCTTCATACAGCTGGTCGCCTTGGTACATACGCGCCATGGCCGTGTGGTAGGTCATGACCGCCACGCGACGATCACGCTCTTGCTCATCGTTCTTCGGCACGCTCGCAGCCGCCGCGCCACCCTTGTACAGATCAAGCGCCTTCTGGAAGTGAGCCATCGCTTCCTTCACCTGCGCCGGGCGACGATCTTGAACTGAAATCTTCGACTTCGTCTCAGGACCGCACTGACCCAGCTTGAGTGGACCCTTGTTCTTGACCTTGCGGGTGTTTTTCGCGTTCTTCGCCTGCAGAGCCGTTGCTGCACTGGCGCGAATACGCTTGATCTCGAGGCATGCGCCGTTTGGCTGAACCTGCAGCGGGCACGACTCACGCCATGCGATTTCACCCAGCTTCACTTCCGCGATGATCTGACGGTCAATACCGCCCTTGGCCGACCACGACTTCAGGTACTCGGCGAAGTGCTGCTTGACCTTCGCCCAGTCTTTGCGCTGCTCGTAAATCTGGCCCATGTCGAAGAACACGCCGGCAGCTTGGTCATAGAACTCTTTGCGTCCGCCGTAGTTCTTGATGAACAGGTTGACGAGCTCGATCGACTTGTCCGTTTGACCCAGACCGCGACGGAAGAATGCTGCGGTGTTGAGCGCCAGCGGAGCATCGACGCGCTTGGCCGGATCTTTTTCCTTCGGATCCGAGAACTCACCCGGGAACTTCGTCGCAAACGTCTCGTACTTGTCAGCCGCCTGCTCGTAGAACGCGATGAACTGATAGTTCTGACCCAGTCGGTAAATCGCCTTCTTGGCCAGCGGATCATCGGGACGAACCTGAATCAGCCGCTCACGACCCTGAATGGCCAGACCGATGAGCCGCGCACGCTCGAAGTTAACCGCCGCGTTGAAGTACAGCTCGGCCAGCTTCGGATCGTTCGGGAAGCGCTCAGCCAGCTGCAGATACAGCACACCGGCTTGCTTGTAGTCGCCCTGCTTTTCGACGACTTCAATCTTGATACGCAGCAGGCTGTTCTTGATCTTCTGAAGCGACTCCTCGAACTCCTTGTCCTTCGTCAGATCCGGCATGCTCGAGAACTTATCGACCTGCTTTTCCATCAAGGCAACCCACTCGTCGCCCTTGGCTTTGTCGAGCTTGATCTTGATGGCGATACACTCAAGAAGCAGGTTCGCCGAATACAGCGCCATCTCGCTCTTCGAGTGGTTCTCCTCCAGATCCTT
>CALMML010000420.1 GCA_937868485.1 uncultured Myxococcales bacterium | reverse complement strand
CCAGCTCCGGTGGATCGGCATCCTTCATCGCCTTTATCGAGAGTGAGCTGCTTCCCTACGTAAACAAAAAGTACAAGACAACCGCGCACAAGACGCTGATCGGTCAGTCGCTGGGCGGACTTGTCACGACGGAGATCCTGTTTTCTAGACCCAGCCTGTTTCAGCACTATGTCATCATCAGTCCCAGCCTGTGGTGGAATGATGGTGACTTACTAAAAGCCAATCCCATTCTATTGCAAGAGAGCTTCACACAGCCCACCAGCATCTACATCGGCGTGGGCAAAGAAGGACTGACGCCAGGTCTGGATCATCATGTCATGGAAGTCGATGCCAATCTATTGGCTGATAAGCTAAAACAAACCAAGAGCAAGTCCGTTCGTGTCTATTTTGACTATTTTCCACAAGAAGATCACGCAACGGTGACACATCCGGCTGTGTTTCAAGCGCTGCGCTGGCTGTATCCGGCCAAGTCGCAGTAGCCAATCCGTCCGTGTGGTCTGAAACATCGTGAAACATCATGAAACATGACGCGCCGCCCAGGCGGCGGCGGACAAAGGATGTGCGGGGAAAAAAGCGGAGCTGCGAAAAACGAGCGAGGGAGAGGTGAGCGGAAGCGGGCCGCAGCGAGCGACCCTCGGAACGCTACGGCGTGGTCGTCGACAGGTCGGTAAAGCGCAGCGAGCTGAGCGCGTCCGCCGCACGGTCATAGACCACGTCGGACACCCACCACTTGCCACCGAACTTGAAGATCTGCGGGTAGTAGCCTCGGTTGATTCCGGGCTCAGCGCCGACCGTCTTGCGGCTCCACGACGCCACCTTGCGAGCAACTTCCAGCGTGCCCGCCGTCGAGTCCTGATACGCAATCACCGGACCAACATCGTCGACGATGAGCGTCGCGCCCGCGCCCACTTGGTGATAGTCCGTCACCATCGCAGTGCCTCGGTTGCCATCGTCGACCAGCTCGGCCTTGCTGACGGTGGTTCCCTTGACGTTGCGATAGTAGAGCTGCCCGTCGCTGTTTGAGTACGCAATGTGCAGCGTTCCGTCTGGACCCACCGCCGCGCCAATGTGACGACCCGTATCGACTTTGCCGTCGCCGCCCTCGATCGTCGTGACCTTCCAGTCCGCCAGGTTCGCCATCTTCAGCGCGCCCGTCGAGCGGTTGTAGAACACCACGAACTTGCCGCTTGAGCCTTGGACCAGGCGCGCAAACAGACCGGTGCCTTGCGGCAGATCCAGCGCCGGGGTGCTCAGGGCATCGACACACTTGCCAGCGACGCAAGCCTGCGCGCTCTTGCAGCTTGGGGTGCAGCTCGACTCATTCTTTTTGCAGACGGTCTTGAGCTTGTCTTTGACCGCCGGATCGACGTAGACGCAGGCTTCGCCGCTGCCGCACAGACCGGCGCACGAAACCTGTACTTCCTCGACGACTTTCTTGGTGAAGTCGGCACCGCTCTGCGGCTCTGCGCCGGAAGCCTGCGCGACGACAAGCTGCGCAAACACCTTGCCGTCCATCTTCTTGGCGCCAGCGATCATGTACGACACCGTCGCCAGATCGCTGCCGTCGAGCAGAAGCTGAGCAAACGAGCCAACGCCCTGCCCTTCGCTCGAATCAGCGACGACCAGCGTGCTCCACTTGTCGCCGCTGCGGGTCGCCAGCTTGAGCGCGCTGTTGGTCACATCCTGGTACGCGACGAGCGGATTGCCACTTTGCTTGATCTGGAGCGACGTGAAGCGACCGACATCGTCCGCCGCATCGGCATACCCGCTGCGATACGCGGCAGGATCGGTGCTGTCGGGATCTCCCGTCGGAAGTCCATCGACCGGCAGCCACGTCGACTGGTTGCTCGGCATCGTCATCTCGGTAAACGCCAGATCCCCAAACGTCGCGTTGTAGGCGCTGATCATCAGCTTGTCCGACGAGACTGCGACGCTCTGATAGCGACCCATCTCGTCGTTCGGCGCAAACTCGATCTTGGGCTTCTTCACTTCACCCGGCGTCATGTCACCGTCGGTGCCGTTGCCATCGCTGGTCTTGTTGCAGCCGCTCACGCCCACCAGACCGACGAGCAGCAGCGTTCCAACCTGCGCGAGTCGGCGTCGCGACAACAGTCCGACGAGCAGCATCAGCACCGCAATCAGCGTGCCGCGTCCCGTCTCTGCACGGCTCATCGAGCAGCCCGTCGCCGCGTCCGTCACTTGTTCCACCTGCGACGCAGAACGGACCGACTTGGCCTTCGCTGACGGCGAAACCTTTGCACTGCTGGCGACGGGCTCGACCGTAAACTCCAGCTTGGCCGGGCTGGGATCGAGCGTTCCAGGCTGACCCGCGACGCGCGCGCGCACTTCGATGTTGTGCTTGCCAGCGAGACGAAGCTCCGGCTCCTCGATGATGATCTGGTGCTGGTTGTCAAACGGTCGCCAGAAGCCACCGTCGATGCGGTACTGCCACTCGCGATCGCCGCTTACGTGGCTGCTGGCATCCACACGGACCACGACGCGGGTCGACTGCTGAACCTCGGCGGTCACAGCCAGTGCTTCCGCCGCCGGTACCGTCACGGACTCAAGCTGGGCAAAAGTCTCAGTCGGCTCGTCGGTTCCTTGCGCAAGTAGCGTCATGTCTTCTCCTGCCAGCGGCATCGTCGACAGCTTGATCGACAAGAACAGTCCAAGCAGCGACAGCTTGCCGGTGGTATCGGCGGTGCTGGTGATTTGAATCGGGGAAAGCTGAAGGCCCATGATGTCCGGCAGCTTGATCGGGTCCAGCGACGACAGCGAGCCCGCCAAAACCGGCAAAAGGCTCGGGAACAGGCGCGCAAGCTGCGTCGGCGATTCCTTGAGCAGCGCGCTATCGGTGACACGAACATTTCCGACGGCTTGGCCAATGTCTCCGAGCACCGGAACGATCTGGCTCATCGCATCGACATCCAGACCGACGGGCAGATCCAGATCCACCGTCTGACGCATAAAGCGCACATACCGCTCGTCGAGGAACACGTAGAAGTCGAGCGCCATGTCCTTCACCACCAGATGCAGCAGCGGATCGTCGATGATCTTTTTGCCCATCGCGTCGGTCTTGTAGGTTCCTTTGCCGAGCACAAACGTCGGTGGCTGCTGCGGACGTCCGACGATCTTGATCGCCGAGTTCACCCCGCGCGTCAGGTCGTTGATCGACGGAATCAGCGCCGACAGAAGGCCCGACGACAGCATCTCGACTTGCGCCGAGCCAACATCCAAGCACAGACCGCCGGTGTCATACAGCGTGTAGCCAAGCGAGTTCAGCTCCAGCGTCGAGATGCCCGCACCGACGTGATACGGCTTGCCGTTCGGCGCGGTGTTGCCCGCAAACGCGGTGCTCTTGCCCGGTGCTGGTCCCGTCGGAGCCGGACGACGCGGCACACAAGCACTGCTCGCCGACGAGCTGGTTCCACCGAGCATGCCCATCGACAGACCTGCGTTTGGCAGCGCTTCCACCGTCGCGTAGTTACCCGCAGCGACGATCATGTCAATGCCAGCTGCCTTGGCCGCCGGGGAAAACGGTCCGAGCGAGCTCCCCAGATCCATCCTTCCTTCCAGACCGAGCAGCTGAAGGCACGTTCCGTCGCGCATACAGAAGTTGTTGACGCAGCCTTGATTGGCCAGCGACGAACAGTCCGTCTTCGCAGCGCACTTTTGACACAGCACCGAGTCGAGCGGACCCGCCAGCTGCTTTTTCAGCTGATCCTTGAGCTGACCGATGAACAGGCCCTTGAGCAGGTTCACCGTGCCGCACAGGATGTTGCCTTTGATGTCGATGTCGTCGCTGTCCAGATCCAGGATGTCGACGCTCTTGTCGTCGAAGTCGATGCTGGTCAGCTTGGTCGCGGCGCTGACGTTGGCGACGGCAGCCATCGTGATGCCAACGTCTTGCTTGCCCTTGCGCGCGGTGTCGAGCGACAGCTTGCAGTCGATGGTGACAAAGCCCGCCTTGGTCTTGATCTTGAAGTCCTCCATCGTCTTGATCTTGGCCCGCAGCGTCGCTTTCGTCGTCGTCGGCGGGGTCGGCTCAAACTTCAGCGAGGAATACTCCAGCTTGACCTTGCACATCTGGCCGCAGCAGATCTCGGTGTCACCGCCGCAGCTCGACGGAACGGCGATCTCTCCGCCCGACGGCAAGAACTTATCGACCAGCGCTTTGCCGTTGGTTTCCAGGAAGTCGAAAAAGCCCTTGGTGATGCGAAGCTGAACCGCGTTGTCGATGCGTTTGTCGACGGGATATCCACCAGAGAGCTTGGTGAGTCCGCCGCAGCCGCCACTGCCACCGCTGCTGCTACAGGCAACGATGAAGCTTACGCCGAGGATCGCAGCGACCCGTCGCCAAGCAAGCTTCGGAACACGCAAGAGCGCCAAACGAGCATTACCGGGTGTCGAACCGGACATGGCTACCTCCGAGAGTTTTTCGAGAGAAAAAACGACGAGAACGAGCGGAACGTAGCGTGGACGCTCTGCGCTCTCAAGCGGTTTGTTGACGCCAATCACGGTCGAGATCGCTGCGAAATCCCGAGTGTTCGCAGCGGGTTTGACTGCCCAATCGGAGAAAGAACGTGAAGGTCAGGCCAGCGGACACGCCGCCGTCAGGGAACGCGCTCAGCCATCGACGGAGACAAGCTGACAAAAGCCGGTCAGCGAATAGACCAGCTTGCCGTCTCGCTCGATCTTGCGCGTCGACGAGTTGGGCAAAAGATAGACACCCGGAACCGCCTCTCGCTTCGGCTTGGTGTTGCCTTCCAGCGTGTAATACGTTCCGTCGGAGGTCAGATCAGACAGCAGCCCAGTGTGTCCTTGCCACAGCACGATGTCGCCGGGGCTCGGTAGCTTGGCGCCCGAACGAATCTTGCCTTCAGCGTCGAACAGCTCGTCGCGATGAATGAAGCGCCCGAGCTTGATGAACTGCTCTCGCAGCGCCGACGTGGACGCGCTCAGCACCTTGGGCAGCTTGCTCGACAGACCCGCTTGGGCATAGCCCGTGCGAACGCAGTAACAGGCAAACGCGGCGCACCACTCGGGCCGAGCCACCGGACTCTGCGGATGATTCTTCACCCAGTCGTCCCAGTAGCTGGCTTTCCACGGAATGCCTTCGATGAAAAAAGAACGAATCAGCCCGTCTTTGTCGGCATTGGTGCCCGCGTCTTCGCGTACCGGCTTATCGAGCAGTTTCCGTCCCACCGCGACGATCTTCGATCCCAGCTCGGTCGGCTTTAACACCGACGGTGGAGGCTCATCAAACGACAGCGGACCTTCGGTCTCTGCGCCTTCGGTCAGATCGTAGTTTGACTGAAGCTCCGCCCGCTCCAACGCCGACAAGCTGAAGATGTCTTCCGCGTCTCGATCCCCGCTGCTGTGGTGCATCGTTCCCCTCTTGGGTCTGCGCCCAATGCATGAATGATTCCGCACAAGGCCGTGCGACTTCCTGTGTAAAGAACTGAAATCTGTAATGCGAAATACATTCTAACAGGAGCGTTTCCGTCTCAGATATACTGTCCGGCGCAGTGTAGTCGTCGGCAGCAGCCCGTGGGGGGCGCACGGACTCACAGCCAGCGGAGGCTCACATGTCTGGTTTGGCCAAGACGTTGATTGTCAGCGATTTGCACCTGGGCAACGGCGGTTCCTACGACATCTTTGCGGGTGGCGAGACCTTGCCGAGCCTGCTCCGACGGTTTGCCGCACCGGGACACACGGTGATCTGCAACGGCGACGGCGTGGACTTTCTGATGAACGAAGATCCGCTGGAGCTTTCGGAAGCTCGCGCGGTTGAGCAAGCGACGCAGATCTGCCAAAACCCGGTGACGCAAGGCGTGCTGCATGCCATCGGAGACGTGCTGGCAGCGGGTGCAAGCGTGGTGTTTCGGCTCGGCAACCATGACATTGAGCTGGCGCTTCCCGGCGTCCAAGCGACGCTGCGGGCCCACCTGGGACAGCCCGATGCGGTGCGTGCGAAGCTCCAGTTTCAGCGCGGCAACGAGCCTGCGATCATCGACGCTGGTGGGGCGCGCATCTTGATCACGCACGGCGAACAAAACGACGAGTGGAACAAGGTCGATTATCCGCACCTGCCCGGACCCGGAGCGCCTCCGTCTGCCCACGCCGAAGACTTTCGCTACGCACCAGGCTCGAAGCTGGTCAAGACGATCATGAACCCGCTCAAGCGAGCGTACGGACTGAAGCTGATTGATCTCATCAAGCCGGACTTTCAAGGCGGTGTGCTGACAGCGCTGGCCGTGAGTCCGCAAGCGGTGAAGGAAGTCTTCAAAGGCTCGACGGTGGATCTGCTGCTGCAGCTTCGTCAGTCGAAGCACTCGCCCACGACGTTTGGTTCCGACGAAGAAGACGACCTGGGACTGGCCCGCGCCCTGGACGCGGCGCACCTAACTGCCGAAGAACAAGAGACGCTGGCTGCGATCCTGTCCGACGGGACCGATCAGCCCGAGTCGTTTGCGTTTGATTCCGAGACGCTGTCATCGCTAACGCTCAAGCTGGCCAAGGCGGGACTTGCTGCGTATGCCAAAGCGCAGCGCAAGCTCACCGGGGCGGCTGGACAGCAGTTTTTTGCGCTGGCTCCCGACGAAACCGAGTGGAACGAAGCCAAGCGTCTGGCCCACAAATACGGCGTGTCGGCGGTGGTGTTCGGTCACTCGCACGCGGCGCGGTTTCAGCAGCAAGACGGACTTACGTACCTGAACACTGGAACGTGGATTCGCCTGATCAGCCTGCCTGCGCCCGATGCCAGCGACGAGGAATGGACAGACTTTCTGACCTTGGCACGCAAAAATCCGCAGCTGGATCCCGCCAAAGGCCAGATGGTGCCGATCCTGACGCGCTGTACCGCCGCGATCATCGAGCCGAGTCCGACGGGCGGCGCAAGCCTTCAGCTGATCGAAGTGGATCCGTCGGGACAGCTTCTCACGCGCGCGCACGGACACATTCCCCCGCACGAGGCCAAGCCATGAGCGGTCCGGGACTACGCGATCCAGGTCTGAACCTGCTGCTGTGTGATGCGGAAGACCGAACGCCGACGCTGCGCGAAGATCTCCAAGCCGAAGCGACGACGGAAACCAAGCGTCCAGCGCGCGGTCTACAGCCGGATCACCTGCGCGATCGCTCGGGGGATCAAAACTCTCTCGAAGCGCAAGGCTGGTCGGTGATCATTCCCGAGGGAGACGACGGAAAGAAGCTGCTCGACCTGGCTGCACCGCTGATTCAGCGACGACAGGAGCAGCAAGGCGTTCCGGTCAAAGTCTACGTCGCACCCGCGAAGGCCGATCAAGCCGATGCGATGCAGTGGCGCAAGCGAAACTATGCCGACGGAAGCACGACGGAAGATGAGCAGCCGTTTTATCAGCTCATCTTGGGCAACCTGGATCAAGTCGCGCTGAGCATTCAGCAGGTTCAAGGCGCAAGCGAGCTGGTGGGACGGCTCGCGTTCGATCGCGACGACGACTATCGCGCCTACATCGACAAGCTGCTACGCGCCGAAGAGGCCGGTCCACCGACGAGCGCGGGACGAGGTCTGTTTTACACGGTTCACGATGGAACCCGCGCCACGCGAGCTGGCTTTGACTCGCTGATTACGCCGGGTGTGACGCTGGCTCGACGGAAGGTGATGGAACGAAAGCTGCCAGCGCGTGAGCTGATCGACGCGGGCGATCGCACGATTCCGACGAGAGATGAGCTGCTTCAGCTGATTACTCCAGACGATCCGACGGTGCTGTTTACGCTCAGCCACGGGGCCGGATCGCCGCGTACAGGCTGGAAGACCAAGGACCGGCAGCGCAGCGAGCAAGGTGCGATGAGCTTTGGCACCGACGGACTGCTGCTGGGATCAGATGTTCGCGACACGGCGTTTTTGCCGGGCGGAGTCTGGTTCATGCTGGCCTGTTACGGGGCGGGAACTCCGTCGCAGAGCGCGTATCGTCACTGGCTCGAAGCGCTGTCCAAAGCCGGTCAGTACGCGGGGGCTGCCAGCAAAGTGCTCGACGGACTGCCCAAAGACGGAGAGCCACCGTTTGTCGCCGCACTGCCGCAAGCTGCGCTCGCCAATCCGCACGGTCCGCTCGCGTTCTTCGGTCACATCGACCTCGCGTGGACGTACAGCTTCCTCGACCTGGACACCGGCAGCGCGGTGCAGCGTCCGGGCAAGTTTGTGCAGATCGTCGCAGAGCTGCTCAAAGGCAGTCGCTGCGGGCTCGCTCTGCAAGCGCTCAGTCGGGCCTTCGACGAAGTCAACACGGAGCTTACCGCGCTGTACGATCGAGCAGCCAGCGGCGATGCAGCGTCCGATGCCAACAAAGCACGCCTTGGGCACCTGTGGATGCTGCGTCAAGACCTGGCGGGCTACATCCTGCTCGGCGATCCAGCGGCGCGCATGTCGGTTGCCCCCAAGCGGGCCTATCAGACCGGCTCAGCGACGACGAACAGTGATGGAGCAAACCTGGCCAGCGTCCTTGGATTTGTGCCCAAGCCGTAAGCCAGGTTCCGTCGCAGATTAGGCGTTGGCCAGCAGATAGCGCATCGCGCCTTTGACCGCGCGGCTCGTGATCAGCGACGAAGCCACACCAAACGCTGGCGTGTTCACGAAGTTCATAAAGCCCACCGCTGTCTTGAGCGGCAGCGCAAAGTGCTTCGTCGTCGCCTGCTGGTATTCCATCAGCAGCGTCGAGTCGGCGCGATCGTGACGGCTGATCACATCCGCCGCCACCACTGCCGAGCGCATCGCATACGAGATGCCTTCTCCCGTCGCTGCGTTGGTCAGACGTGCTGACTCTCCGATCCAGATTGCGCCCGGCGACGTAATCGGACCCACACCCTCGGTGTAGACGATCGGATGGCCTTTGTACTTGCCGACTTGCTGGGCGTTCTTCAGACGGTCGCCGACGTGGGTTGCAATCACATCGTCGAGCAGCCGCTTCGGGTCCGCCGGATCGTTCGGGTCGTAGCAGATGCCGACGTTTACGCGCGTCTCCGTCTCGGGGAACAGCCAGCCGTACCAGGGCTTGACGCGCTTGTCGAAGTACATTTCCAAGATGCCGGGCTGATACGGAACGCCTTCGTACCAAGCCATGATCGCCGCGATCTGTCGCTTCGGACGCTTGTCGATCGAAAAGCGCGAGTGAGCACCGTCGGCAAAGATCACCAGATCCGCTTCCACTTCGGTCTTTCCGTCAGAGATTCCGACGATACGACCCGATGGATCGCGCAAAAGGCGCTTGGCGTTGAAGCCTTGGACAAACTTGGCACCGGCTCGCTCGGCAGCGAACGCGATCTCTGCGTCGAAATCGGAGCGCGCAATGATCCACGCTTCCACCTTGTTCGAGCTAAGCACCGCTTCATTGCCACCCGGACCGACAAAGCGCAGACCGTGAATCTTCTGCGCCTTTGGTTCCAGCGTGTCCGCCAAGCCAATTTCTTGAAACAGCTGAAGGCAGCGCGGTCCCAAGCCACTGCCACAGGTCTTCGGTCGAGGAAACTCGTCGCGATCAAGCAGCGTGACTTCATGGCGATGTTGACGAGCAAGCTGCAGAGCACAGGTCGAGCCGCCTGGGCCCGCACCGACGATTGCGATCTTCATGGATTATGTTCTCCGGCTTAATCGGGGCGGCACTCTAGCACAACCACAGCGGTGGTTTGGGAAGGTGATGTCCGCGCTTTGGGTACACCGGCCTACCCAGCCGAAGGCTCACACGACCAACCGGATCGACGCTTCAGACGAGCTACTTGCCCGCGCCTTCGCCATCTCGCGGATGCGGGCCGAGCCAGCGCGGACGACGCGCCACCCGAAACTGCTCGCTGAAGCGACCAACGGCAACCACCGATCGAACCGCCCGAGCCGTCTGAACCGACTGAACCGCCCGAGCCGCCTGAACCGTCTGAAGCGGCTGAATCGGCTGAATCGGCTGAGCCGGCTGAACCGGCTGAACCGCCCGACGCTCTCTGCGTGCTGCGTCGCTGTGAAGGGCCCGCGCATTCTTCATGAGCGAGCACGTCTTTTCGTCCAGGTGCGAGTCGATATAGACCAGCAAGCTGTCCATCGCTTCTTTGTACTTCTTCTGCTTGCTCTGAATCCTACCGATATAAAAATAGATACGCGGATCGAGGTATTCTTTGTACGCGCTGACATATAGCTGTAACGCGCTATGGTTCTGCTGTTTCTTTTCATATCTACGCGCTGTAATCAGCATGTTCCGACAATCGGTCAGTGCCTCACACGGCAGCAGTGCTGAAGGCGAAGGCTCTGACGATGCGCTGGCAATGCTGATAGAAACGAAACAGAAGAAACCCGCGATCCAAGAACAGGAAGTCCGTAGTGCGTTCATGATGATGTACCCAAGTTCCCCAGTCGGACGCTGTTCAAAGCAAGTGATGTACCAAGCACGACGATGCACAAGCGAACCCAGACCCGCGAGCAAACCCTGACGGTGACAGCGCTCGCGTTTGCTGGTCTGGCCGCCGCCATCGCGCACTCGGCTTCAACTGGGCTTGTCAGAATCACTTTGCAATCGCAGCGCGCGAAGGCAGGTGACTGAAGTGTTCCGGCGCAGACGATGTGCGGAGTGCTTCTACTCGAAAAACAAAAGCGCTATGCTGCCGCGCGCATGCTGCCTCCACCTGGAACCTCAGACGGAACAGCCGGTCGCAGCGACTCGGCAAGCGGAAGCCACGCCCACAGCGGACCAAGCGACGGGAGCCTGTATCCGCACCTCATCTATCTGGTGAGCGACGACGATCCGCAAGAAGTGACGCGACTGAGCAGCGCGCTCAGCGAAAATCCGACGTACCTGGTGAAGACGTTTCGTAGTCCGAGCCTGGCTCTGTCGGCGCTGCGAACGGAGCCGGTGTCTCCGCCGCTGATCCTGTGTGAACAAGCGCTGCGCGAGATAGACGGCATCACGTTTTTGGCCAAAGTGCGCAGTCAGTCGCCCGATACGGTGCGCGTGCTGCTCACGAGCCACGCCGACAAGCAGACGATGCTGCGCGCGATCAACGAAGGCGGCATCTTTCAGTGCATTGAAAAGCCGTGGGATCACGAGACGCTGCTGCTCACGATTCGCAATGCCATCGAGCGCGGCGACATGGTGGTGCAGCTCAAGCGAACGCTGTCAGCGATGCAGCACAACAACAGCGCGCTGTCCCAAGCGCTGCGGCAGATTCACTCGGCACAAGAGCGACTGTTAGAGAGCGAGCGAATGGCTGCGGTCGGACGTGTCGCGTCGGGCATTGCGCACGAGATCGGCAATCAGCTGTCGGTGCTGAGCTACGCAGAGATGATCCGCGATCGCTATCCCGACGATCCCGAAGTGAAGCTGTTTACGTCGGCGATCCTGACGGCGCGCGCGCGGCTCGGTGGTCTGGTCGGGGAAATCCGCGACTTTTCGCGGGTGCACGGCAACCTGCCTCCGCAGGAAGATCCGCTCGCGATTCATCCACGTCTTTCGCTGTCGCCGGAGCCGGTGGTGAACTCGATCCATGAAGCGCTGTCGATCCTGCGCTTCGACTTCGAGTTCCGACAGCGAACGATTGCCAAAGAGCTGTCGAATCTGGCGGTCGCCAACCTCAATCGCGACAAGCTGGTGCAGGTGTTTTTGAACCTGCTGCGCAATGCGCTCGACGCAACCAAGCCGGGCAGCAGCATCAGCGTGCGCGTGCTGTCCGATCCACTTTCGACGACCTCGCACAACCACAAGCCGGCCATGGTTCGCGTTCAAATCGACGATTATGGCGACGGCATTCCCAGCGACATCATGCCTCGTATTTTTGAACCCTTTTTCACCACCAAAGGCGATCGCGGCACCGGGCTGGGCCTGGGCATCTGTCGCAGCATCGTCGGACAACATGGCGGACAGCTCCTGCTTGAGTCGCCGCTTCCCGCTGACGCAGAGCGCCCCGCCGGGGTCAAGACCGCTGGCACGCGCGTCACGATCGTTCTTCCGAGGGTGGCCTGATGCAGATCGAGCCGCTCATTGCATGGCTGTCCGAGCACCTGCTGTCGCTGTGCTCTCCGGCGCAGCTTGGTGTGATCTGTGCAGGACTGGATGTGCCGCTGTGGCAGGTGGCACCCGCGCAGCTTGATCCGCATGAGCGCATCGAGCTGTTGCTGGAACACCTGATCGAACACAAGCAGCTCACCGAGCTGGCCGCTGGTCTGCTACGTGACGAGTCGCTGTCGCAACAAGCGCAGAAGCTGGGTCTGGCGATGCTGGTGCCGCCGCAAGATACGCTGTCGTCGCACCAAACCGTGACAGAGCCAAGCCATGCGACCGCGCCGCTTCCGAGCGACGAGCCGACGGTTTCTGGGCTGCTGACCGAGTTTGACCGGCACATCGCGTCGGACGCGCCGCTGCTCGCGTACAGCATCTTGAGCGAGCGACTCGGCGGCTTTGCGCACCTGGGCTGTCGACTGGGACGATCTCGGCTGCTGCTGGAGCTGATTCGACGGCTGTATCCGCTGGTCGCACCGCTGTCGGCGGCTGATCCCGACTGGCAAGCGCGCTATGCCCAGCTGTTGTGGTGGGAAACCGAGGCGCTGCGGATGACGGGACAGCTGGACGCGGCGCTCGTCACGACAGAGCGAAAGTGGCCGTATCATCCCGAGATGCTTCCGGGGCTGTGGCTTCGGCAAGCGCAGATTCATCGGCTGGCCGGTCGCTTGAAGCTGGCTTCGTCGCTGGCTCAAAAAGCACAGGCGCTGTCACCAGATCTGACGCAGCAATCAGCGGCAGCGACGGAACAAGCGATGCTGGCGCTGCTCAAGGGTGACGCGTCGCTGTGTCTGCTGCACTTACAAAAAGCGCGCTCGCTGCTGCGGGAAGTGGGTCAGACGGTGGAGCCGTGGCCGCTTCGTCTGAGCCTGCTTTCGGCGGCCCGTGCGCTGCGGATTCAAGATGTCACCGACGCGCGCAAGTGGCTGACAAGCTGTGCGGAGCGCGCCGAGCAGCTTCACGACACGCTCGCGGAAGCAGAGACGGCGGTGCTCTTGGCCGATGCACTGCGTCGCGACGGAGAACACGAAGCCGCAGCCCAAGCGATTGCGCAAGCGATGCAGTTTGCAAACCACAGTGGCGCCGCTGAAGTGCTGGTCGCAGCCGGTCGCGAACAAGCTCGGCTGCACATGGATCTGACCAACTACGAAGCGGCGGCGGCGGCGCTCGGAACGGCCTTGGCGCTGTCGGAAGAGCTGTCGCTGGCCTGCTATCGAATCGATCTGCTCAACTTGCGCGGTCAGCTTCAGCTTCGACGCAGCAATCCCCAAGCGGCAGAGCGTGATGCGCGCGATGCCTTGGCGCTGGCGATGGCCAGTGAGTGCGGCTATCAGTGGGGAGAAGCCGACAGCCTGCATCTGCTGGCGGTGACGCTTCTGTCGAATCGGCCTCGGGTGCAGAGCCTGCGTCACAACGAAGCCATCACACACCTGAGCGACGAGCTAGAGCTGCGCGATCGAATGCAAGATCCGACGGCTCCCGAGGTGCGCTGGCTGATTCGACGACTGCGAACGGTTGCCTAACGACTTGTCCCTTTTCGCTGTGCCGGACGATGCGCCGGCCTCTCAGAGAGGAATCCGATGACCCAGCGTGCGCTTGTCTTCATTGCCCTGTCGATGCTGGCGGGCTGTAACAAAAGCTCGACGGAGAGCCGAGCCGTAACGACCACCCTGCCCGCGCAGGAAGAAAACCTGACCACCGACAAGGCGCAGGCACTGCTCAAGCCGGATCCGAGCGGACAGCTCGCGGTGCAGCTTGTCGACGTACGAACCCTGTCCGAGCGAGAGCGTGGCTTTATCGCGGGCTCCAAGCACATTCCGATCGGTGAAATCGAAGCCAGGCTGGGCGAAATCGACAAAAACCGAACCGTGGTCCTGTACTGCGCAGCCGGCGGACGCAGCCATCAAGCGCTGGAGATCCTAAAAGCCGCTGGATATCGCGACGTTCGTCACATCGCCGACGGAATTTCGGGTTGGAAAGCAGCAGGTCTACCGATCGCAACCGCGCAATAACCCGAGAGCCGCCGTCGCTGGACAGCAGGTGACGAGGCAGCCCGCACTGGTTTACGATGAAGTCGATGCGCCGCACGTTCGCGATTGGAGACATCCACGGGGAGATATCGCACCTCGAACGCCTTCTGGATCGACTGCCGACGCTACACAGCGACGATACGCTGGTGTTTTTGGGTGACTATCTGGATCGCGGACTCGAGTCAAAGCGCGTGATCGAGCGAGTCTCGACGCTGCATCAACATGTCCCGGCCAAAGTGGTGCCGCTGCTCGGCAACCATGAAGAAGCGTGGCTGCGATCGCTCAAGCATCCTGAGCCGGGCTTTTTGCTGCGTCCCGAAAATGGCTGTTTTCAGACGCTGCGCGCACTGACTGACTGCGCGAGCGCGTCCGAGATGGAACAGGCCGCGATGCTGCTTCAGCCAACCAAGTGGTTTCCGACGTGGATTCACGACTGGATGGATTCGCTGCCGCTGTATTACGAAGACGAGCACGCGATCTACGTTCACGCGGGTCTCGACGGAGAAGGCGAAACCTGGCTGCATCCCAAAGACGGTCGCAAGCGCAACCTTCTGTGGTGTCGAGAACCGGACTTTTACCGAGGCTACAAAGGCAAGCGCTTGTGCTTCGGTCACACGCTCACCAAAGAGCTTCCCGTCGATCACTTGAGCTGGTTTGGCAAAATCCTCGACGATCCAAGCGATGTCTGGATGCGCGGCGATCTGATCGGACTCGACACCGCGTGCGGGAAAAACGGCTATCTGTCCGCGATCGAGCTTCCGTCCGGTCGAATCTTCGCCAGTCGCTAGCGCATCGTCACCCAGCGCACGTCCGGCACGCAGCGGTCCGCGCGAAATCTGGCGCGATTAGTCGCCGCTCTTGGGACCACTGTCCGTCGGAGGCTTGCTGCTCGCTTTGAATCCGCTCAGCGGAAACGATCCCGACGTGCGCGCCTCGCTGCTCAGCACCACAGGACGATTGCTCGGCGACGAGTTCGATCCCACCGGCTTGAGGCTGGGCGACGATCCCGAAATCGATGCACGCGGACTGTGCGCACTGCTTTGCTGTCCGACTTTGCGCTCGCCGCTCGTCGAAGCCGTTGGACCCGATAGCTTGGACGATGGCAGCGGACCCGGTGCCACAGGACGCAGCGCCAGGCTGGAAGTGCCCGTCAGCGATCGACTTCCCGACGGTGGAGCACTCGACATCGAGCCGCGCGTACCCCGATCGCTCGTCGTTCGACTGCGCGAGCCAATGCCCCACGTTCCACTCGAGGTCGCCAGATCTTCCGAGCTTCGACTTTGGATCGCCTGAATCAGCAGCGACAGCTTTTCACTGTCTTTGCGCAGGTGTTCAACCGTGGCTTTGAGCGCATCCGCATCGGACGTCTGCTGACGAGCCAGCCGCGAGATGTCGTTCATCGATCGACCGATGCCCGCGCCGCTCGTGTCATCCGATCCGACGCTGTCCATCGCGCCATCGACGGTGGCTCGTAGCACCGTTAGCTGCTCGCGAATCCGATTGAGCGCTTCCCGTTCTTCGGTCAGCGTCTGCGTAATGAGCTGAACTTGCTGCGTCACCGTCGCGGTTCGATAGCTGCGCGCATCCCCCGACTCTGGGTTGTGAAGCAGCGTATCCGCCCGTCGAGCCGCCGCCAGCACCTGCGACTGCGCCTGATCGGCATTTGACCACGCAAGCGAGATCTGCACGACGGCATTGCGAACTTCCACCATCTGACGGGTCAGGCGCTCAATCGCACGATGAATCGGAATCACCGCCGCTGCGACTTCTTTGCTCCGCTCGTCTTGGGTCTGCGCCGCGCTGGTCAGGCTGCTGCCCACGCGCTCAATTGTGGCCACCGTCGTATCAATGTCTTCGATCAGTCGCTGGCTGGTCGTGAGCATCGACTGAAGCCGCTGAACCGCCATCTCGAGCGCGCGTCCCACCGTCGCAAACTCATCGTTGCGTTCCAGAAACTGCTTGAGCATGCCGCGACCCCGCGCAAACGCTCCGCCCGATACCCGCGTCGCTGCATCCGCCAGACGCTGCATCGGTGAGATCACCCAGATCTGCACCGCCACCGCGAGCAGCAGCACCGCGCTCAGCATCAGTCCGACGAGCATCAGCGCATTTTGGAACTGCTCACCCGACCAGCGCTGCACGCCCACAAGCGGCACCGCGACGAGCAGCCGACCTTGCGACAGCGGCGTCGCCCGCAGGTGATAGCGCACCGTCAGGTTGTGCAGCGTCTCTCGCGGGTCATCGCCCCAGCGACCGCTGCTCAGCGCATCCGCAGGCAGGTTCGTCACAAACGTTCCGTCCAGCGCGATCGCCACCCCAATTCCGAGCGGCTCGGCATCTTGACGCAGTGTCTCGGGCAGAATCCGACAGCCTGCGATCAGAAATCCCGGCTTGCCATCGACCGCGATCGGAATCCGAAACGCTTCGACAAGCTGTCCACCGACGGCAAGGAGCGAACCACCTGGAACCACCGTCCCGCGCGCCGTCGTCCCAGCCAGCGCCACAGCACCGACGCCATCTTGCGCCAGCAGCGCGCCGCCTTCATCAATCACTGCCGCCAGATCGGCACCGGCTGCTCTGGCATCTTGCGCAAGCTGCGTCCAGACCGGACGACCCGAGTCCTGCGATCTCGGCTTGGCAGCGACGGCAGAAAACGCAGCGGCCCGACTGTCTCGTCGCAGTGCAAAGTGATGGCTCATCGCTTCGCTGCCCAGCTTGGCCTGGCTTTCCACCAGCACCTGCGCCGCTTGCCGAGCCTGCTGCTGCTGAAGCCACAGCGCCGGAAGACCACAGATCATCGCCGCCACCAGTGCGATAAGCCAGGTTCGCAGCGCCAGTCGCCGTGGTGGCGCTTCCACCCGCTGACCCCCGGATGTCGAAGCGGCCCCCGACGATGATTGGCGCTCTGAGCTTGTGGTCTCGCCCATCTAGTCCAGCGTACAAAAGTTTCCCCTTCGAATACAGACGTTAGTAATTTGAATTACTAAATCGACGCAAACCATGAGCGACCAACAGCCCACAGCCGACGCATCCGACCCATCCCTTGCCACAGCCCCAAGCTATCAAGCCCAAGCGCGCGGTGGCGACGACGCCTACGCCTCGTATTACGCGGGGATGGACAAGTCGATGCAGCAAAAAGTGGCGCTCACGACCGCTTTTTTTCCACCAAGTGGCACGCTAGTCGACATGGGCTGCGGCTCTGGTTCAGGGTCGTTCGATCTGGCCAATTTGTTTGATGGCTTACAAGTGATCGGTGTAGACATTGCGCCTCCAGCGGTTGCACACGCGCAAGCCCACCATGTTCGTCACAACCTTCGCTATCAGCAGGGAGACATCGCCGATCCGCTGTTTCCGCCGGGAAGTCTCGACGGGATCCTCAACTCTTCGGTCTGGCATCACCTGACCAGCTTCAATGACTTTTCCCTGCGTGAAGTCGAGCGCGCCCTGCTTCATCAAGCCGCCGCGCTGCGCCAAGGTGGCGTGCTGATCGTCCGTGACTTTGTGGTGCCGCGCTATCCCGACCAAGTCTGGCTGGATCTGCCGAGTCACGATGGCGAGCCCGACGGACCGATTGCATCGCTGTCGACCGCCGCGCTGTTTCCTCGGTTTTGTGCGCAGTTTCGCAGCAGTGCCAATCCCGATACGCCGGTGCCGTTTGCAGAGCTTGCCTCGCCCAAGCCGGGCTGGAAGCGCTTTGTGGTCAGCGGTCGCGCCGCCGCCGAGTTTTTGCTTCACAAAGACTATCGCAGCGACTGGGACGCCGAGTGTCGCGAAGAGTATCTGTTCTATCGCCAAGTGGACTTCGAGTCCGCGTTCCGTCGTCACGATCTGCGCATCGTCTTGTCCGTCGAGCTTCACAACCCGTGGATCATCGAACATCGGCTGCGCGGTCGCTGTGCGCTGTTTGATCTACGCGGAGAGCCGCTGCCGCTGCCTCCGACCAACCATCTGATCGTCGGTGAAAAGGTGGCGCCGCGACATGGCGTGCGACTGCGCGTTCGCACCGAGCCGCTCGTGACGCCGCAGTTTTTGACGATGCACACGCTGCGTCACCAAAAGACCGGACAGATCTTTCAGCTCGCCGAGCGACCCAATCCAGTGCTGGATGTGATTCCGTGGTTTCGCGCTGCGGGCCGAGTGCTGGTGCTGGCCAAGCATGGCTTTCCAAGGCCGTTGGCGACGACGCAGCTCGATAGTCCCAGCCTAGACGGCGCGCAGGTTGCAGGCTATCTGACCGAGACACTGACCGCGCAAGCGCTGCGCCGTGACAAGGAAGCGACGCAGCCCGACATCGCGCAGCTTCTGTCCGATCGCGCCAGTGTGCCGCGCCACGCGATCCAGTCAGTGTCGCGCGGGCTGTGCTACTACACCTCGCCGGGCGGGCTGAGCGAGCGCGTGACGTCCTGGCTGTGTGAGCTGTCGCAGCCCGAACAGGTGTTGTCGCAGCTTCCCGACGAAGTCCCCAACTACACGTCGTTTACCACTGCGGGTCGCGTTCAGCCGTTTGTGGCCTCGCAGCTTTTGCGGGCCGCGCAGGTTGGCGGACTGCAAGACGCACGGCTGGAGCTCAACCTGTATCACCTGCTGTGGACGCTCGGTGAGTCGCTGGGTCCGTGGATTGGCGTCGAGCTGTCCTTACAAACGCAGCAGCCGACGGACTTTGTTCCGCAGTCGGCGACGCAGGTGCTGACGCTGCCCGATGTCGCGGTGTTCGAGCCGATGACGCAGCCCGATGCTCGTCCCGGCTTCTTGGCGCTGCACACCGCACACGTCGAAGAGCTGGATTGCAGTGATCAGATCGTGCGTCACACCACGCTGGAGCTGTGCGCACCGCGAACCTACAGCCTCAGCACGGTGTCGCTCGTGCCGGTGGCCAAGCTCGGTGAAGAGATCGTGGTGGGCGTCGAGCGTCGCGATCTTCCCGCCGTGCAGCTTCAGACCGAAGCAAAGCGCTCGGGGCTGATTACCTGTCCAGCCTGGCGACTGCCCAAGACGATCACGACGCGCAGTGACGCGGAAGAGGAAGTCTCGCGCAACCTGCTCGGGCACTTTGGCGTCCGGGCGCTGCGCGTTCTGCCGCTCGGTGGAAAGTACTATCCGTCGATCGGAGCGACGCCCGAAGTGGTCTATCCGATGCTCGCGGAAGTCGATGCAGCGAGCCTGCCGCACAGTGCGCTGGCGTTCGTTCGTCTGTCGCAGCTTCTCTCCGAGCGCGATCGCATCGAAGACGCGCACCTACTCATCGCACTGTGTCGTCTGGCGCATGCGCTCGGCGTGTCCCCCGCGTAGTCCCCGAACAGCCCCGATCTGCCAGCAGCGGTCTGTGCAGTGAACAAATCGCCCGCTGGCAGCGTACTGTTTTTACAAGGAGCCGGAGACATGAACAGGACGCCACTACGCGCTGCAGCTTCCCGTGTGTTCGCTCAGGCGATCGCTGCGCTCGCGCTACTTTGTTCGCTGTTTGTCGGAGCGGCGCAGGCTCTTGAGCCCAAAGATCCCGCTATCGTATGCAGAAGACTTCCCACCGTCAGCGGCGAGGAAGCTTGTCTACGCATCATCGAAGGTCAATTTGTGGACTGGCTGGCCGCCGCCGCCTGCGATCGCATTCCAACCAGTGACGCGACGATCGCTTGCATGCGTGCCATCGTTGGACGCCGCATTCCGCAGCGACTCTCTCTGCTGTGCGATGCCGAGCCGAGCGCGTGGGGAACCGTCCGCTGCTTCGGAGGCCCCAGCGCAAGCGAGTCTGGCAATGAAACAAGTGGCGGCTGGCAGCCACCTCCGCCTCGCCACAGACCCGGTCACGATGGCTTCGGTCCTCGTCCCGGCGGCTGCAATCAGTGGGGCTGCTGGAAAAACGGCGGCGGCTGCAATCAGTGGGGCTGCTGGAACTCTCCGGTCGGAAGCTGCAATCAGTGGGGCTGTCGCGACGTTGGCGGCTGCAATCAGTGGGGCTGCTGGAATGCTCCGGCGGGAGGCTGCAATCAGTGGGGCTGTAGCGATCACGGCGGCTGCAATCAGTGGGGCTGCTGGCAGTCACCGCGAGGAAGCTGCAACCAGTGGGGCTGTAGCAACCTCGGGACGTGTAGCCAGTGGGGCTGTCCCAAGCCGTAGCGCACGTCGCGAATCCGTCCCCAAGCCCGCCGCGCCAAGCCCGCCACGTCCCGCCGCACCGCCTACTTTCGCTTGAGCCGACCTTTGGCAAGCCCGAGCCGATCCGTCGTTTCCGACACATGCGCGCGCCACTTGTGGTTCTGCTCGATCGCACGCTGAAGAGACGACAGCACCTGCTTGTAGCCTTCGCGATCGCTCAGCTTGGGATCATCGATCACGCGAATCGTAGTGCGGCATACATTGATCAGCTCTTCGACGCTCTGACGATATTCCTCGGCGAGCTGCCTCACCGCTGGCGTCTTCGCCACATCGACCGGACCGTCGGCCACTTTGCGCAGCCGAACCAGCGCGGGCATCAGCTCATCCGCCAGCTTTTTGCGCGCGTCCGCTGGTTGCAGTGACTTGTCGCGCAGCAGCAGATCAAGCTGCGACAGGATCGGTGTCTCGTGATACTCGAGCGCCGGAATGTTGATCTCGACGTAGCGAATCAGCTCTTGCTGCTCGGCGGATGGCTTGTCGCGAATCGACATGTAGACGCCGGTCGCAATGATCATCGCGACGATGCCAATGCGCATCAGCCACAAAAGCAGGGTGTTGACCCAGTGCACACGCGGCGTCAGCGCACCTTCAGGAGCGACGGGCAGGTTGGGATCGTTCACGGCGCAAACACCCGACGCTCTAAAAAGCGCTGCACCACTTGGGTCACTTCGGCGGGCCGCTCGATCGGTGCGGTGTGCGTGCCCGCTTCGACGATGTGCAGCTCGGAACCGGCGATTTTTTCCTGCATCTCCAGCGACAGCGCCATCGGAGTAAAGGTGTCATGCCGCGCGGTCACAAGCAGCGTAGGAACCGAAATGTCCGTCAGGACATCTTGCGCATCATGCTGCGCAGCCGCCGCCATCGTCGCCACAAACATCCGAGGATCCATGCGCGACAGCGCTTCCAAATACGGCACAAAGTCTTCGCGATGAACCAGCTCGCCGTTTAGCTCAAAGTGCTTGGCGATCTGAAACGACAGATCGAGCGGAAGCAGACGCTTCCAGAACGCACCGACGAGCCTTGGCACTTTGCTCACCGCCATTTGGATGAGCGGAAGCAGCTCCCCGAGCGTCTCTTTGCCTTTGAACGTGCGCAGCGGATTGCGATAGCTGCCACAGATGAGGATGAGTGAAAGACACCGCTCGCGCGCTTGACGATAGATCTCGAGCGCAATCTGAACGCCCAGTGAGTGACCGACGATGACAGCTCGCTCGGTTTCGCTTGCGTCCATGACGGACAGGACATCGGCTGCAAAGTCCGCGATGTGAACCTGACCAAAGTCCGCAGGCAGAGGAGTCTGACCGTGACCTCGGTAGTTCATGTGAACGATGCGATAGGTATCCGCCAGCGCCCACTGCAGGTACTTCCAGACGTAGCCGTCACAGCCAAGTCCGTCGCACAGAATCAGCGTCGGAGCCGGGTGAGGCTGACCGAGTACCTCAAAAAAAATAGCGGCGCCATCACGGCTTACTGCAAAGCCGCTGCGCCGCTTTCCACGACTCGCGCGGGACTTATCATCCCGCTTGGGCTCGTCGTTATTCCTTGCTGCCCCGCTCGTCGTCTTCTCCTCCCTCGATTTCATTCACCGAGGGATACCTGCGAATCTCGTTGCGAGCAATTTTCCACGCCTTCTGGACAATCCACGACAGGGAGCGATCCTGGCGGGTCGCCTCCTCCTGGATTTCCTTCAGCATGTCCTCGGGGAAGTACAGACTCTGTTTCCTCTTGTCAGAACCAGCCATAGCGGCCTCCATGTAGGGGGTTTACGATCCCACTGCTTGTTTAGGTTGCCAATCTTGCGTTCGCTTCGGCTGACCTCGATCCCTGCTTTCCACCCTACCCGATGTGCGGGCAGGTTGTTTAGCTACTGCGGATCAAGTTAGCCACTTCACAGGAAATATCATCTTCCATGCGCGTCTAGATTGTCAAGCGGTATCGCTAGGTTATTCGATTACCTTGTGGCGCGCTTCGTTCCCAATGCCACCCATCGCGAATATGCGCGACAAGGGCCGCGACAAGGAACAAAGTGCTGCTACCATGCCGCCCGTGCCCAAGCCTGAGCATGCTTCGCCAGAACCCGCTGTGGTTCTTTCTGAAGAACGTAGCGGACCCGCGGTCGGTGCAGAACCGGTCGATGGTCGCGTTGCACGCGCGCTGAGGCTCCGGCAGGAACGATCTGCGCAGCTTTTGACGGTGGCTCGACGGCTGTTTGCGGAGCGGCGCTATCACCAGACTTCCATTCAAGACATCTTGGATGCAGCCGGTGTGGCACGCGGCACGCTGTATCTTCACTTCGATGGCAAGCGCGCGATGTTTGATGCGCTGGTCGACAGCTTTCTCACGAGCATTCGCAGTGTGGTGACGCTGGTCGATGTCAGTGGAACCGCCGCGCCACCGCTTCAGCAGATCGAAGACAACCTGCTGCGGGTGATGACGGTGCTGTCGGAAAATCGCGACATGACACGGATCGTGCTGCTCATGGCAGAAGGTCTGGATGGCGAAGCCGACCGCAAAATGAACGAGTTTTACGAGCGCTTGCGGATGCTGCTCCAGGGCGCGCTCGTCAAGGGCTGTGCGATGGGACTGCTCGGAGCGATCGATCCCGAGATCGTGTCGCAAGCCGCGCTCGGAGGCTTAAAAGAAGTCGCGCTCCAGTGGATCGTTCGTCGCGAATCCGATGCCGAGACGCTGCGCCGCGTGTGTCGCGAGATCTTGTCCTACAGCCTCAGCGGAATGCTGGCCCGCACCTGACCCGTTAGACCGTCCATCGCAGCCCGGCTGCGTACCCAGACCCGAAGCAGCTTCAGAAGCTTTCGCACCCAAGATTTTCGAGAGGGAAACATGGCCGCTCAATACATCTTTACGATGCAGAACCTGCGCAAGGTGGTGCCACCGCAGCGCGAGATCCTCAAAGGCATCTGGCTGTCGTTTTTGCCGGGCGCCAAGATCGGTGTCATTGGCTCGAACGGATCGGGCAAAAGCTCGCTGCTTCGCATCATGGCGGGCGTCGATCAGGAGTTCCAAGGCGAAGCGCGTCCCGCCGACGGCATTCGCATCGGCTATCTGGCGCAAGAACCCGAGCTAGACCCGACGAAGAACGTCTACGAAAACGTCGCGCTGGCGGTCAAAGACAGGCTCGATCTGCTCAAGCAGTTCGAGGAGCTGTCGATGCGGCTCGGGGAAGATCTGCCCGCCGCTGAGATGGACAAGGTCATCGCCGAGCATGGCCGCATCCAAGATGAGATTGAGTCCAAAGGCGCGTGGGACACCGAGCGTCAGCTTGAGATCGCGATGGATGCGCTGCGGCTGCCTCCGCCCGAGCAAGATGTGAAGGTGCTGTCCGGTGGTGAGCGTCGTCGCGTGGCGCTGTGTCGCGTGCTGCTTGAAAACCCGGACATGCTGCTGCTCGACGAACCGACGAACCATCTCGACTCGGACTCGGTGGCGTGGCTGGAGCGCTTCTTGGCCGAGTTCCCCGGCACCGTCGTGGCGATCACGCACGATCGCTACTTCCTCGACAACGTCGCAGGCTGGATTCTGGAGCTGGATCGCGGTCACGGCATTCCGTGGCAAGGCAACTACTCGTCGTGGCTCGATCAGAAGCAGAAGCGGCTGGCGGTCGAAGAAAAGCAGGAATCGGCGCGACAAAAGACGCTGGCTCGCGAGCTGGAGTGGGTTCGTCAGTCTCCGAAAGCGCGTCAAGCCAAGAGCAAAGCGCGTTTGGCTGCTTACGAAGATCTGCTGCAACAATCGCAGGAAGCGCGCATCGAAGTCGCCGAGATCTCGATTCCGCCCGCGCCGCGCCTGGGTGACAACGTCGTCATCGCGGAACGCGTTCAGAAAGCGTATGGCGATCGCATCCTGTTTGAAGACCTGTCGTTCCGGCTGCCGCGCGGTGGCATCGTCGGTGTGATCGGAGCAAACGGCGCCGGTAAGAGCACGCTGTTTCGCATGATCGTCGGTCAGGAAAAGCCGGACAAGGGCAAGCTCATCGTCGGTGAGACCGTCAAGCTGGCTTACGTCGATCAGAGCCGCGACTCGCTCAAGGGTGACACGACGGTGTGGGAAGAAATTTCCGGCGGCGTCGAAAACTTCGAGATGGGCAAGCGCAAGCTTCAGTCGCGCGCCTACGTCGGACAGTTCGGCTTCCGAGGCTCGGATCAGCAAAAGCTGGTCAAGCAGCTGTCGGGCGGCGAGCGCAACCGCGTTCACCTGGCCAAGATGCTACGCAGCGGCGGAAACTTGCTGCTGCTCGACGAACCAACCAACGATCTGGATGTCGATACGCTGCGCGCGCTCGAAGAAGCGCTGCTGGGCTTTGCGGGCTGCGCGGTGGTGATCAGCCACGATCGCTGGTTCCTCGACCGAATTGCGACGCACATGCTGGCGTTTGAAGGCGACAGCAAGGTGGTGTGGTTTGAAGGAAACTGTCGCGACTACGAGCAAGATCGCCGTCGACGCCTGGGCAAAGACGCCGATCAGCCGCACCGTCTGAAGTATCGCAAGCTAACTCGGTAACGACGACGCGCGCGGAGGATGCTGCTTGGCCAGCGTCACGATCTCTCGAAGCAGCCTGCTTACCTCGACGCGATCGAGGGGCAGGTCGCCGAAGCGGTGCGCGTAGTACAGCTCGACGAGCTTGGCAAACGGCGGCGCACACGGATCGCTCGCATCCACAAGCCGCTGCGACAGCATCTGGAGCGTCTCGCCCTGCCCTCGCACAAAGCCGCGCCTTCGGAGCGTCACCAGCGCCTGCCGGAGCAGTCCTTTTCCCTCGGTCACATCGCGCGATGGCTGTACCTGCGCGGTTCGCAGCCGTCGCAGCACCAGCCACAACAGCACAGCCAGCGTCGTCAGCCCGAGCAGCATCACCGCAATCCGTCGCCAGCTCGCCAGCTGCACGTCGGAATCTGGACTCGCGGCGCGGCCCGGCTGGGCTTTGCGAGGAAACAGCGACGACATCCGATCGCTCAGACGCTGCTGCGCCAGAACATCGTATTCCAGCACATACTTGCCAAAGTCCATGTCCAGCCCGTCGAAGAACTGACGAAGCTTAAACAGCACCGGCAGGCGCGGCGAGCTGTTCTGCGGCGGCGTCGGATCGAAGATCACCCAGCCTTGTCCCGGCAGCTGCGCTTCGACCCACGAGTGCGCGTGCTGCTGACGGACGACGAAGAACTGGCCAAAGCTGTTCCACTCGGCGGTTAGGTAGCCGTTGACGGTGCGACTCGGGATATCGAGGCTGCGCAAGAGCACCGCCAGCGCCGTCGCAAAGTATTCACAGTGTCCGCGCTTTTCCGTCAGCAAAAAGTCAAACAGCGGCTCTTCCTGCGACGGCTTCCACAGCCGCGTGGTGTAGGCAAAGTTCTGCGAAAGATAGCGACTCAGCCGCTCGGCGCGCTCGGCGCTGGAATTGGCATCTCCGACGATCTGTAGCGCCAGTGAGCGCAGCCGAAGACGCAGCTCCGGTGACAGCTCGCGATACAGCGCGACATCGTCCGTCTGCGAATCGGACAGCACGTCGGGCAGCGACAGCACGGTGTAATGCAGCGGCGAGCGTCGTCCATGCGCCACGACCTGTCCGTCGCTGGTCGTCGCCAGCTGGAGCCCCGACAGCCCACCAAACGACTCGGGAAGCAGCAGCGACAGCGTCTTGCCCGGCGAAGGCGTAAACAGAGCATCGGCATCGAGCGGCTCCAGATACACCTCAGCGCGCTGAACCCGACCACGTACGGAGTCCACGCCACTTGCATCCATCGCCGCGACGCCATGCTGCACCGTCAGAAGCTGCTCGCCCTGACGCTTCTGTGTCCAGCGACCGTGGTGATAGTGCGCAAACGAAACGCCGCGCAGACGAAGGCTTGCAGGCGGACGCTGACCGGGCAGCTCGACGCGCATCACCACGCGCGGGTTGTCTCGCAACAGTCCGTGACTGCCCAGCTCCAAGCGATCGGAAAATCCCGTCGAGGGCAGCATGCGCCGATGAAACGGCAGATCGACGGTGACGTGAAAGCGCGGCAGCAGCACAAACACGATCAGCGCCAGCACAAACGTCACAAGCCCAGCCCCGGCGGTCGTCAGCAAAAACGGCGGACCGACGACGCGACGCGAGTTGAGGATGCGCTCGACCTCGACGCGCTCGCTCTCTGCCGCTTGACCGTGACGGCCCGGCAGGTGCTTGAGCAGATAGTTTTCTTCCATCTCGCGACGAAGATGAAACAGCGTCAGCGTCCAGATCACCGCCACGACGTACACGAACAACAGGATCGCGTAGACCATGCTGCTTTCGACAAACGTCGCGCCGAGTAGCATCACGAAGCTGACGACGTAGGCTTGCAAGTAATCGCCGTTGTGTCGTCGCTGCCACAGCTTACAGACGAGCAGCAGACACAGCACCCGCAGGCCACCGTCCCAGAACGCATCCGCGCTCGCCGCATTCCCGAGCAGAAGCAGCGACACCACCGTCACCAGCGCATACAGCGAATAGTTGTACGCCCGCCCGAGCATCAGCGGATGCTGCTGCGGATCGAAAAAGTACGAACCACCGATGAGAAGCAGCGTCACAGCGTCCAGCCACAGCGGCAGCTCGCCGGTCAGCATCAACATCACAAACGCCGTCGTGACCATCAGGTACGACACCGCTTTGTGCGTCGCTGCAAACCTCATGACGCCTCCACGACGTGACCCATGTGTTTTTCACGCGGAACCTGCGCGCCCGATCGAATCACCACCAAGCTATCGCCGTGCGACGAAATCGGCATGCCAGAAGTGCGCGGCAGCGGCGGAGGCGTCTGAAACGGCACGTCAGGACCGACGGTCGGAAGCACAGCCAGCGTCGTCAGCAGCTTTTGCAGGCTCGCTGGGCTCCACAAAAGCGGCAGCGCTGGCTCGACGCTGCGCACACACAGTCGCACCGCGTAGCCATGGTCCAGGTAAAACGCGCCGAGCGATGCGCCCCACGAGATCACCTTTTCCAGCTTAGCCAGCTCCTCGGGATCGCGCAGCTTGTCGACGGGAAGCGCGTTGTCGATATAGAGCGTCACCTGCTGAACCGCCTCGATCTCATGCTCGCGCACCATCAGTCGCTGACGACGCGCCGAGCTGCGCCAGTGAATCTCACGCGGATCGTCACCTTGGCGATATTCGCGCAGCGCATGAAAGCTGCCACGTCGTCCCAGCCGCGAGATCGACTGATCTCCGACGGCTTGCGTCAGCGCTTTGGGCCAGTGCTCCAGCTGAATCAGCGCCGGATAGACCAGCAGCTCGGATCGATGCTCGACGTAGCGCGACGAACGAAACAGCGCAAACGGAAACTTGGTCGAAATCCGAAACGCCGAAAAGACATAGCGTCCGCGTCGAGGCAGCGTATGTCGATAGGCGGTCTGCTGCGTGCGTCCCGACGGAATCTTCAAAAAGTAGCAGCGCTTGTCCACCACTTTGTCGTCGCACAGATCTTCTACTTCGATTGAAAACGATGGCAGCTTCTGCTTTTCATTGCGCAGCGCAATGCCCATCAAAAACGGCGTTCCGGCATGCAGACGAGGCGGCGGCTGACGCTTGGGAATGACTCCGCGCAGCGACGCTTCAGCCAGCACCAGCGACGCGATCATCAGCGCGATCAGCATCGACAGCAGCAGATAGAGCAGGTTGTTTCCACTGTTGAGCGCGACGAAGAACAGACAGATCCCAGCGGTGCAGAACCACCACCCATCGCGGGTCAGGCGTACGCCGCGCAGACGGGTGAGGAAGCGCAGGCTCATGGCACTGCAATGCGCTCGACGATGCCGGACAAGATTCGCTCGGCTTCGGCTCGTCCGTTGCTGAGCGCGTCGCTGTAGCCGCCCTGACTGCCACCGGGAAGCACCAAGCGATGAGCCAGCGCCGGAACCGCCAGCTCGCGAAAGTCATCGGGCACGCAGTAGTCGCGATGTTCGGACAGCGCACGCGCTTGCGCCGCTCGGAACCACGACTGAAAGCCACGCGGCGACACCCCAAGCTGAAGGAGCGGCGATCGACGGGTCTCAGCAATCACCCGCTCGGCATACTCGAGCAGCGACTCTTCGACGCGGACCTGACAGACGGTGTCCTGCATCTGCACCACTTCCGCTGACGTCACCGCAGGCTGAAGATCTTCGACGGGATCGAACTGACTGCCGCGCATGATGACGCGCCGCTCGTCGTAGCGCGACGGATACCCGAGCCGTAGCCGAAGCAGAAAGCGATCCATCTGCGACTCGGGCAGCGGATAGGTGCCAAAGTGCTCCAGCGGATTTTGCGTCGCCATCACCAAAAACGGCTGCTCGATGGTGTGCGTAAAGTGATCGACCGAGACGCGACCTTCGCTCATCGCTTCGAGCAAGCTGCTCTGCGTTCGCGGCGCGGCGCGGTTTATCTCATCGGCGAGCACCACGTTCGCAAACAGCGGTCCCGGCTTGAACTCGAACTGCCGCGATTCTTCGTTCCACACCGACACGCCGATCACATCCGATGGCAGAAGGTCCGACGTAAACTGAATCCGCCGAAACTTGCTGCCCGTCGCCCGCGCCAGTGCCCGCGCCAGCGTCGTCTTTCCTACACCTGGAATGTCTTCGAGCAGGATGTGACCACGCGCCCCCAGTGCAACCACCGCCAGACGAATGACTTCGCTCTTGCCGTGAACCACTTGGCCAATGCTCTGAACGAGCCGCACCATCGTGGAATACGCAGCCTTGACTGCCGCCGCGCGCGGAGCTGCACCTGGGACGGTGCCTACAGTGTTTATCGTCGAGCCCAAGGTGACCTTACGGGTTAAGTCATTATACCCTGCCGACTTTTGAGCCTGGCGAAGAAAAACCGCGCGCTTCCTCAGGTTTTTCGCAAACGTAGAAAGAGCGCTTCCTAATCGGGATGAGACGGAAGCGGAACGCCGCGCAGATACCACGCTGCGTGACGACACATCGACAGCTTGAGCCGTCTTCCGCACTGCCACGCCAGCGCCGTGCGCGCCGCTGTAAACAGATCTGGGTCCGGGGGCGGAAAGCGCAAAAACGCAATCAGCCCGTCGGTCAGCTGCCGATCGGGAGTGTCGAGCAGAATCGTCATATCGTGCGCACAAGGTGAGTCCACAAGCTCCGCCACCTCGATCGCAGCCGGAGTAGGAGTCATGCTCCGATACGACCACACCAGCTGACAGCGAACACCTTTGCGGACACGATCAGGAATCTGCACAGGGACTCCTGCTGCTGCCAAGGCTCCGGTTCCTGCTGCGATTCCTAACGGAGAGCTGGCTCCGCTTTCCTTCCACAGCGCAGACAGCGCCGCCCGCGCGTCCGGTTGCTGCGCAGCGCTGAGCCGACGCAGATAACGCCCCGCCTGATCAATCACAGCGGATCGCGCAAACGTGGGCTGACTGAGCGCATCACGGAAGATCTCTACGGCCAGCGGAATGCCAAGGGGAGAGTTCCACTCTGCCAGCAGTCCCAGCACCGATGCGCGCGCCGCTTCCGATCCGTCAAACAGCGCGATCTCCAGCACCGCTTTCGCATGCACCGACGAGGCCAGCTGTCCCACAAGATGCAGCCAGCGAATCATCAGCACTTCTTTTCCTGCAAGCGACACCCGTCCAAGCCGCAGATGATCGACCAAGATCTCTGCCAAGCGCGGAGCTGTACTCGCAAACGCAGCGGAGTACATCCGATGTGTCTTCAGAAACGGACTGTCCGCGATTCCCACGGCATAGGCCACTTGCTGCGCAGAAGGAAGCTTCACATAGTCGTGCGGATCGAGCTGAAACATCGCCATCGCCACACTGTGACTTGCGAAGTCATCCCCCCGAACAAAACGATGAAGCAGAGGCAGTGCATCACGCAGTCCTTTGGCGGCCACCACCGACGCGAGCGCAGACACCGTGCTGTCTGTCAGATCAGGCTGGCCAAGCACCGTGAAGATCGTCTGTTTCACATCCTCACCGTCTTGCATTCCCAGCGCCCGAACACAGCGCGCACGCGCTTCATCCACGGACTCTGTCATCACACAGCTGCGCAGACTGGGAAGTGCCAGCGAGCCTTGCGCGGTCAGCACCGCCATCGCTGGATCATGTAGCGTCCACAGCGGCTGACGCAGATCCTGCATACAGCGCGCAGTCACTGCGGTCACAAGCGCTGGCGGCGTCGCAGGCGGAGTCATCACACAGCCCAGCGCCACTTGCAAAGGAAGCGTGATCGTCAGCATCACAACGAGTGATCGTAGCACGACCGAGCCAGTCCGCGCAGCACGACCACGATGGCGCTACAGCGACGGCAAAAGAGCCTCAAGCTGCGATTCCTCCTGCACGTTCCGATAGCTGCGCGCGCCCTTGTCATACACATACAGCTCGCCGATGCGACCCAGATCGATTCCGTCCGCCAGCAGCGGCTGTTTTTGGATCTTCAGCGTCTCTGTCATTTGCAGATCGAACACCAAGCGAACAAAGCGCGGTCGCGCGGCCTCAATCAGGTGTTTTTCGACGCAGACAAACAACGCAGCGGGATCAAAGGAGTGTCCTTCTCGTAGCTTGATCGCAGCCATTCCGGCCCGTCCTTCCTGACCCGCAATGCGCACCCCGTAGACCGTTGAGATCTCGACAAACGGAAGCTCGGACAGGACGGCTGCGACCTGCTCTGTCGAGACATTTTCGCCTTTCCAGCGAAAGGTATCCCCGACGCGATCGACGAACCAAAAGTCTCCGTCTTCGTCTTCGCGCATCAGATCTCCGCTACAAAACCAAGCGTCTCCCGCTTGCAAGACACTACGCAGGATCTTCGCTTCGGTCGCCGCTGCATCGGTGTAGCCATCAAAGCGCGACAGCGGATTCTGTTTCTGAATCTCGACGAGCAGCATGCCCGGCTGATTGGTCTCCGCAGGAATCAGGAATCCATCCGGGGTGCGCGGATAGGACTCTGTCTCGGGTTCATACTTCACCACCAGCGTTCGCACCAGTCCAAGCGGAACCCGACCCACCGAGCCGATCTTTTCGCCGGTTAGGTTGGTCATCACCGCGTTTCCTTCCGTCGCTGCGTAGAACTCAAGCACGCTGACACGACCGAAGCGACGCAGCAGCTCGCGCCAGACATCTGCGCGCATTCCGTTGCCCACAAACAGCCGAACCGCGTGACTTCGTTCCAGCGGAGAAGGCGGAGCAGACACCAAGTAACGACACAGCTCTCCGACGTAAAATACCACGGTCACACCGTTACGCCGGATGTCTTCCCAAAAGCCGCGAACCGAAAAGCGCGGCGCAATCGCCAAGCGACAACCACCCAGCAGCGCACCACCCGCAGCGAGCAGGAGTCCGGTTCCGTGATGCAGCGGAAGGCAGCAGTACACCGTGTCATTTGGCGTCAGATCACAGCCCGAGCTAGCAGCAATCGCAGCCATCAGCCAGCGTCGATTGGAGATCTTGACCGCCTTCGGCTTTCCCGTGGTTCCCGACGTAAACATCAAGCAGGCGATGTCACTGGCGCGACCCGCGTTTGGCTGCACAGAAGACGGAAAGTCCGCATGAATCGCTTCCAGATCGATCACAGCGTCCTTGTCACGCAGAGGATCCCGCTGCGATCCAGCGACCCCACCAATCAAGAGCCTGCGTACACCGAACGTCTCTGCAAGGTCTGAACTGCTCGACAGCGCGATCAGATCACGCACCTTCGTCACGTCCAGTGCATGCCGAAGCGCCGCACCGCGCGTCGAAGGATTGAGCAGAGCCGGAACCGCACCCAAGCGACTGAGCGCAACCAGTGCCGTTAGACAGTCGGGATGATTGTCCATCAGGAGTCCCACTGTCTGTCCGGTGCGAACTCCGCTGGCGTACAGCGCCGCTGCAATCTGGGTCACGCGCCGATCCGCTGCGGCATAGGAATATGCGCGACCTTCCCACAGAAAAAATGTTCGATCAGGAATCGCTTTGGCTTGCGCTGCCAGCGTCGCTGCCATCGACATCGGGGCGCTGTCCCAAAAGCGCAGCAGATCGACCACGCGCGGAAGCTGCCAGCGCAGCCAGCGTGCTCCACTTGTGACATCCAGCGCAATGTCTCCAGCCTTTCGCCACAGCGCGCGCGGAGCTGCAGACAAGACCCGCATGTTCAGCGGATCTGTCTCTGCTTCCTGATCCGATTCTGGGCGCGACATCCCTGCGGAATCCGCCGCTTTCGCATCCTGATTTGGCGTCGGATGTGGACTGTGACCGATAGGAAGCAGCCTTCCTATCGACATCGGCTTCGGTCCGCTGCGGTCCCGATAATCCAGCCATTTGTCGACGGTGGTCCAGACTTCCTCACGGGCTCTGGTTCCCACCACCAGACCCAAGTGTCCAGCATCAATCGTCCGCCCAAACACTTCGTCATGCGGAACCACACGCTCAATCGCGGACACACTGCGCGGCCTGGCAAAGTCATCGCGACTGCCGCGAAAGTACAGAATCGGAACCGACAGATCCGCAAGCGACACAGTCTGTCCTGCGATCACAAAGCCACCAGACATCATCCGGTTGTGAACCACAAAGTCATCGACAAATGTTCGCAGCGCAGGACCTGGCCACGCAATAAAGCCCTCACCACCGAGAAAACGTCGCGTCGGCTCCAGCTTTTTCAGCGCTTCCTCATCATCCAAAAAGCGCAGCATCATCAGCAGGTGACGCAGCTCCTGTCGCGGGCTCAGCAGCTTGAAACCCCAGCTTGTGATCCAACCTGGCAGAAACGGCAGACTCTCCAGCGGAACGCGCACCCACTCTTCCGCTGCGTGTAACAGATTCGACAGGACTCCGCTGTGAACAGGAATCGGAAAGTTGCGCAGGATGTCCACCGGACTGCCCATCGTAATGAGCGATGCAATGTCCTTACAGCGACGGAACGCAGCCGCTTGATAGATGAACATTCCACCTTGGGAATAGCCAATCAAGTGAACCGATCCGCCGCGCTGCTTCACCAGTTCATCCACCGCAGAGCTGACCGCGACAACGTGATCAGTGAGCGTCTTTTCCAGACCCTGCGGTGTGGCATGTGGACTCCCAAAGTCAACACCCCACACATCATGTCCTTGCGCAAGCAGCCACAGCACCGCGCTCAGATCCGGTGCCATGTCATAGATCTCTGCCGTCACCATCAGCGGAGGAACCAGCAGCACACACGATCCCGAAGGATTCCTACTGCTCGTGTAGTGACGAAGGGAATACGTCTCTGTTTCCAGTACGACTTGAAACGGAGTGTGATACGGCGCAGTGAAGCGATTCCCACTCATCAGCTTGGCGGTATTCATCAAGCTGGTCTGGGTATGACGAATGCGGCTACGGAGTCTCTGCGCGATTCCCATGTCGGTTTTGTCCCTGCAAAAGAGGCAGCGGGTCGTCATGATATCGCAAGTACTTCGCAATACGACAACTTCTTCCGACGAATACGGAAGCACCCGCCCTCCCCGCAAGAGGAAGGCTCTGTCATCAAGAATCAGCGACGAAAATGGCAGAAGGAAAGAACGACTACGTAGTCAAGAAGTCAGGCTACACAGCAAACAGACAGGGACTCGCGTAGATGCAAGCCCTTTGCAGTCATTACTTGCACAGCTCTGTTGCCAGCAGCACCGATAGCGTCGATGACCCCGAGTCTGCAACGACCAGATCACGGTTTCCGTCTCCGTTCAGATCACCGGCAGTCACCCCAAACGGAGTGCTACCGACACCGAACAGAGTCGCTCCCGTGGCGCCGGTAAAGCTGCCTTGTCCGTTCCCAAGGTAGACACCAACATTGCTGCTGCTGCTGTTGGAAAAGGTCAGATCCAGCAGTCCGTCTCGGTTCATATCGGCCACCCACACCTGACGCGGACCGCTTCCCAAGTTCAGCGTAGAGGGATTCCCAAACACTCCGGTTCCGTCGCCCAGAAAGATCGACGCATTGCCCGCAGTCTGATTGACCACCACAATGTCGAGGTTCTTGTCTGCATTCAGATCCGAGATCAGCACGCCGATGGGACCTGCGTTGGTGTTCAACGTGCTGGTGTTGCTAAACGTTCCGTTTCCGTTTCCCAGTCGGATGCTCAGCGTCTTGTCGTTGAAGTTTGTGGCGACCACATCCAGCTTGCCGTCGTTGTTCAGATCTCCGAGCGCCAGATCATACGGCACGGATCCCACCGGAATCGTTGCGGGATTGGCAGCCGTCAGTCCGCCCGCGCCATCTCCGATGAACACGTTGACCGCGCTCACCTGATTGGACACCAGGACATCCATCTTTCCGTCGCCATTCACATCGCCCACAGCCAGTCCGTGCGGAGTCGCCGCCGCGATCATCTTGGCCGCTTGGAACGTTCCGTTTCCATTCCCAAGCAGGATTCCGACTCCGCCTCCGTTCAAGTTCGCCACTGCAACGTCGAGCTTGTTGTCGTTGTTAAAGTCTGCCAACGCCAGCTCAACAGGAGTCGTCCCTCCCGATGCGTAGGTCGCCACGTTGGGAAACGTGCCATCTCCCACACCAAGACGCACAGCAATCGAGTTTGCCCCCCGCTGCGTATACACCAAATCCTGCTTCCCATCCCCGTCTAGGTCCGTGTAAAGGACCAAATACATTCAGACGAAAATTTCTTAATTCTCTCTC
>CALMML010000419.1 GCA_937868485.1 uncultured Myxococcales bacterium | reverse complement strand
ATTCCACTCGCGCCACTCGCCCAGCTCGGCGCCCATAAACAGCAGCTTTTTGCCGGGCAGCGCGAACTGATAGCCAAACAAAAGCCGCAGCGTCGCTCGCTTTTGCCAGGGATCGGCATGCGGTCCGCCCATCTTTTGCAGCAGCGAGCCTTTTAGATGAACGACTTCATCATGCGACAGCGACAGCACAAAGTTTTCGCTGTGCGCGTACATGCCGCGAAACGTGAGCAGGTTGTGATGATGACTGCGATGAACTGGATCGAGCGACAAATACTTCAGCGTGTCGTGCATCCAGCCCATGTCCCACTTCATGCCAAAGCCGAGTCCTCCTTGCGAGGTCGGACGCGACACCATCGGCCATGAAGTCGATTCTTCCGCAATGGTCTGAACATCGGGATATTCGCGATAGACATCTTCGGACAGCTGACGCAGAAACGACACCGCATCGAGGTTTTCCTTTCCGCCGAAGCGATTGGGAATCCACTCTCCTTCTTTGCGCGAATAATCGAGGTACAGCATCGATGCGACTCCGTCCACGCGCAGACCATCGATGTGATAGCGATCGAGCCAAAACAGCGCGCTCGAAAGCAAGAAGCAGCGCACTTCATTGCGTCCATAGTTAAACAGCAAGCTGTGCCACTCTGGATGAAAGCCGAGTCGCGGATCTTGGTGTTCAAACAGGTGCGTTCCGTCGAAAAATCCGAGTCCGTGCGCGTCCGAAGGAAAGTGCGAAGGAACCCAGTCCAGGATCACACCGATTCCTGCTTGATGAAGGGAATCGATGAGGAACATGAGATCCTGCGGACTCCCATAGCGACTGGTGGCCGCAAAGTAGCCGGTACACTGATAGCCCCACGAGCCGTAAAACGGATGCTCTTGGAGCGGCAACAGCTCTACGTGCGTGAAGCCCATTTTCACGACGTACTCGACGAGCAGCGGCGCAAGCTGACGATAGCTGAGAAACTGTCCGTTTTCACTTCTACGCCACGATCCCAGGTGCAGCTCATAGATCGACTGCGGAGCCGCGAGCGCGCTGTGCTTGTGACGATTCCGCATCCACGCTTGGTCGTTCCACTTGTAATCAAGGCGCGTCACCACCGACGCTTTTTCGGGTGGAACCTGCGCCGCAAACGCAAACGGATCGGCCTTGTCCACCTGATATCCGCCATAGCGCGAAGTGACTTGATAGACGTAGCGCTGACCTTCTTTCACCTCGGGAAAGAAGCCCTGCCAGACGCCCGACGGACCGAGCGACTGAAGCGGACTCCGATCCGGTTCCCAGTCATTCCAGTCACCGAGCACACAGATCCGCTCCGCATTGGGAGCCCACAGTGCAAAGTGACAGCCTGCGTGTGTTCCGTCGTCGATAAGCTGCGCGCCCAGCTTTTGATAGAGGCGCAGATGACGACCTTCGTTCAGTAGGTACAGATCGGTCTCGGAAAGCAGGTTCATTGCGGATCCCTGGCCTCACGCGAGCATAAAGCGCGGGCGCACAAGCGGAAACAGAAGTGGTGCGGAAAGTGGCAGTGCTAGCGAGATGCGGCGGTCGATCGACGGCGAGCGCTGGTCTTGGCAGCAGCCTTTTTGGCACGCGGAGCCGCGTCACTGGCAACCGGAACCGGACTGGGAACGGCATGCTCGACGGTGCTAGCGGACTCGCTCTGCTCTTCTGCCGCGCGAAGCTCAGGCTGCGAAGTCTGCGACGGAGAGCCCTTCGACTCTTTGGACTTTCCGTTGCGCGTCTGAACCGCTCCGCGACGCTTTTCCCGCAGACGCTTGAGCCCCGGCGCCAAGATCTCTGCGATGAGCGTGCGATAGTCCATGTTGATGGCTTTGCCGATCAGCACCAGATCCGACCAGTCGGGCGTCAGTCCCGGCAGCGGATTGAGCTCCAGCACATAGACGTTGCCGTGCGCGTCCATCCGCAGATCGATGCGACCGACATCTCGGCAGTCGAGCGCAAGGAACGTCTCCATCGCGGCTTTTTCCACCGCCTTGAGCTCTTTGGGCGTCAGCTTCGCCGGACACTGATACGACACCCGCGAGTTCCAGTCCTGCTTGTACGTGTAGTCGTAGACCGGGCGACGATCGTTCTGATCGGTGAACACGATCTCCATCGGCGGCAGGATGCGCGGACGACGCTCTCCGAGAAGTCCGACGGTAAACTCGCGTCCGGTGATGTATTCCTCGACGAGCGCGGGCTGACGATACTGTTTGATCAGCTCATCGACGACGCGACGCAGCGAAGGAATGTCATCGACCACGCTCTTTTTGCCCGCGATGCCTTTGGATGAACCTTCGGCAATCGGCTTGACGATGAGCGGGAAGCGCAGGCTCCGTGAGATCTTTTCGCGACCCGTTTGGAAGACCTGAAACTCTGGCGTCATGATGTTGCGCTGCTTGAGCAGTCGCTTGGTCAGCGCCTTGTCGAGCGCGAGCGACAGCGTCGCAGCATCACTTCCGGTGTACGGAATGCCAATCAGCTCACACAGCGCGGGAACCTGGGCTTCGCGGTTGCGACCCGAGACACCTTCCGCGATGTTGAACACCAGATCGACCTGCGCTTCTTTGAGACGCGTCGGAAGCTCTCCGTTTGCTTCCAGCTGAACCACTTCGTGACCGAGCGACTCAAGCGCGCTGGTAATCGCAGCAATCGTCGTCGGTGAATCGTATTCCGCTTCCGCGTCTCCCTGCGCTTTTCCGCCCGGACGCTTCACGTTGAACGCAAAGCCGATGCGCACTTTCCGTTCCGCTGCGCGCTGAACCTTGTTCTGCTTGCGCTTGGCATCTTCGGAAGGAAGCAGCTTCCAGCGCATCGCCGAGCTGGCCAAGATCGCATTGATCGTTGCGTCAAAGCTGAGCCCTTCGCGTCGCGTCGCCAGCATCACGCTCGACGAATGATCGAGCGCCGGCAGCGCATTTACTTCCAAAAAGTAGATGCGACCGTCTTCGGCCAATCGATAGTCGATGCGCGCGACATCACGAATCGCCAGCAAGCGAACAATCTGCTTGGTCAGCACGCGCAGACGCGCAATCACATCACGCGGAAGCTCTGCCGGACAGCGCAGCTTCACCTTGTTCGAGTCGCGGTTTTTCAGCCGATAATCGAGCAGGTTGTACTTCGATCGCACCGACGAGTCGATCACGTACTCAACCGGCGCAAGCACACCTTCATTTGCGGGCTCACCGATTCCTTCCACAAACGGAACCGTGACATCGATGCCCGAGATGTACTCTTCCACCAGCACGCCTTGCGGATACTGATCGAGCATCTTTCCGACGACGGTGCGCAGCGTCTTCCAGTCTCGCGCCACCGACTCATCGCTGATTCCTTTGGAAGAACCTTCGAAGTTCGGCTTCACAATCGCGGGAATCGGAACGCCCAGCGAGCCACCCAAAAAGCCATCCAGCTTGTTGACATCCGGCAGATCGCGCTGCGTAAACAGACGTCCGCGCGGCGTATCAATTCCGTGCGAAGCCAGCACGCGCTTGGTCAGCCACTTATCAAGCGTCACCGTCAGTGAGTGCGCATCCGATCCGGTGTACGGGTAGCCAAGTTCTTCAAACAGTGCGGGATAAAATGCTTCACGCGCGCGACCGCGTCGTCCTTCCCCCAAGTTGAAGATCAGATCAGGAGAAAAGGCTTCCAGCCGCGCCGCGAGGTGCGAAGCGGGACCGGAGACTTCGATTTTCTGGACCTCATGCCCGTCACGCGAAAGCGCACTGACGATGGCATCAACAGTCTCAGGCGAGTCAAACTCTGCCTCTTCCTCCGCGTCGCTGAGGCGGAGGTTGTAGGTGAACGCGATCTTCATGCAACCTCTTTTTTGGAAACCAGGAAGTAGCTAGAACCCAGCCGAAGTCCGGTCAGAAGCGGCGCGCGCGGATGCTGAACCGGGCCTTGGGAAAGACACGCGAGCGAACGCCAAAAGGAAGCGAAGAGCTGGCTGATTCGACCAGCAGAGCGCTCACGTGCTGAGCGGTCCCCGCGCCGGAAGTCCAGAGCCGCTTGAAGCGGAACCGACGCCGATGCGCGGGCTTGAGAACGACCGTCTGTCACACGGTCAGCGGGAAGACCACCCAAGGGGCAGTCGGAGGTACTGTCTGGCTCTTCGTTCTTATCTGGCATCGTGGGGGCGGAGCATCGGAGCGATCCGAACTCCTATTAGTTTTGAATGTTACCGAACCCCAGGGCCAAATCAATAACCAGCTACGGAGTTTTTTCGTGAGGAGTTTCTGCGGGTTTGGCGTCGCCACTTGCCGCCGGTACAGCCGACGCTGGAGCGCCTTTTTCTGATGCAGAAACAGCAGATACGGCAGGGGCTGGTGCCAACGTGCGTGCTTTGCCAGGAGGAGGCGGAAGCGCAAACGGGATCTCGGGGACCCGCGCAGAGAGCGAGCCAGTCTTCGCTTCTTGCGTCGGAGGCTGGAGCCAGCGATAGGTCAGAAAGCTCGACAGAACCCGCTTGGTGTAACCGCGCGTCTCGTCATACGGAATCGCTTCGACGAACAGATCGATCTCTTGCAGGTCTCCGTACTGTCGCAGCCAGCGCCACACCGCACCTTCGCCCGCGTTGTAGCCACTGATCGTCAGCGACGGATGATGGTTCATCGTCTGCCACAGAAAGCCGAGAAACCGACTGCCGATCGCCACATTGATCGCTGGATCGCGCAGCGCGGGCCGATCGTACGGAAGTCCGCTTGAAAACCGCTTGGCGGTGGGCGGAATCATCTGCGTCAGTCCGATCGCATTGGCAAAGGACTCGGTCAGCGGATCAAAGGCCGACTCTTCGCGCACGATCGCAAACTGGAGCGCTTCGGGATGTCCGTTCTGCTGCGCCGCGCTGGAAAGTAGCTCCGCATAGCCACGCGGATACGCGAGCAGCCACTGACTGCGCCACTTGTCGACCGGATAGTGCGACTGCCAGCCCGTCAGGATGTGACGAGGGATAAAGTGCGAGTGATGCCAGTCGCCCGCGCGCTCATACAGCACCGACGCGAGCCACAGCAGCTCACTTTCCGCCGGGTCTTTGTCCTTGCCTTTGTCCGCCCCGCCCTTTTGCTCCGGCACCACGATCCCGACCGCCGCAAACTCACGTCGCGCTTCGCTGCCAAGTCCCAGCCGCAGCAGCTCCACGCCGCGCAGAAAGCCGGGCAGCGAATACAGCGCTCGCGGCGCAAACTGCATCGGTTCATCGTGCGGATCGCCGTATAGCTCGCGCAGCAGCGCTTCAAACTCGGGGGCAAAGCCTGCGCGCAGCCGATTGAGCGACAAGAGCGTGTAGAAGCTCAGCGGATAGCTTCGCGCCGTCTGCTGATATCGCTCGAGCGCCACGGTTCGATCACCCGACAGCTCAGCCATGCGACCCAGCCAGTACAGCGTCCGACCTTCCTGATCCCAGCCGACTTCACGCGGCACTTTTTCGAGCGCCACCGTCAGCCAGTTCTTCGCCGTCGAGAAGTCTTTTTTACGCAGCGCCCGAAACGCCAGTCGCCACAGCGCTTCCGCGCGTCGATCTCCGTCGGGAAAGCGCGTCGGCAGCTCGGCGAGCAGCGCCGTAAACTTGGCTTCGTAATCGGGACACTCTGCCGCGTCGCAAGTCTTCTTTGCACCGTCGCGAACCAGCTTTTCGGCCAGATCCAGGTACATCTCGGCCTGTCGCAGCCGCGAGTCATCGGCATAGCTGTGCGTCGGATGCTCGGCTTCCCCTTGCGCAAACAGCTCCGCCGCCTTTTGCAGTCGTCCCGCCGACGCATGACAGCGCGCGCCCTGATACAGCGACTTCATGTGCAGATCGTCGTTCTTCGCTGCCGACGGAGCACACACCGTCACCGCCAGATCAAACAGCGGCGCCGCACGCGGTCTTTGCCGTTGCTTGAACACGCTCTGCGCCAGGTGATAGCGCGCGATGCACTTCTGTTTGTCGTCGAGATCCGGCTGCTCCAGCACCAGCAAAAACGCCGCTTCGCTCTCGGGATTGCGCATCTCGTCGAACAGAACCTGCGCTCGCTCGATAAGCTCACTGGCCGAAAACGGCGCTTGCTTGGTCCCCGGCTGCTCCAGTCGTCGCGCCGCTTGCGTCGATACCGCTTCCGTCGGAGCTTCGATATACAGCCGTCGCCAAATCTGAAGCGCTTCCGCCGACCGACCCAGCTGATCGAGCAGCGTCGCGGTATGAAGCTGCGCGGCCCGCTTGTGTCGTCCGTGCTCACCACAGGCCGCCAGATACGCACGATACGCAGCGACGGACTGCTCTTGGAGCGCGCCCGGCTTGGCTTTGTCTTGCTCGGCCTGACTCCGCAGCGCATCACCACGCAGAAAGCGCGCTTCACAGTCGAGCACCGAGTCACTCGGCACCTTCGCAAGCTGCGCCAGGCTCGCCTGCGGCTTCCCCGCGACGAAATACGACTGCGCCGCGTACAGCGCATGATACGTCGCCAGCAGCGGATAACTCTTCCCGAGCGACTCGAAGTGCTGCGCTGCACCTTGTGCCGTCGTCGTTCGCTCCGGTCCCGGCGGAAGCTGCTCTGCTGCTTTCAGCATCGTCAGCCCGAGCAGAAACCGAACTTTCACGTCGAGCGCATCGTCTTTGGCATCAAGCCGCTTGCTGCTTCGCTCCGCCCGCCACGTCACCACATAGTCGGTGATGAGCGCTCGTGCCGCAGCCGCGTCGCCAGAACGCAGTCGCTCACTCGCTTTGGCCAGCGCACCTGTGTCGAAATATGGCTGAAGGCTCGCTGGATCAAAGGCAACCACCGGCGATGACGCAGCCTGCGCCGCAGTCACCGCCGATACCACTGCCATCGCAGAACACACGACGGCAGAACGCTGAAGGAAGGTCATTAGAAGGAAAGTCGCGCGCCAAAGCGCAGGTACAGCGGCGACTGAAACGCCGTCGGCTGTCCGTAGTTCGAGTTCAGGATCGGCTTGGTGCCATCCAGCGTGCGCAGCGACGACAAATCTTCCACTCGGCCACCCGCGATCGGATTGACCACCGAATAGGTGTACTCATCGTCGACGTTGATGATGCCGCGCTGGTTCGCCAGGTTGATCACATCGCCGTACACCGACAGCTTCACCGCCTTGGTCAGCGCGTGCTCATAGGCCAGGTGCGCATCCAGCTGCGTGATCATCGGCGTGCGTCCCGCGCTTCCCGACGGAAGAATGAACGTGTTCCGCGCTCCGTACTGGTTGTGCTGACCCAGCACCTGAATCGGCCTTCCCGACAGCGCCGTAAACGTCAAGCTGGCCGTGATCGTGCCATTTCCGCCAAACACCGGCTGCTGATAAAAGCCCGTCGCCTTGAAGTTGTGCGGTCGATCGTTGTTGAGCGGTCCGTTGCGATTCACCGTCAGATCGATGATGTCGTACTGCACGCTGATGTTCGGATCGAGCTGGTTATTGTACGGGCTATACGGACCCGGATAGTTACCGAGCAGCCGCGAATACGTGTAGTTGAGCAGCAGCGAGAAGCGATTCGACAGCCGCTTTTGCAGCGTCAGCGTCACCGCGTGATAGTCGCGCGTGGCCTTCGGGAACAGCGACTGCGCCTTGTAGACGTCGGCCTTGTTCTGCGCAAGCTGAGCTTCCTTCGCCAGCCTCGAATCCGTCGGAGCCGCCGCCGCATCGCGCGCCAGTCGATCCGCTTCTGCCTGAAGATCCGCCGCCGCCTTCGGATCCGCCTCGGCACCAGGATTGGCGATGAAGAACGTGTCGCCACCGTTTACCGATAGATCTTCGACGATGCTGCCCAGCCACCGATACGTGTAGTACGCACCGACGACGATATCGAGTCCCAGGTCATACTGCGCGCCAGCGACCACTTCGTCGAGGAACTGGCCTTTCAAAAACGGCGCAACCGGCGCAAACACGCCACCGCCCGACACGCGCGGGTCCGACAGCGTACACGGTGAACCCGGCTGCTGCTGCGGCACCACGACCGGACTTCCCGTCGGAGAAAGCTGCGCGCGACCACAGTCTTTGGTAAAGCCGCGACCGACCAACAGCCCTTCGCCACTAAACGAACGGTCGTTGATGTCCATCGGAATGGACTGATAAAAGCGTCCGTACTGCGCGTAGATCTTGGAACGACCCTTGCGGCTCGGATCCCAGGTTGCACCGACGCGCGGCGCCACGTTGTCGTACAGCGCAATCTGCTTGGAACCGTCGGCCCCGAAGATCTCCTGGGCTTCCCAGCGCAGACCGGCGTTGATGACCAGACCGATGTCCGACACGTTCCACTGGTCACGCAGATACAGCGCGTAGTTGCGCGTCTCCGTCACGGCGCGAAAGTAGTTGTAGCAGTAGCGATCCTTCATCGAACCGCACGGCACGCCCGCGTCGCCAAAGCGGTTCACCGGATCGGGCAGCGCGAAGCCACGACGGATGCGAATGCCAGTGCCCGCCGCGTCGGTTTCATACGCAAGCCGCCCGGTGTACGAGCCCGACAGCGGATCGTTTGGATCAAAGTCCACGCCGGTGTACTTGCGGGTGTTGTCGCTCAGGTTGTCTTCGAAGTCGAAGCCCAGCTTGATGCCGTGCGTTCCCGCGAGCTTTCCGTAGAACGTTCCCGACGCCTGAACCGAGTGACGCTGCAGCACCTGATTCGGCTTGTACTGTCCGATGCCGTTTTTCACATACGACGTAACCGGACACGGATTCCAAATCGTCTTGCGCGTCGTCGGATCTGTCTCGACTCGGCAGCGCGAGATGTTTTCAAAGTCTCCGAGCGAAAACGCCAAGTCGCCGCGCGTCTGATCGTTGGCCGGCGAGCGATAGCGCAGATACTGCTGGTTTTCGGCGTACGGAAGCTCTTGCAGACCTTGGTAGTGGTAGCCGTAGATGACGTCGACCTGGAGCTTCTTTTCGAACAGCTTGCCGACGTAGTGAACCGTCGCGTCATGAATCTGCCGCGAGCGATCCATCTTCATCGCGTCGGTGTCGTTGGCGTAGCTGTCGTACTCGCTGCGAAACTCCGGCGCGCCGATGTAGCCGAGCGTGATGTTGTGGTCCGGATTGATGTTGAACTGGAGCTTCGCGATCCAGTTGTAAAGTCGGTAGTACTCGTCGAGATTGCGGCTCTCTTCCGGCACTTCCGTGGTCCGCAGCGCAAGCGGTCGCAGGTCGCGATACAGCAAATCCGACGCCAAATAGTCGGGATCGCGATAGTCCGCGTCGATCTGCGCCTGCCACGACCCATCCTGTCGCTTTTCGCTTGACTTTACCTGTGTTCTAACAACTCGCTCGGTGCGATTGATCGTGAACGTCGGAGCGAAGCCAACGTAGAACCACACCCGATCCTTGACGATTGGACCGCCTAGCTCGAAGCCGAAGTCGTACTGCTGAAACTGCTTGCTGCGAAACGCCAGCGCTTCACCCAGTCGAGCCACCGTCATCGGCGTCGCTTGATACGGCGACCACGAGCCAAACACGCCACCGTGGAACTCGTTGGAGCCGCTCTTGGTGACAATCGAGACAACACCGCCGGTCGCGCGACCGTATTCGGCCTGATAGCCGCCGGTGATGACGTTCAGATCTTTGATGAAGTACTGGTGAAGCTGGGTCGCGACGACGCCCGTGCTTAGGTCTGTGGTGTTTAGACCATCGACGAGCACCGCGTTTTCGTTGCCGGTTCCACCCGCGAAGCTGACACCGACATCACCGCCCGCTTGCGCCCGAGGTGCCACGTCGGCAGATCCCGGCGCCAAGCTCATGGCCGACTCGAAGGTGCGGCCTCGGACGGCGGTGTTTTGCAGGATCTCTTGGCTGATCTCGACGCCGGTGTTGGCTGTCGCGATATCAACCGACGGAGCGCGCTCTTTGACGACGTAGACGTTTTTGCCCTTCTGCGTCGGCATCTTCAGGCTGATCGTCAGCGTCTTGCTCTGCGCGATGCGCACATTCGGACGCTCGACGACGACATCGCCGAAGTAAAAGCGAATGATGTAGTTGTCACCCGGCGGTAGCTGCGTAATCAGATACGAGCCGCTCTTGTCGGTGATTTCCGACTGCTCGCCTTGCAGCGCCGGACCGCTGACGACCACCGTCACGCCTTGCAGCGGCTTGCCGGTTTCTTCGTTGGTGATGTTGCCTTGAATCTGTCCCAGCTGAAGCTGCGCCCAGGCGATGCTTGGCACAAACGGCACAGCAGCCAGCCCCGACAAGAGCAAGGTCTGCGATAGCTTCAAGTGGAGTCGACGTTTTTTCGCACTTCGCTTCATGGCTAGCCCCTCGCTACATGTCCCTGGCGGTCATGTCGCCGCCCATATCCGCGACTCCAGCGTCGCTCGCAGTGCCTAGATCTGAACCCATGTCCGACGGCTGTGCGCAGGCCATTCCTGCTTTCTTGGCCACGCCCGTCGTCGTTCCCGCATATCCCGACGGAGCATCGGTGGTCAGAATCCGTGCGCGCACCGAAATGTCGCTGCCCAGCGCGTGCTTTCCGACCGGGAATCCCGCCACTTGCGCCAGGTCTTTGAGCGACCCCGCCGCAAGCGTAAACGAGACCTCGACGGCACCCGACGGCCAGCGCTGATCCACAGTGTCCGGCCAAAAGTACACAAGCCGTTGACTGTCTTGGGCACAGGTTCCGTCGCTGTTTCGCTTCCAGACATTGGTGCCCACCAGCACATCGACCGAGCTTGTCGTTCCGTCCGCGCGACGAACCACGGCGGGCAGCTTCAGCGACGTCAGCGGATCGGGATGCGTCGAAGCATTGAGCCGCAGCACAATCGCACTGTCACGAGGCAGATCCGCGATGCTGTACGGACTTCCCGAAGAGCCATCGCCGTACTTGCTCGAGGCATAGACCCACGCATCGGTCGTGCTGTCGCCGCGCCCCATCCGCAGCACCCGCAGCGGCTCGGTCTTGAAGCGAAGCAGCGACGCAGCCGCTTGCCAGTCGACGCGGTTGTCGTTGCGATCCGCCAGTCCCGTATCCAGATAGACCCGGAAGCTCGTGTCGGGCTCTAGCGAAGCACGCGGATCGCTCTTGTCGATCGACAGCTTCAGCGACGGACCGTACGGAATGTCGCGCGGATCGTAGGACAGCGACGATCCCGAGACATCAAGCTGACGCTTATACGACGGAATGCCGCGACAGCCATCGCACTCCAGACGAATCGCACCTTCGGGCGCAGCGTCGGGCGAATAGGCCGAGCCATTCCACTTCAGCGGAATCTTGTTGAACACGACGCGCAGATCGCTCGCCGAGTCCGGCGTCGGCGGGCTCTTCGTCGGAGAGTACGCGTCCTTTTTGACGTCGTTGTAGCAGATCCGACACTCCGTCGAGGTTCGGTTCGCTTCCACCGCGCAATACTCAGCGGAAAACTGCTTACAGTCGGGAAGGCTGGTGTCGGTAAAGACCGCGACATCGCGACTGGTCTTATCGAGCAGCGTCAGCTTCGTGACGAGCAGCGGGCCGTCTGGTTCCAGCACTTGCCCTGTCAAATAATCGGCGCAGCTGATGGCAACCACCGACAGAGCCGAGCCAGCGAGCAGGCTGTAAAGTAGCGTCTTGCGAGACCTCATCCGGGGATACTCCTTAGTACGGGGACGCTCGGGCCAAGGACGAGCGGTCAGTCGGGACGCTATACAACGATTTTCGCGCTCCATCCAGCGCGAACCGCCGCTGAACGCGACCCAAGCGAACGTCCAAAGCGCGCAGGCGAGCAGCCCGAGATCACCGAGACGGTCCGCGTCACGACAAGCCGCCGCAACGTGCGCGCTTATCGTCGCAGTCGTCGCTTGGCGTGCGGGTTCAGATCGGTCCGACGACGAACTCTCGGGGCGGTGAGGATCAGAAGCCCGATCACCATCACCATCCCGCTCAGCAGCAGCAAGAACATTGGCAGCGACGGACGAAATCGACTTCCTGACGGTCGCGGATTCGCTGTCGTCGCAGTCGGCGTTTGCACCGGCGGAGCCGCAGCCAGCGTCGGAGGTGCCGCGATCTCATCTTGATCGGGGACGACCGGCTCGTGAAGCAGCACCCGCTCTAGCACTTCGCCACTCGACGCAACCGCCATCAGCGTCGCCGCATCGCCGTCCACTTGCACACGCAGGTAGTGATGCTCGGCGCGAAACAGTCGCAGCGCCATGTCGTCTTCGAAGTTGCACGACGTGCTGCGCGTATACAGCGGAGCCCCGCCGCCGCCCGTCACAAAGTAGCGCAGACCGCCGCGCTCCAGGTGCTGATAGGCATGTTCGTGTCCGGCAAACACCGCGCGAACCCCGTGCCGACGCAAGATCGGAACCAGTCGTCGCTGAAGTCGATCGCTGCCACAGTACGCGCCCACCGAATACGGCGGCTGATGCACAAACGCGAAGGTGTGACGGATGCTCGTGTCTTTGCTCGCTTCGTCGAGCGTCTTCGCAAGCCACGTCGCCTGATCCGCATCGAGCGGACTGTTTCCGTCGAGCGACACAAACAGCGAGTTGCCGTATCGAAACGAATAATAGACCGGACGACGCTTGCGCTCGGGGCCTTGGCTCGGCAGGACAAAGTAGCGAAAAAAGTGCGACGCATCGGGATCGCCGCGTAGCTCGTGATTGCCGAGCGCCGGATACATCGGCACCGACCGAATCAGCGGCGCGACCGCAGCAAAATATCGTCGCCACTGGCCAGTGTCCCCGGCGCGGCTGACCATATCGCCCGTCTGAACCACCAGATCGGCGCGCTCTCGCAGCATCGCTCGCACCACCGCTTGATGATCCGAGTCCCGATCCCGACAGTCCCCGTAGACCAGAAACAGAAACGGCAGGCCCGGCGCCATCGTCGTAAATTCCGACGGAGCACTGACGGACTCGATGCCGGTCAGGTCACCTTGCTTGCGCACCGACACGAAGTAGCGATAGCGAACGCCTGGCGACAGCTCACCAATTCGCACCTTGTGCGTCTGCGCCGGTCCCGACACAATGCCGCGCTTTTCTCCACGCTGACTCTCGATGTGAACCAGTGCCACGCTCGGAAGCTCCGTCGTAAACACCACCACCGCCGAGTCCGAGCGAACGTCTTGCAGATACGGCTCAATGAAAAACCGTGACGAGGGCGCAACGTCCGTCGCGGGCAAGGTCGAAAGGGCCACCGCAGCCCAAGTCAGCGAAGGCAGCATCGCGTCTCGCTACCGAGTCACCGCTCCCTGCGGTCCCGAGCGCTTGGGGTTGTCGATGTCCGCCAGCTTGGCCGCGAGCTGATCGCGCTGACCCAGCAAGCTTCCTGACGTCGGCATCTCGACGATCAGCCGCAGAAACAGGATCTGCGCACGAATTCGCTCTCCTCGCACGTCGGAAATCCGTCGCTTGAGCGACTCCGGCGACGTCGGAGGCAGCCTTCGCCAGCGCACTTCTGCCTCGAAAAACGAGCGTTCCTTTTGCTCCAAATCGGAAAGCAGCCGCTTGCGATCGTCGTCGCTCAGCGACTTGTCCACCTGAAGCTGTTCCGACAGCGCCAAGATCTGCTGCCGCAAGACGTTGTGCTGTCCCGACGCTGCCGCCTTTTCAGCCAGCAGCTTTTCGAGAGAAAATAGCTTCTCACTCAGCTCGACTTCTTGCCGATAGCAGTCCGCGACCTTCGTCCCCAAGTTCTTCAGCGCCGTCGGCCACGTACCTGGACAGATGTGATCCGCCAGCTCAACCGCCTGCGCAAACAGGTCGCGCGCTTGTCGTCCGTTGTCGATCAGCTCGGGACTGCTCGTCGGAGCCCCGTCTTGCTTGGTCGCGGTCACGATCTGCGGAATCAGCTGCGTCGGCCAGTTTTGACGGCCCACCACCTGCGTCGGACGCTCGGGACGCTCGACGACAACAGTGCGTCGCTCCGGCGGCTGCACAACGTGCGTCGGACGCTCCAGCGTCGATAAGATCTGCGTCGCTTGCTCATGCAGCGTCTGCGGCGCCGACATCTTGTCCACCAGATCGGTCAGGATCTGTTCCAGCTCGCGTGAGGTCTGCGCTGCCGTCGGTCGCTTATCGGGATCTTTGACCAGCAGCCGCGCCACCAAGTCGTCGAGCGCTTTGGGAATCATCGGATCGGCGAAGCGCTGAAGCAGCCGAGGCGGATTCACCGTCATGTGCTGATGCAGCACGACCTCCAGCGTTCCCGAAAATGGCGGTCTCCCGACGATGGCATCGTGAAACAAGATCCCCAGCGCGTACAAGTCTCCGGCGGGACGCACTTGTCCATCGCCGACCAGCAGCTCCGGCGCAATGAACTCTGCGGTGCCCGAAATCTGGCCGTGGCCCGTCACAGGAGGCTCACCGACCATCCGCGCCACACCAAAGTCCAGCACCTTGACCCAGTCCGCCTTCCCGTCGCGCTCCGTCAACAAAATGTTCTCAGGCTTGATGTCGCGATGGATCACGCCTCGGTTGTGGGCGTGTTCGATGGCGTGACAGACCTGCACCAAGATGGCCAGCGCTCGCTCGACGGGGAGAAAGCCGGTTGGGCTGTCGTGAATCGCCTGATGCAGCGTCTGACCGCGCACAAACTCCATCACCAGATACGGCAGCCCGGTCGTGTCGTCGTGCCCGAAGTCGTACAGATAGACAATGTTGGGATGGTCGACGGCGCTACAGGTCTTGGCCTCGCGAAAGAAGCGCAGCAGCGACCGCTCGTCCCAGAGCAGCTCGCGCTTGAGCAGCTTCACAGCCATCTCGCGATCGAGCGCCTTGTGAACCGCTCGATAGACCAGTCCCGTCGCCCCCGAGCCCAAGTATTCGGTCAGCACAAAGCGGCGCGCCACCGTCCGCCCGAGCAGGATGTCCCGGCCCGGCGTTGGCTTAAACTCTGGCACCAAGTGGTCGCCTGGGTCTCCCAGTTGACACCCATCAGTGCGACAGTAGAGCACCTTGATCGGATAGGTCCTGCCACACTCAGGACACTTGCGAACACGGTCAGCGGTCATCGTCTGCGGCTACGTAGGCTCTCCCCGGGGGCAGCAACTGACCCGCCGGTTAGCCCTCGATCTTGCCTCGAAACGACGCAAAGTGGTCCCTCTTTCCAAAAGCTTTTGTAGTTTTGCCAGGAAACACGGCTGCCTATAGTCCGGTCATGAAACACCTTGTGCGCTTCGTCGTGTCGATTTCCTTCGCTGTCGGGTCCTGTCTGTACGCGGCTCCGGCCCGTGCGCAGCCTCTCGCTTCGGCTCCGCCGCCAGCTCCTGCCGATGACAAGCTGGCCCCGCCTGGTGCCGCCGCCACGCTCCCAGCCAGTCCATCGCTGCTGCGTGGAAGCTCCATCGGAGTCAGCGACTCAGGCAAGGCGCAGACCGCTCCGCTGTGGAGACTGACGCTGAACAACCTGCTCGTGCTGCGGCTCAATCCCGTCGGTCTGGAAGATCAGATGCGGTTTGGCTTTCAGCGACGGCTGCCCGATCTGGAAGGCTCGCAAGGTCGGCTGTTTCAAGACCGCTTCGTGTTCTTCGGCATCGCCCCGAGGCTCAATCCGGCGTTTATCAAGATCGGTCCCTCGGTAGAAATCCAGCCGCTTTCGATCTTCAACCTGCGGGTCGCCGCCGAATACATCGGCCTGTTTTCGACCTTCGGCTTCCTGCAGTCGTTTGGCTCGGCCCAGGACGACTACGCCGACAAGCTGCTCGCGGCCTGTTCATCGAGCGACGCAACCACCCGGGAAAGCTGTCGCTATCGCGACGAGCGCGGCGAGCTAGTCGAGGGCAGCTCCGAGCGTCGCAACTACAGCGCAAGCGGCCTGCACGTCATGATCGAGCCGCTCATTCAGCTAAAGCTCGGTCCCATCGCGCTGCGCAACAAGCTGGCCCTGGAATACTGGTACATGAACGTCCGGCCCGGCGATCGCGTGTTTTACGACGTGACGCTCGACACGCTGGTCCCGGCGCGCGGCTGGGTGCTGGCCAACGATCTCGATCTGCTGTTCGTCAGCAAGTTCGGCCTGACCGCTGGCGTGCGCTACTCCGTCATCCTGCCGTTCTACGCCGGCAATCAGGTCCGCCCAGGAGAGTCCGCCGCCTTCGCCAACAACACCGTGCAGCGCATCGGACCGACCTTGGCGTACACCTTCTTTGACCGAGGCTTTACCCGCTTTAACAAGCCAACGATCCTGCTCATCAGTGGCTTTTACGTCGCACACCGCTATCGCGCCGGACAAGAGCCCGCCGCCGTCCTGCCCGGACTGTTCGTCCACAACGCCGCGATGCCCTACCTGGTCCTGGGCTTTTCGTTCCAGTCGGATCTGCTGAAGACGGCGGCCCGCTGATCCGTGTTACACAAAGGACGATGAAATCGTCTGGGCCTCGCATTTCCGACTGGGCCACCGGGCTTATCACCTTGTTTGCGCTGTGGATGATTGCGGGCTGCGTCTTTTTGCCGATGAACGACGCGCCCAGCCACATCGCCAATGGAGTCATCGCCCACAAGCTCCTTCACCACGACGCATTCTTTGCTTCGCACTACCTGTTTGAGCCGGTGCTGGTTCCCTACTGGGCGACGGCGCTGTGGCTTCTGCTGTGGCAAAACGTCACGACGCCGCTGGTTGCGTGGAAGCTCCTTATCGCGCTCTACGTCGTGCTCTTGCCGCTGGCGTGTCGCTTTGTGGCAAAGACCGCGAGCCAGCTCGACGCCGATCCCACGCCCGACTCGCCGCCGCCGAGCCCGCTCTCCCTGCCCCTTCTGCCGCTCGGCCTGCTCACCGCGTTTCACTGGGGCTACTGGATGGGCGAATCGAACTACCTTGTCGGGCAGCCGGTCGCGCTGCTCGGGCTCGGACTTTTGTTTCGCAGCAAGCGGCTGCTGTCGGGATCGTTTGCTGGCTTCGTGCTGCTCGCTGCGCTGTCGTACATCTGCCACATCTACGCGCTCACCCTGCTGCTGATTGCCGCGACCGCCTGGGCGGCGCTGTCTTTCGTCGGACGCTGGCTGCCGAGCCTGCGCGTTAGGCCCCTGCGACCCGTGCAGCTTGTCGGCCTTGGCTGGCTGTATGCGCTGTTTGCGCTCGCCGCGTACTTTGTGCTGTTTCAGCATGGCTCGCAGGCCAACCGAGGCTCTCTCGGCTTCGATCTGTCGCTGCGACGGCTTGCGCACATGCTGATCGATCCGTTTGACACCCCGACACCACCGCCGCGTCTCGCCTTGGCGCTGCTTTATCTGGGCATCGGCGTCGCGTATGTGCTGCTGCAGAAAGACAACCTGCGCACGCTGCTTGCGTCGCCCGGAAAGCGCCTGGCTGCGCTGCACGCCCTGTGCCGACCCGAGCTATTGTTCACGGGACTTGTCGTCCTGCTCGCCGCCTACCTGGGCCCGGTCAGCATCTTGGGCCCCGATGGCAGTCAAAAAGAAGGCGAGATCGCGATTCGCTTCGTCCTCGGTGGCTTTCTGCTCGTGCTTCTGTCTTTGCGCTGGCCCCTCGTCCCGGACCGGCTGCCCCGCGCGCTGCTCGCCGTCACGCTAGCGATGTTTGCGCTCGTGCAGCTTCGATCGATCTACACGCTGCACCGCGACACCGACGCGACCTTGCGCACCATCGATGGGCAGATCCTCGCCCAGATTCCGCCACACAAGAACGTGCTGCCGCTCATCGATCTGACCGACGGACAGTGGCGCGACTACCTGATTCACCGCGTCGTCAACTACGTCGTCCTGCGCGACTCCTACAGCCCGCATGTCTTCGCCGTCAAAGGCCAGCACGCGCTGCGTCACCTGCCGTGGGGCGACCAGCGCGACGTTCGCAACTTCGACATCAGCCAAGACGAGTGGCGCTACTACGACTACGTGCTGCTACAGACCGACAAGCCGACGCTGCCGCCGAGCCTGCAAGGTCATGTCCAGCTCATCGCGCAGGCCGCGCCGTTTGCGCTCTACCGCGTCGAAAGACCCGCGACTACTCCACCATCGGCTCTTCCTCTTGCGCCGACTCCGTAAACGAGCCCATCGCCCGATACTTCGCGTACCGACCATCGAGCAGCGCCTGCACCGACAGCTTGTCTAGCTCGCTCAGGTGCCGGGACACCGCCTCCCCGACGAGCCGCGCCGCTTCATCAAAGTCGTGATGCGCGCCCCCCGGCGGCTCCGCGATGATCTCATCGACGATCCCGAGCCGCTTGATGTCATCCGCCGTCATCTTCATCTGCGCCGCTGCGACCTCGGCGTGCGACTGGCTCTTCCACAGGATCGACGCGCAGCCCTCCGGCGTGATCACCGAATAGACCGAGTATTCCATCATCAGCAGCCGATCACAGACCCCGAGCGCCAGCGCCCCACCCGAGCCGCCTTCGCCAATCACCACCGAGATGATCGGCACCGGCAGCCCCGCCATCACCTCCAGGTTCTTGGCAATCGCTTCGGCCTGGCCGCGCTCCTCGGCATCAATGCCCGGAAACGCGCCCGGCGTGTCGATGAGCGAGACAATCGGCAGCTTCATTCGCGCCGCCAGCTCCATCAGCCGCTTGCCCTTGCGATAGCCCTCGGGACGCGGCATGCCGAAGTTGCGACGCATCGCTTCCTTGGTCCCTCGGCCTTTCTGATGACCGATAAACAGCACCGGCCTGCCACCCAGGGGCGAAAGCCGCCCGAGCCCACCAATCACCGCCTCGTCATCGGAAAACGCGCGATCGCCGTGCAGCTCAAAGAACTCATCGGCCAAGCGACTGACGTAGTCGAGCGTGTACGGACGCAGCGGATGCCGCGACAGCTGCACCTTCTGCCACGGCGACAGGTTGGAAAAGATCTCGGCGCGCAGACGGCTGGCCCGTCGTTCCAGGATCTTGATCTCGGCGGCCAGAAGCTCACCACCGGCGAGCTGCTTCAGCTCTCCGATCTTGTTTTCTAGCTCCACCAGGGGACGTTCAAACTCAAGCGACTGACGTGGATCGAGCATGAGAAGCCTTTACGAAGTGGCGCTATTTTTGAGTATGCTCGCCGCATCATGCAAGCCGTCATCGACCTTCGCTCCGATACAGTGACAAGACCGACGGCAGCGATGCGAGCGGCGATTGCATCGGCGGATGTTGGCGACGACATGTTCGGCGAAGATCCGACCGTCAGGCGACTTGAAGAAGTGGTGGCGACCCGCCTGGGCAAGCCCGCTGCGCTGTTTGTTCCATCGGGAACCATGGCCAATCAAATCGCGATTCGCTGCCATGTTCAGCCCGGTGACGATGTCCTGTGTTCCGACGGCGCGCACATCAAGTGGTACGAAGCCGGGGCCAGCGCCGCCCTGTCTGCCGTCCAGCTGGTCAGCGTCGGTCATGGCGGCCTGTTTACCGCCGATGAGCTGACCGCAACCTTTCAGCCCGAGCGCACCGATCACGCCTCGCCCCCGAGTCGCCTGCTGTGCCTGGAAAACACCCACAACCGAGGCGGCGGCAGCATCTGGCCGATGCACCAGCTCTATGAGGTCGCGCGCGTCGGCAGGCAGCTTGGACTGCGCCTTCACCTCGATGGTGCCCGGCTGTGGAATGCAGCGGTGGCGCTCGGTGTCCCCGATGCCGAGATCGCGGCCCCGTTTGACACCGTCGCGGTCTGCCTGTCCAAAGGGCTCGGGGCGCCGGTCGGCTCGCTCGTCTGTGGACCGCAAGACATCATCCACCGCGCGCGCCGCTTCCGAAAGATGTACGGCGGTGCGATGCGTCAGGTCGGCGTGCTGGCAGCGGCGGGACTGCATGCGCTCAGCCACCACTACGGACGGCTCGCGGAAGATCACCACAACGCACGCCGCATCGCCGAGGTCCTGTCCGACGTTCCGCACGTTCATGTGATTGCGCCGCAGACCAACATCTTGCTGTTCGATCTGCTTCCGCCGCTGCCCGATGCGGCAGAAGTGACCGCCCGGCTCAAGGCGCAGGGCGTGCTCTGCGCACCGTTTGGTCCCCGTCGAGTACGGCTGGTAACGCACCTGGATGTCAGCCACTCCGCCTGTGAGGAAGCCGCCCAGCGCATTCGGCAGGTGCTATGCGACGCCACGCTGTAAGCCGACTCCTTCTCGCGCTGTGTGTGGGTGCGGGCTGTGCCAAGCCGCCGCCCATGCCGCCTCCCATCGCCGCAGCCCAGCAGGCGGAGCGCGCCCCCGACAAAAACGAAGCCGTCCTCGAATACCAACGCATCATCGCGATGTGTCAGGCCGGCACTGCGCCGCCGTCGCTGCGTCAGAAAGACGACTGTGGCCTGGCCTCGTTCCGTCTCGCCCAGCAGCTGGAAGTGCTCGGACAGCTTCCCGAAGCCGCGCAGGCCTATCGTCAGGTCGAAGCGCTCAGCCGCGACGTGACCAAGGTCGCACGCTCGCTGTTTCGCGCCGCCGAGCTGTACGCCGACCGCATCGGCCAGCCCGCCGAGGCGATTGCCCTGTGTCAGCGCATCATTGCCAGCCATCCCGCCGAGGTCGCCGCCGAAGACGCCCTGCGAGCGATGACGCGCTGGCGACGAGACGACGACACCCTGCTGCCCGAGCTGGATCAGATTGCCAAGACCCACGCCGCCCACGTCCCGCTCGCCAGCTTTGCCTGGCTTCTGTCGGCGCAGCGCTGCGAAGACAAGGGCCAGCTTGCCGAAGCCGTGCGTCGCTACGATGAGCTGGCCAAGCGCTATCCCAAAGGACCGCTCTTCGACGATGCGCTGGTGTCGGCGGCCAAGGTCCTGCGCGCGCAGAAGCGCTATGGCGAAGCGGCAGAGCGCCTGGAGCGGCTTCAGCGCACCTATTCATCGGCGCTGATCGTCGGTCACTACAACCTGTACCTGCTGGCCGAAGGGGCGCTGCTTCTCGGGCAGATTTATCTCGATGACATGCGGCAGCCCGCGCGGGCGATTCCGGCGCTGCTCGGCTTTCTCAAGCGGCAGCCCACGTCGCGCCTGGCCGATGATGCGCTGCTGCTGCTCGCCGATGCCGCCCGCCGTCGCCACAACCCGCCCACCGCAGCCGACAAGACCGAAGCCTGCCGCTACCTAAGCCAGCTCTATAAGCAATACCCCGACTCCAACCAGCGCCGCCGAGCCGACGAGCTACAACAAGCCCTCACCTGCCCGGCGC
>CALMML010000418.1 GCA_937868485.1 uncultured Myxococcales bacterium | reverse complement strand
CAATGTGCTCGCCGACGAGGGGCAGTGTCTCGGCATACCAGCGCTTTTGGGCTTCCATGGCAGTCGTGGATCCTGTTGCTTAGGGCGTCAGCGAGACGACAAAGGAATGCGGGGTCAGCGAGACGGTACCAAGCTTGATGTTTTCGTCGAGAGTGCCCGCAGCCAAGACGTGATGGTCGGCTCCGATGGCGATGCTTTGAACGACATCACTGCGTGTTCCGCCGAAGCGATGCGCCCACAGCACGCGACCGGCCTCGGACTGCTTGAAGAAGAAGGCTGTGCCGTTGGCTTGTGTCGTCGAGCCAAAGCCGAAGTCGATGGTGCCGTTTGCGAAGCCGCCCAGCGTCACATGTCCAGCCGTATCGACCGCGAGGGACTGAAAATACGCGTCTTGACTCGACGGAATCACGAACGCTCCAAGGTAGTCGCCTGTCGAAGAAAAATGCGCTGTGAGCAGGCCGTAACCCGTCGGTGAGCTAAGCGGTCCTCCGCCCAGATCGATCGGCTTTTTGCTAAAGTCCGAGGCCAGCCACAGCGAGCCATCCGGTGCGGCGGCGGCGAGTAGCGAGCTGGCGGTGACGCTCCAGCGTGTGCTCCAGCGGGCAATGCCCTGAGGGGAAAAGCGTGCGATGAAGTCTCCGGCGACGGGAGTTCCCTTTTCTCCATCACCAAAGTTGACCGGGCCGCTGGTTCGACCCGCCATCAAGAGGTCTCCGCCCGGCAGGCGCGCAAGCGAGCTCGGCGAGTCGACGGCGCTGCGGCCCCAGCTCTTCGAAAACAGGTGCGTGCCCGTCGCACTCAGCTGAACCAAGAAGATGTCGCGACTGCCCTGCGACACCAGATCACTGCCGCCGAGGTTGATGCTGCCTTCGAAATAGCCAGTTGCATAGACGGTGCCGTCGTCGCCGAACGTCGCTGAAACCGCCCTGGACTGGCCCGTCGCGAGGGGCACAAACTGCTTGAGGTAACGCTGGGTTCCGTCGGTGGCGTACGATGCGATGAACGACTCGCTTCGTCCGAGGGCGCTGCCGCTGGAGTAACCCGTGATCACCGCGTTGCCGGATCGATCGACGGTGACGGCAGTGGACATGTCGGCGAAGGGAGCGCCGAAGGTTTTCGTCCACATCCGCTTGCCGTTCTTGTCGAGCTTGGTCAGATAGCAGTCGGTTTCGCCCTGCGCCGTTACCTTGCCATCTCCGAAGTCAGCGACGGAAAACGAACCCGCGAGGTACACCGCGCCATCTGGACCGGCTGCGACGCTGCTTCCGCCTGGGTCGGGATTGTGCAAGGACATTCCCCACTCGGGCTTCCCCTCAGGGACAGACCCTTGTAGGTCCGTTGCGAGCCGCAGGTCCGGTCGTTCACTTCCGCCATCCGTTGAGGGATCGCGAAGTCCTAGATCGTCCGTCGGATAGGTGTCCTGCCCGGCGCCTCCCTTGGAACAGCTTGATCCCCACAAGAGGAATCCGAGCAGTACAGAAGCGCTGGAGCGTGAATGGACCCAGTGAAAGTGACGCATTTGACTGCCGGTGTACCTGAGTTGCTGGTCGGTCCGCAACGGGGGCCTTGCGTGATGTGCAGCGGATGGTCGCGCGTTCCTTTCAAACGTCAGCGTCCATCATCGAAAAAGTGGCGACGGACGAGTCATTTCTCGTGAGCTTCTGCGCTGGTTTTGGGGCACTGATTGGGCTCCATGCAACGGCGAGGCTTGCGACATCGGCTCCGCGAGGCAACCTGCGACAGCCATGGACACACGCGACCCGTTGCGGTAGCAAACGACCTGAAGAAAGCGAGGGATCATGCAACGCACATATCCATTTCCTCGACCCACAGCGCGCAACTTCCGTCGGGGTACGCTCGTGCTGGGTCTTCTGTCTGCCACGCTCCTATCGTGCGTCGGTGGAACCGGCGATTCCCCAGCTCAGCTGGATCCGCCCGCTGTCCAGCGATCGTCGCTGGTGACCACGGGGAGCTTTGGCGGTTACAACTATCGTCTGTTTGTCCCGTCGAGCTATTCGGCAGGACGCGCGATGCCGCTCGTCGTCATGCTGCATGGTTGTACCCAGACCCCGGACTCGTTTGCGACCAGCACCGGAATGGATGCCCTCGGTGAGTCGGCTGGCTTCTTGGTTGCTTATCCTGAGCAGCCCACCAGCGCCAATGCGATCCGCTGCTTCCGCTGGTTTGAGCCCGCGCATCAGAGCCGAGGCTCAGGCGAGCCCTCGATCGTCGCTGGTATCGTCGGTCAGATCAGTGGCCGCTACACCGTCGATTCGGATCGTGTCTTCGCAGCGGGCTTTTCGGCGGGCGCAGGACTTTCGGCGATCCTTGGGGCCACGTATCCCGATGTCTTTGCTGCCATCGTCGTCGGATCGGGCCTGGAATACAAAGCGGCTAGCTCTGCGACTGCGTCGAGCGGAGCCATGAGCGGCGGCGGTCCCAATCCCGTGACCCAAGGTGACTTGGCGTTCCGCGCGATGGGAAGCGCCAGTCGCGTCGTCCCGACCCTGGTCTTCCACGGATCGAGCGATACCACCGTGGCTCCGGTGAACGGTGGACAGGTCATCAGCCAGTGGGCCCAGACCAACGATCGCGCCGACGATGGAAACGACAACAACAGCATCGACGATACTGCCGACGCCACCGAGACGGCGACTGCGCCGGGCGGACGACGCTATACCCACACGACGTACCTCGATTCGCGTGGCGGGCCGGTGATGGAAAAATACCTCGTCGAGGGCATGGGTCACGCTTGGTCCGGTAGCTCCAGTGGCAGCTTCACCGACTCACGCGGACCGAACCAGAGCGCCATCGTTTGGGCCTTCTTCAGCGCGCATCCTCGTCGTGGCACGACTCCTCCTGTCGATGGAGGCGTCGTCGATGCGGGTGTGGTGGATGCAGCGACTCCTGATCTCGCTCGTCCCGATCTTGGCGCGCCGGATCTTGGCACCCCGGATCTTGGCACCCCGGATCTCAGCACGCCGGATCTGGGCACCCCGTTTACCACCGTCGCGCTCAGCTCGCTGGCTGCCGAAGATGGCACCGTCGGAGCACTGCCGGTTGATGGCGTGAATACGTCGGTCCTGCGAACCGGCGACAAGGGTCTGTTTTCCAGCGACACCTATCGCGGCATCGTGTCGTTTGATACGTCAGCGATTCCCTCGGGGACGGTGCTTCGTGGAGCCAAGCTGATCCTGGTGCGCAAGTCGCAGTCCGGTACCGTTCAGTCGGTGACCGTCGATGTGCAGCGCGGCAGCTTTGGTCGTTCGTCCAGCCTTGAAAGCGGCGACTACAGCGCGGCGGCCTCGAAGACCGGCGTTGTGACCGTAGCCACTCCATCGAGCGACGGCGAGCGCCTAGAAATCACCCTTCCCGCGAGCGCTCTTTCGGACATCGCGCTTGGTGGTCGTACCCAGCTTCGTCTGCGCGCCACGACCCGACTCGACCTCAATGCCGACACCATCACCTGGTTCGACGGCACGGCAGGTGCGCAGGCTCCGCAGCTTCTGTTGACCTACTAGCCGTTTTCGGTGCATCCGCCTGTCTCTGGTCTGGTTCGACAGGGGCAGGCTGGAGATCCGACCCTCACTGTCGGTCAGCCGCTGGTTGGATACGGACTGAACCGACCGATGGCTGGACCGTAATTCGGCGTAGGTATCGAGAGCAACTTGCGATCTCCTCTCTCGATAATCTGAGGGAGGAATTTTCCCATGCCGATCCCCGAACGGCGCCCTCGGGGTGGCAAGAACCCAGCCCTCGACGTCGCGCCACAGTCCTTGGTTTCACAGACCGCAGCCAACCCAGCGATCGCCGGTTCAGGAATCGGTGGCGCTCCTGCTCGAGCAGCATCCGTCATGTCGCACTGGGCCGATGATGGCCCCAGCACCGCACCGGCGAAGGTTGTTTCGAGCAGTGAAAATGCCAAGAGCGCCGCGCTCCCGCCGCTGGGCGAGATGGGACCGCTTGGTGCCTACGGACCGCTTGGAACCCTCGGTCCCGTCGGACGCAACGCCTGGAATCCTTCAACCCTGATCAGCGGCAGCGTCGATTGGTCCAAGACCAGCCAAGCCCTGACGGCAAGCGGAGGGCCGCTGTCGGAACAGGGTCCGCTGGGACCGAACGGCCCGGTGGGCAACGTCGACCAGTACGGATCGTCCGTGATGCCAGAGCTTCGACCCGGCGGCGACGCGGCTGTGCTCGGCGCACTGGGTCCGCTTGGCGCACTCGGACCACTGGGACCGCTGGGACCCGTCGGCGCCCATGGCTACAAGGCCGACGCCGAGGGCAACTACCGGGACGCCAATGGCCAGGTGGTGCGCAGCGTGGACGTTCCCTACGAGGGAAGCAAGCGCGCCTATCCTCTCGTCGAGAACTATACCGAGGACAAGGCCAAAAAGATGAAGGACAACGACACGTCCTTCATGGTGAGCGGCTCGATCGACCGCGCCGGGGAGTCCGACGACTACAGCTTCACGGCGTCCGACTCTGAGTTTGTGACGATCAACCTGGTGCCGGAAAAGCAGCTGGACGCCTTCGACATGGTCATCCGTTCCGACGACGGAAGCGTGCTGTTCGAGTCGAAGTCGCAGCAGTCGATGGACTGGGCGCAGCTGCGCGTAAAGGCGGGCACGCATCTTCGGGCCTCGGTGCGTCTGAAGCAGCACAATCACTTCCTGACGCCAACCTATCGACTGATCGTCACTGGATCGACCCAGTCGGCGGGCTAGTCAGCGACGCAGCGGTCCGCGAATCCCACACGTTCGATTGTTCCGTTTCCAGGGCCTTGGCGTGATTGAGAACGCGGCCCGCTAGGTTGTGCTGCGCTCTGCCACGCTGGCATACAGCGACACGCCTCGGATGTTTTCGTTGACGTTGAGCGGATGCTTGAGCGAGGGCACGGCGCGCTGCTCACAGTCGGTGCGTTCACACACGCGGCAAGTGACTCCCACCGGCACAATCGCATCCGAGCTGTCGAGATCCACGCCGTCCGAATACACCAGCTCCCGCGCAAACTGAAGGTGACAGCCAAGTCCAACGGCGTGAATGGGACGCTGCGTGTGGTATCCGCCGCTGTCCTTTTGCAGCGTGCGCGCCACACAAAAGTAGGTCACTCCGTCGGGCATCCGAGACAGCTGAATGCGGATCATTCCCGGCGTCAGAAACGCAGAAAAGATGTTCCATCGCGGACATACGCCGGCAAAGCGAGCGAAGCGGATGCCC
>CALMML010000417.1 GCA_937868485.1 uncultured Myxococcales bacterium | reverse complement strand
GCCGCAGAAAAAGCCGATGCCAAGGCGCTGGCCGCGAAGGTGGATGCGTCCGCAGCAAAGGCTGCAAAGAAAGCGCCACCACCGCCACCGCCGCCACGCAAGGGCCTGATCTTGGAGCCTCCGAACATCGGTACGCTGCCTAGAACAGAGCCACCGACACCAAGGGGGAAGTGATGCCAAACGCAGTATGTATGGGAGCAATGCTCAAGTGTTCGTTTGGGGTGGCTCCGGGATCGCTGATGGTGCTTCCCACCAACCTTGTGATGTCGAGTGGGCCGGTGGCAAACATCATGGATCACAAGCCAATGGTGAACGTCATGCCCTTTGGAATGTGTCAGTCGATGGCCAATCCGATGGTGGCAGCAGCGACGGCAGCGGCCATGGGAGTCCTGACTCCGATGCCATGCATTCCCAACACGCCGGCACCGTGGATTGTCGGGGCGCCGACCGTGCTGCTGGGGAACATGCCGATCCTGAACAACTCCGCGAAGTTGATGTGTATGTGGGCGGGCGTGATCGAGATTCTGCCTCCTGGTGTTCCGACGATCATGACTCCTTAAGGAGCGAAGATGGCTACGCGAGTTCGCAAGACAGCAGTAGTTGCACCGGCAGAGCCTGTACCAGAGACGACTCCTGTCCAGACCACGCGGCGACGGGCTACGACCAGTCGAACGGCGGCAACGCGACGGACAGCAAGCTCTTCTCGGAGTCAGCGGATTGCGGTGGGCGCAGAGCCTGTGCTTCCCGATGCAGAGCTGTCTGCTGATTCCGCAAAAGGGGGGGCTGCACCTGCGGAAGTCGCCGTCTCTGTTCCAGACACAGTCGCGGCTTCCGTTCCAGAGCCAGTGGTTGCAGAGTCGCAGAGCCCGGCTCCCGAACCGCCCAAGGCTGCTGCGACAGATGGACTTGCACTGACAGAGGGCGCTGGGCTTTCGCTTGCGATCACTGCGCGGGTGGAATCGATTCAGAAGCTGCTTTCGGAAGGACAAGAGCGCCTGTCGCAAGAGATCAGCAAGTCGCAGACCCAGACTGTACGCAACGTCTCTGGACTTGCGCATGATGTCGATCGCTTGATGACGCAGCTTCAGGGGCTTTCGTCGCGGATTACGCAGACAGAGAGCACCCTTGCGCGAATTGAAGCGACGCTGGTTCCGCTGTCGCGAGCGATCTCTGCCAGCTTGCTTCCCAGCAAACCTGTCGAAAAAGTGGTGAGTCCTGAGCTGTTAGAGAGTCGACTTGCAACGGCGATGGCTCCGATCTTGGCAGAGCTTATCGAGCTACGTGCGCTAAGGGCGCGTGAGAGCAGCCTGGCGCAAGTGGAGCAGCAGATTCTGCTGACGGAACTGAAGCGATTGCGAAACGTTGCACTTCCGGTCGCGGAGCGGACTACGGATCCTTTACTCTCTGTAGGAAAGACTTCGCGACGTTTGTCTTCAAAATAGTGACTGGGTACGGTGTGGGATGGGGTGGGGGACTTGTAGTAGGTAGTGATTCCTAGACTGGCTTAGTGAGGGGGGAACTTGATGCGACATACACTCACGGTGAGGGGACTGTGCCTTGCGGTCTGGTCATGCCTCGCGCTTCTGTGGGCATCCTGTAGTGTGCCAGACGGCGTGATGTTGTCGATCCGTGCTCCCGAGGGAGTGCGACTTCAGAGCTACATCATCAAGATTCAGGATCGCAGCACCCGCAAAGTGGTGTTTCTGTCCGGTATCCAAACGCTGAGCGAAAAGCGACTGCTGGCGAGTGATCCGCTGAAGGTTGCGCTGCCGTTTTCGCAGCACGGACGATTCCTGATCCAGGTGCTGGCTGCCAATGTTCCCAACGTAGAGTCTCTGCCGCAGAAAGGGAATCCCGAGCCGCAGTACTTCTTTGCGCGGATGCTCGACATCGCGTCGTATCAGGAATTTGAAGCAAAGCTGCTGCCAATTCCTTCGGAATACGATGTGGACGGAGACCACTTTCCCGACGCTGTGACCTGGACTGCGCAGAACGCTGAAGCGGCTGCGATGTATCAAGATCAACCGGAAGTGCTGGACTGTGTGGACTCCGATCCAGCCCCTGGTGATCTGGAACCGGTGCGACTGCGGAGCTTTGACATTCATCCGCTGGCGACGCCGTCTTGTAACGTCAAGCTGCGTCCTTCGCATCCGCCGAGCACCCTTCCTCCGCTGGAGCTATTCGACGTAACGTGTGCGAAGGAGCCGCGCGCGTGCGAAGACAAAGACGGTGACGGAGATCCCGAAGGCAGCGACTGCGATGACACCGACAAGAATCGCTATCACGGAAATCCTCGACCGCGAAACTGTTGTGAGTGTACCGATGTCACTTCCTGCGCGACGAATCACAAGAAGCGCGCGGATCTCTCTTTGTGTCAGCCGAAGCGCTGCGATACGACGTTTGACTTTGACTGCACAGGACTGAACGTAGACTGCTTCACCGACGAAGATTGTGATGGCTATTCGCCGAACAATCCCGATGTGAAGCTGCGTGACTGTGATGACACGGACTCGCGCGTGCATCCCAATGCGCAGAAGCTGTGTGATCCTGCTGATGGTGTGATCAAAGACTGGGCGTGCGATGGTCGTCCGCAAGCGGGCTGTGTTCCGTGCGATCTGGACGGTGATGGATTTCAGCGCTCAGAGGTTCTAGCCGGACAGACTTGTCCGACGACAAACTACAAGATGTCGGGACGTCCTCTGGACTGCGATGACAACGATCGCGGTGTGTTTCCGGGCTCTGCGACAGCGGCAGGAACTGCTACCAAGTACGGTGCGCTGGATCCTGCATCGAAGGGCTTCAATGTCCTTTCTGCCATGCGCGGACTGTGTCGCAACACGGACTCCACCGGAGCGATTCAGAACACAAGCTGCGAAGATCCCACGCTGGCGCGAGCTGGCTGTCCTTCGCTGTCTTGTGATGCGGACGGAGACGGATTCCCAAAGAACGTGGTTGGCTGCACGGTGGTCGGAAAGCCGTTTGACTGCAACGACAGCGATCCGACTGCATTTCCTGGTGCTCCGATTGCGTGTGATGGCAAAGATCATGACTGTGACAACGTCGCGGATGTCTGTTCCTTTGACCGTGACAAAGATGGGTACGATGCAGCCAGTGACTGTGATGATGCCAACGCAGATGTCCATCCGTTCGCGGTGGAGATGTGCAATGGCAGAGACGATGACTGCGACGGTCTGATCGACGAGCTGAACCCGGACTCTGCTGGAGCGCGGATGGTTCAGACCGGAACCGATGGATCGAAAAAGACCACGTCTTGCGCGGACTCTACCGTTGGTCTGTGTGGACAGAAGGACGGCAGCGGATTCTTCAGCGGTCGCTGTGTCTGTACGTCTACGGTTCCTTCTTCCACCGTTGACACCAAGGCGTTTCAGGGGTGTCCGTCTCAAGACAACAATGCACTGTTTACGGCGCGCTGCTTTGGTGCAAATCAACCCAAGCCGCAGACCTGCGATGCGCTCAATCCGGTGGATGATGACTGCAACGGCAGCCTCGATGATCCAACAGGAAACAACCTGAAGGAAAAGGGACAAGCGTGCGGAATCACGGTGGCCGGTACGCGCTGCAAGGCCGGTACAGTAACGGGCTGTGTGCGCACCAAAGACAATCCGTTTTATGCGCTGAGCGTTCCGGGCTTCGCGCAAAAAGATCGCTACTTGGTTTGCAAGGACCAGACGGATCCGATCGCAGAGCTTTGCAACGGTCTCGACGATGACTGTAGTGGCGCGCTGCCAGCCAACGAGAAGGATGCAGATGGCGACAAGTACATGTCCTGCTCGGGCTGCAAGGACACGGACAATCCCGCTGCGTTTAATACGAACCTTCTGTATTGCAACGACTGCGATGACAGCAACCGCAATGTCTGGCCCGCGATTCCCGCACCCAGCATGCAGGCGCGTGATGGCGCTCCGGAGCTATGTGACAGCCTGGACAACAAGTGCGTGAGCGGAAACGTCAGCATGACGCCCGGCAACGACGGATTTGAGCAGTGCGGAAACGGAGCAGATACCGGAAAGGGAACCTGCTGCCCGATGCTGCGGATGTGTATCGATCCGCAGACAGACTTCGCTCACTGCGGAAGCTGCACCGGCGCTTGTAGCTCGAGCACGGCGGATCGCTGCGGTGGTGGACAGTGCATGTGCAATAACGAAGTGGCCTGCGATCCGGCCAGTCAGGTCAAGTCTCTGTGCAAGGCCGGAACGGGCTGCGTGCAGTGTCTGGCTGGTGCAGACTGCTTGCGCATCCTGGGTTCTTCGACCACCACGAAGGCATGCAGTGCGACCCAGAATCGCTGCGTAGAGTGTACCGACAACGGGTTCTGCTCGGCCTTCCCTGGACGTCCTGCTTGCGATACCGGAACCGGAAAGTGCGCAGTCTGCTTGAGCAACATGGACTGCAAGACTCCGACGGCACCGGGCTGCAAAGTCGATCCAGCCGACAGCAGCAAGAACATGTGTGTGGAGTGTACGCAAAACAGTCACTGCACCACGCCTGGCAAGACCACTTGTGACACCACGATCAACAAGTGCGTTCCGTGCTTGATCGCTGCGGACTGCAAGAACATGTCTCCTGCGCAGTGCAAGACGGACCCGGACTCTACGCTCAACATGTGTGTGGAGTGTCTGACCAGCAATGACTGTAAGACGCTGACTTCGCGTCCGATCTGCGATGCAACCAAGAACAAGTGTGTGCCGTGTCTGGGGGATACGGACTGTCCGAATACGGCTCCCAAGTGCTTCAAGGATGTGGGCGGAGACACGTCGAAGAACCTGTGTGTCCCGTGCTTGAGCAGCACAGACTGCGCGGGTGTCGCGGGCAAGCCAGTCTGCGATCTGGTGTCGCATCAGTGCATTGCGTGCCAGGGAAACCCAGACTGCTCTGGCGTTGCAGGAAAGCCGGCGTGCTACATAAACGCTGCGGACACGACCAAGAATCAGTGTGTTCCGTGCGTAGGAACTACGGACTGTCCGATGGCGACACCGACGTGCAAGCAGAATGCGGCGGATCCCAGCAAGAACATGTGTCTCATCTGTCTGGCGGATGCCAACTGTCCAGCGACGACGCCTGCTTGCTACAAAGATCCAGGTATGGATGACACCAAGAACTACTGCGTGGAGTGCACGTCCAACCTGCAGTGCAAGGCTGCGAGTCCGGTGTGTTACGTCGATGCAGATCCCAAGAAGAATGCCTGCGCAGCATGTCTGGCCAATGCGGACTGCACAAACGCGAGCACTCCCAAGTGTTACGTAGATGCAACAGACAAGCACAAGAATGTCTGCACCGCGTGTCTGATGAACGCGGACTGCAACGGAACCAACAAGTTCTGTCAGACGGTCAATGCGATGCCGGTGAAGAACCTCTGTGTGCCGTGCGCAGCGAATGCGGACTGTAAGGGAGCGACTCCTAAGTGCTACATCGACATGGCAGATCCTACCAAGACGCTGTGTGTAGAGTGCTTGATGAATGCGGACTGTCCAATGAGCAAGCCAACGTGTAATATGACAACGCACGCTTGTATGTAACGGTAAGGAGAGCCTTGTGATGGACGGACGCAGTGAGGATACCGAAGCGAAGATTGCTGAGCTACAGGCTCTTCTTCCCGGTAGTGATGCGGCGGCTCTGTATGAAGCGAGCCGTCGCGCGGCGCTGGCGGTTGAGTTTCGTGGTGTCGATGAAGTCTTGGGACTGCTTAGGAATCGATCGTCTCAGATTGAGCAGCTGGGAGAGCTGACCCTACAAGCGCTGACACGCGCCGCTCAGCTTGGTCACTTGCAAGCCGGAGTGGATCTCGCCAATCGCATCTATTTTTCCCGGCAGACAGAGCGCGCAAGCGAAGCGTTTGCACTGGCAGACAGAGCGCAGAGCATTCCGCGCGCGCTGTATCTGCTCGGGCTGTTTTACTTTGCAGGCTTTGGCTGCGAAAAAGATGCATCGAAAAGTATTCATTATCATCAGCTCGCGGCAGAAGCCGGGGAAGCCGATGCGATGTTCGAGCTGTATGTCTTTTACACCAAGGGAGTCGGAACCTCCGTCGACAAAGCGGTTGCCTTTTCGTGGTGTGAACGTGCGGCGGAAGCAGGCAATCATCGCGCCATGGCGAACCTGGGTGGCTTCTACGCAACCGGCGATGGTGTGACGCAAGATCCCGAAAAGGCCGTGGTGTTTTACGATCGCGCCGCCCAAGCGGGAAATGGTCTTGCGGCAGCTACGCTCGGCATGATGTACGCAATCGGTGATGGAGCGCCCCACAGTGACGAGTCCGCACGTCGCTACTTTCGCATGGCAGAGTCTCTGCGCTACGACTGGCGTGCGCTCGCTGATCAGTGTGGACTCCGTACCGATCCGTACGAAGCGTAGTCCGCTCTTTCTTTCTCCCCTCCAGTGATTGGGAATCGATTGGGA
>CALMML010000416.1 GCA_937868485.1 uncultured Myxococcales bacterium | reverse complement strand
CCGCCATGCATTCACCTAATAAGTCGTCGCTGGTTGATTCGTTTGTTGGGAAATACAAAGTAACTCGCGAGATCGGTCGAGGCGGCTTTGGCGTGGTGTATGAAGTGGTGCAGCAGAGCATCGGTCATCGCGCTGCGGCCAAGATGCTATCCCCTGCGCTGGCCAGCGATCCCAAACATCAGAAATACATCGAGCGCTTTGTCGATGAAGCGCGCGCGGTGAATCTCATCAATCATCCGGGTGTGCTCAAGATCTTCGACTTGGGAGAGCTGCCCGATCGAACGATGTACATCCTGATGGAATACCTGGAAGGAGAGTCCCTTCAGGCGCGCATCGACAAGTATCAGCTCGACGGAAAGCGGCTGTCTCCGCGCAAGATCTTTCAGCTCGCCTCGCAGCTCGCAGGTGCGATGGCGCAAGCGCATGAGCGCGGTGTGATCCATCGCGATCTCAAGCCGGAAAACGTGTTTCTGATTCCTGATCCCGACGTGGAAGGGAGAGAGCGCTGCAAGCTGCTCGACTTCGGACTGGCGCGATTTCTGGACTCTCCCGAGCGGCGAACCACCGCAGGAATGACGCTGGGAACGCCTACCTACATGTCTCCTGAGCAGTGTATGGGACTCGATACCATCGACGGAAGAACCGATGTGTATTCGTTGGGAGTCCTTCTGTATCAGCTCCTTGCGGGCGTTCCGCCCTTTTTGGGAGACATGGGAAAGGTGATGCGCGCACACTGTACGGAGCTTCCGCAGCCTCTCGGCGCGCGGGCTCCGCATATCTCTGCCAAGGTGGCGGACTTTGTGATGTCGCTGCTGCTCAAGAACGCCGAACAGCGCATGCAGATGCGACAGACCGAGCAGGCCATCAACGGATTCCTAGAGAGTGGCGAGCTGTCCAAAGACGAACCGCAGGGAGGTCCGCAAGCAGCCACCGCAGCGGCTCCGGCCATTGCAGCGACGACGGTGGTACGCGCAGAACAGGGAAAGATCAAGAGCGATGGCACGCTGCTGTCTCGCAAGCAGAGCCTTGTGGTCAGTGGCGCAGCAGGAGCCCTTGTCCTTGCGCTGTCTATCGGATTCCTATCGGGGCGCGCCACCAAGAGCTGTCCGCCTCCGCCCGCGATTCCTAGCTGTCCGCAGATCAAGTGTGCAGAGCCCGCACCCTGTCCGGCATGTCCCACCGTGTCCGAAACAGCCAAGCCTACAGACGTCAAAAAAGCGTCCAAAAAAGGCAAGAAGTAGCGACTGTCCGACCGCGTACTGCGGACACTCAGCGGACAGGCAGCGGACACCTGAACAGCGCGTGCGTTCGTCCTCTTGGGGACAGGAATTGTCCGACATTCCCAGCCAGCTTCCGTCGCAGATAGCCGCAGTTCCGCTGCGGATTGCCGCGCGGACGGATGGCTGGCACGGCGCGTGAAATAGTCCTTCCGCAACAGCACACGCACGCGGGAGGCACACGATGAGGATCGAAGCACAGCGCACTTCTTCGCACCGATTGGGAGCCCTGCTCTCTTCCTGGCTTTTGGTGACGCTGGGGACCAGCGAGGCACTGGCGCAGTCGCTTCCGCAGACCGAAGCGGCGCACGCACAGCCTGACCGCTCGACGTGTCAGCCGCTGCTTGAACAGCTTCGCTGGCATCAGCCATTCTTTGGTACAAGAGAGTGGCGAGAGGTCGCGAAGGAGACGCTGTCCTACGCGCAGCCGCAGTGTCGCGAGCAGCTGTCCCAGCGTGAGCAGCCCGAGGTGACGCAAGCGCTCCGTACGCTGTATGCATGGTCGCAAACGGAACAGACACCGCTCCGACGGTATGTCTTTCGCGTCACTTGCCAGCTGCGGGTGCAGTCGCTCTACGATCTGATCCTGGAAGGAACGCGCGAGCCCGGTGTGTTTGTGGACTGTGTCGATGCGGTGTTTGCGCTCCACAAGACCGATAAGGAGTCCGATTCCCTGCGCCAGCGCTATCTGGACGGACTGGCCAAAGAGCCGCTCACCACCCCGATTCCACCGTCGCTACAGCACGCTTCCTATCAGCGTCAGATGGAGCCGGTGCTGCGTGCGTATGACAGCGCGCGCCTGCCCAAGAGAGACAGCTTGTTTGCAGCGCTCTGTCCGCAGAGCAGTCCAGCGCAGCAAGGACAAGCGGAAGTCTGTCAGCGCAAAGCAGAGCGTGAGCCGGACTGGGCCCGCGAAGCGCTGGTGCAAGGAAAGGTGTCTGCTGCGCTGCCCTATCTGGCGACGATGTCTGGCGCTCACTTGCCGGAGTTTCTACCGCTGCTGTATCGCTACGATGCGCAGCACTTGGCAGGACGCGACAAGCTGCATCGCATGATCTGTCAGCAGCGTGTGCTCGCCGACCCAGCACTGGTTCCTGCGTGTCAGTCGCTGCCAGCAGAGTCCGAGCCGCGCTGGCTGCATCAGCAAAAGACAGAAGAGCTACAAAAGGCCCGGCTCGCCTACTACTACACGGCCATGGCGATCGGTCTCAGTCTTGGCTTTCTGTCTCTGCTTACCGTCGCACACGCGGTCCTTATCAATCGTCGGAGGGCTCTGGCAGAGCTGTCTGCACTGTCGATTGCGATGGAGCATGTTGCGCAATGAAGTCACGAATCTGCGGATAGATCTGTTCGCGGAAGCGATGACCGCTAAACACTCCGTAGTGACCCACTTTTTCAGCGAGCAGGTGCTTGCGCATCGACTCAGGAATGCCACGACAGAGCGTCTGTGCCGCTCGCGTCTGTCCGATTCCTACGATGTCATCATGCGCGCCTTCCACCGTAAACAGCGCCGTCTTGCGAATCAGCTCTGGACGAACCAAGTGTCCGCGAACCGTCATCATCCGTCGCGGCATCAGCTGTTCCTGAAACACCACGCGGATCGTATCCAGGTAGTATTCCGCAGCCATGTCGAGCACCGCGTTGTACTCGTCATAAAACGAGCGATGCGCTTCCGCGTCCTTCTGTTTGTTGCGAATCACATCCAAATAAAAGTCACGGTAGGCCTTCATGTGACGATCTGGGTTCATCGCCACAAAGCCCATGTGCTGGAGAAATCCTGGATAGACTTTCCGACGGAAACCAGGCTGATTCACCGGCACCGAATGAATCACGTTCTTTTCAAACCAACCGAGCGTCTTGCTGTTGGCAAAGCGATTCACTTCGGTGGGATTGAGTCGCGTGTCGATCGGACCCGCCATCAGCGTCATCGTGCTGGGTGTGCAAGGATCACTGCGCTCCGCAAGCAGAGCGACCGCCGCCAGCACCGGCACCGTCGGCTGACACACCGCCAGCGTGTGCGCGCCCGATCCCAGGAAGATCATAAATTCCATCACGTATTCGATGTAGTCATCCAGGTGAAACGGACCTTCCGAAAGCGGCACAAGGCGCGCATCGATCCAGTCCGTCACGTAGACATCGAAGTCGTGCAGCGCAGTCCGCACCGTATCGCGCAGCAGCGTCGCAAAGTGTCCCGACAAGGGAGCGACCACCAGCAGCTTGGGAGCCGTGCTCACGTCTTTGCGCGTGAGCCGCAACAGTGAACAGAACGGCTTGTGAAAGACCACTTCTTCGTGAATGGGAATGTGCGCGCCGTCTACTTCGATCGAATCAATCCCAAACGAAGGCTTGGGATAGCGACGATGGATGCGCGCGAACATCTCGTTGTTGGCCGCGATGGTGCGACCCAGATAGGTCTTACCAATCGGGTTGCGCGGATGAAGCAGCAAGCGACTTGTCGCACTCGCCAGCTTCACAGCAGGACTGAGCAGCGTCTTTTGCAACTCGAACGCGTTGTACATCATGGATCGAGCTTGTACATGAATTTGCGGCGACCACAACTGCTGTCCGCATCTCGTCGAAACTCGCCCGCTTTCCGCGCGCTCGGTCAGGCACACGCTTCGTCGCTGTGCGCACTGATTGGCTTTACGGCCCGACCTTCTTTCAGACTGCGCCCTGTGGTCACGGAATTTGACAGCGGAGTGCCCGGACAGAGACTCTTTCGCACGATGTCGACTTCTCTGGTTCTGTCCCCCACTGCACAGCCCGGTGTGTTCCTGACTGCTGATGGCAAGCGAGTCTGTCCGCCGCTGGGTTGGGAGTGTCTACCACCAGGTGATGCGGGTCTTACCCGACGGGTCAAGCAAGCCGGGCCGTCCTTTACGGTGCAGGAAAAGAAGGGTCGCAAGGTCTTTTCCCATGGAGTCTGGGCGCCCGCAGAAAACATCCGAGCGGCCAAAGCAGCAATCGAAGCAGAGCGCAGCACAGCGGCCTACGCCAAGCGCAAACAGAGCGATGCAGAGCGACGAGCGCGCGTGCAAACAGAGTACGTTGAGGACTTTGCAAGCGCCGTGTTTCAGTATCTGGCATTTGCTCCGCACTACCGAGAGCTGGGCAAGCAGCTGGCGCTGCGCGTTACGGTTCACGCGACCCCTGTTGGCAGTGGTACCGTCGCTCGCACCAAGCAGATCCCGATCGAAGAGCGTGCCCGCGCAGCGGTGATTGCTTGGATGCGACATCAGACCACGCAGTACGATCAGCTTCACATTCCGCGCGTCAAAGGAATGCGCAGAGAAGTCCGCCGCAGCCTTGCAGAGGAGTCCCGCGCCATCTTGCAAGATCATCGCAGCGGAGCGCCGCACAGCGTCGAAGACTGTCCACTGTGTCTGGTCCTGTCAGTTCCCGCCAGGCAGCCGTCTGTCTAACACATCCGTCAGCTTGTCTTCGTGCAGCACTTGATAGATCGCCGTGATCTTTCCTTCTGCATTGATCGTCAGCGACAGCACCGACTGCGGAGCCAGGCTCGGTCGCGGAACCAACAGCCGAACACAGAGCGCGGGCAGACCACTTAGCTCGCGCCCTTCCACCGCAAGCTCTCCCGGCGCAAAGCCACGCGCCACATGACACAGAAACGTCGTCAGCAGCCGCGCTCCGACCACGGGCTTGCGGGCAGCCACATACCGTCCACCGCCATCGCTCTGCATCACCGCATCTTCCGCCAAGAGCGCTGCAACTTGTTCCGGCTGACCACTTGCCATGGCCAGCAGCAGCTTCTGGAGCGTTTCGGCCACACGCTGCTGTGCCAGTGCGGAGGTATCAATCCGTGCGTGATCATAACTGGCCAGTCTCTGTCTGGCTCGCAAATGCAATACCTTTGCATTTGATTCGCTCACCCCGAGAGAAGCCGCCGTCTCTCGTACATCCAAATCCAAGACATCACGCAGGATCAGCACCGCGCGTTGTTTCGGAGTCAGCGCTTCCAGTGCCAGCAAAAACGCAAACGTGAGCGACTCCTTGGCAGCATAGCGAGCCGATGGAGACGCTGGTTCCGGTTCGGTTTCCGCAAACGGACTGGGCAGCCACGGACCCACATAGACCCGACGCTTCCGCTTGCGCAGCACATCGATCGCCAAGTTGCAGGTCACACGCAAAAGCCATGGACGCAGCGGTGCAGCTAGATCCGCTGGAGGAGAGGTCAGAACCTTGGCAAACGACTCCTGAACGACATCTTCCGCGTCCGCTGTGGTGCCAGTGATTCGATACGCCATCCGACGGAGAAAAGGCCGCTCTGCTTCCAGCATGTGCCCAAGCACAGACTCCATCGACTGCGAAATCGAACCGCGCGGCGTGACCTGCGCGACTGCGGAATGGGACGTCGTTTTCTGTTTCATGAAAGGAGTCTCTGCATCAGCGCTTGATACTCTGGAAAGCGTTGTCGTGGGGCCTGATCTGCGCGCACCAAAATCCCCAGCACACCCACTGTCACCAAGATTGTAACGCCAAACGTCAGCCAAAGATGCAGCCGAGAAGGCGCACCTCCGCTTCCTTGCGTACGCAGTCCCAGCATCCGAACGCCCAGGTGAAGACCCAACGACAGATGCAGCGCGCCCGAAATCCCAAGCAGCAGATAGTACGGCCAAAAGTACGCAGGCGCGGCCAAGGTCGCAAACGCCAAAAACGCAAAGTCCGCCGCGTGAGTGGTCGTAGGTCCAGTCGCCAGCGTCGGAGCAATCCGCGTCGCAAAGACATGACCGATGATCACGACCATCAAAAAGTAGCCCGACAGCCGATGTAGCTTCATCCACCACGGTCCGCGTAATGCAACGACTTTGCGTCTACGAATCATCTGTACGATCGCGCAGACAAAGTGTGTTGTGCCCGAAAGTCCGATCATCACCAGCTCCAGCAGCAGGTTCGATCGGTACACGCTGCGCAGTGCCAACAGCGTTCGATCGTAGGCTGCGATGCCGAAAGCTCCTGACATCGCCGTGATGAGATGCAGCAGCAGAAACAGCGCAAACACCGCTCCTGAAAGCGCTTGAATGTGTCCCAGCTTGATCGTCCGGTGCGTCGAAGAATCAGCAGAACGCAGCGCACCCGAAGGACCAGCAGAGCCAACATCAGAGCCAACATCAGAGCCA
>CALMML010000415.1 GCA_937868485.1 uncultured Myxococcales bacterium | reverse complement strand
TTTTACGCAGGCAGAAAGGGCCCACTTCTAGGCGGTGTCCGACCTGTCTGCGGTCAAGTCATCGTCTTCGATCACCTGCTGTGGCATGACGGAGAGCCGGTCACAGATGGCTGCAAGTACGTCCTGCGCAGCGACGTCCTGTACCGCCGCCGCCAGCCCAAGCCAAGCCCAGCTGCACCAAGCGATGACAACGTCCTGTCCGGTCATCGTGGCTATGTGTGGTCGGTGGTCGCACTCGGGCCAGGTCGGATTGCATCTGCTTCGCGGGACCGCACGATTCGGATCTGGCACACCAGCGGGCCCAGGCCGCAGTGCGTCGCAGCCTGGAATGCAGCCGCAGCCTCTGTTTCCTGTCTGGCGTATCACGATGGCGCACTGTGGAGTGGATCGCGGGACCACACTGTCACCCGCTGGGACTTGGCCACGGGCGTCCATGCCGTAGTGCATCGGGGCGACGGTGCCGTGTTGGGATTTGCCAGCCAACAACAGCGGCTGCTGGTACATGATGCAGCAGGCGTGCTTTCAATCCTGGCGTCGGATGGTGCCAGGATTTCAGCCCACAAAGTCAGCCAGACATGGCTGTGGTCGGTGGTCTGCGTGTCGCCAACGCAAGTGGTCTGCGGCGATGAAGAGGGAGTGCTGCGACTGTGCGAGCTGCCCATCGTACAGGATGAGCGGCGGCCAGGCCATGGCGCAGTCCATGCGCTTGTGACCCTGGAAGACGGACGGATCTGCGCAGGCTTTGCCAGCGGACACCTGGCGCTGTACCAAGTGGCAGAGGGTCAGCTTGTCGAGCAGACGGTCTGGAAGGCCCACGATGCAGAGGTGTACTCGGTGGTGCATCACCAAGGACGGCTAGCATCAGGCGGAGAAGACGGACAGCTTCAGGAGTGGGACGTATCGGGCCCGCCGTGCCTTGTCGGCAGCCATCCCCACCCCGCGTTTGTGCGCAGCGTCGCCCAAGACCAGCACGGTGTCCTGTGGACGGGCTGCTATGACGGCCTGGTCAGACGGTTTGAACGGAAGTAGCCACCGCTAGGGCCAGTGGCACGAATAAATGTCCTCTGTGCCGTCTACCTCGTCTTCGTGCTGGCCGATCTTGGAAAATCCGAGCTTGTGCGCAATCCGCACAGACGGTGTGTTGTCAGGTCGAATCGAAAACACAAAGTGCCGCACCCCACGGTGCTTGGCTGTCCACTTCAGCAGGCCCGTGACCGCTTCTTCGGCGTAGCCGTTTCGCCGATACGGCGCAAAGATGGTGTACCCAAGCTCTAGCCCACCGGGAGCAATCTGCTGAAGGTACGAAGGGCCCGGCGCAGAGTGAAAGTTCAGGTGCCCGATAAGCTGTGATGAGTCTGCAAGGACAATGGCACGCGGCAGCCAGGGCAGAAATGCCGGGTCTTTTTTGGCTTCTGCCAGACGGAGTTCCCACAGCCACTTGTCTGTCTGCCAGTCTTCGCAGAGAGACACGCCAAGGAGCCGCTCTGCTTGCGCAAGGTTGTCCGTGGCACACGCTTCAAGCAGTGCGACCGAGGTTTCCAGCAAGCAGAGCCGTGCGGTCCGAATCGACTGTTGTCCGTCCATCACCCCATCATCGCCGATCAAAACGACGCAGCGCGGCTGCGGACCAGGAAACTCGCTGGGTCTGACTGCTTGCGGACGATTCCGACAACCAAACAGGCTTGACCCGGCTGACGGATGACGCCTCCAGTCCAGAAAGCAGCGGATTCCGTCGTCTAGCGCGTCTCGCCATCAGCAGAAGTCGAATCCAGCAAGCACACAGTAAGGCATCCAAGGCAGGCATCGGCAGACTGCCTACGGTTTTGCCGATCCAGGCAGGCTGGATCGTACAGTGAGCCTGGAAAATGCGTTCCATTTGCAATGGATCCTCGATCCTGCACTTGCGACCTGCTTCCATTCGGAATGGGTCGACAAACACCGCTCATGAATCGGCTTCCATTTGGAATGGATTCACAAACCCAAGCTGGTGCCATGCGTCCATCCTGAATGGACCGAACTTTCCGTACAGGATTTGGTTTCCATCGCCAATGGATCGGAATTTCCGCACTGGCGGAGTGAATCCATTTGGAATGGAACGGTACTGCGTGCACTTCTTTGCTGATCCCGGCGTGTGGAACCGACGGGAAAGACGGCCAATCGCCAGCTGCCAGGCAGGGACCCAAAGTTCCCAATTGTGTTTTTGACCGCCCCCGCAGTACCAAGCGAGTCCGATGTGGCTTACGCGGCTGGCCCTACGCAACCCAATCCTGATCTTGATGCTGTCGCTGATGACGGTGGTGCTGGGAATGCAGTCCCTCCTGCGGCTGTCAGTGGACCTGTTCCCAGACATCACCATCCCGGTCATCCGGGTCGCGACGTTTTATCCGGGGGCCGGTCCTTCGGACATAGAGAAAGCCATCACCGTTCCCATTGAGCGCGCGGTGTCTGCGGCCCCAGGCATCGAGCGAGTGGAGAGTACGTCGCGCCAGGGCGCATCGATCGTCAGTGCCTGGTTTTCCTATGGCACAAACCTCGACAACGCCCAGTTTGAGGTGCAGCAGCGCGTGTCCCAGATGCTGAACACGCTGCCCCCTGGCATCCAGCAGCCGTTCATCATCAAGTTCGACATCACCAACATCCCGGCGGTGACGATTGCCATCTCATCCGACAGCTTGGATGAAAAGCAGCTATACGACCTGACCTACAACGTGATTGAGCCGCAGATAGAGCGGCTGCCCGGCGTCGCCTCTGCCACTCCCGGTGGAGGAAAACAGCGAGAGGTCGAAGTAGAAGTCGATCGCGACGCACTGCGGGCGCGGTCACTCGGCATCTTGGATGTGGTGAGCGCGGTACGAAGCTCAAACCTGCTGCTGCCGAGTGGGAACCTAAAGACCGGCGACCGTGACATCAACGTCTTTTCCAACACCCAGGTCACGCACCCACGCGAGCTATCGTCCGTCATCGTCTCGCCTGGTCAGCCAGGGATGACCGGACAGAGCCCCGGCCAGCCCGTGCGGCTGTCGGATGTGGCAACGGTCACAGATGGCACCGCTGACCAACAAAACATCGTGCGGGTGTCGGGTGTACGTGGCGTCTATCTGCGGGTGCTCAAGCAGCCACAAGCAAACACGATTGCCGTCGTGGATGCAGTCCGCGCGCAGCTTCCCAAGCTGTATGGCGTGCCCGAGAGCGTCAAGCTTGTGATCTCATTTGATCAATCGACGTACATCCGCAGCGCCATCAAGGCGCTGGAACACGAAGCGCTGCAAGGAGGTGGGCTGGCCGTCCTTGTGATCCTGATCTTCCTTCTGTCGCTGCGAGCCACCGGAATCGTGGCGGTGGCCATCCCGCTGTCGATTGTGGCGACGTTTGTCCTTCTGTACTTTGCCGGGCAGTCGCTCAACGTGTTTACGCTCGGTGGGCTGGCGCTCGGGGTGGGGAGACTGGTTGATGACTCCATCGTCGAGCTGGAAAACATCCACCGACACCTGGCCACGGAGCCGACGCGCAAGCAAGCGGTGCTGAAAGCGGCACAGGAAGTGGCAATGCCGATCCTGGTGTCGACGATTACAACGATCGTGGTGTTCTTCCCGGTTCTGTTTTTGACCGGCGTCGCACGCTACCTGTTCATCCCGCTGGCGCTGACCATCAGCTTTTCGCTACTGATGAGCTTCTTTGTATCGCGCACAGTGACGCCGCTTCTGTGTCTGTACTGGCTGAAGAAGCCCGAAGCGCATCACGGAGCGCCCGGTCCGGCACTGGTTCGCTGGATCTCGCAGCGGCTAGATGGGATGGACAACCTGTATGCGCGGCTGCTGGAGGTCGTGTTGCGACACCGGACGGTAACGGTCGTCTCGATCCTGCTGCTCTGCGGGGCGACGGTCCCGCTCTACTTCCGCATCGGTAGCGAGTTCTTCCCCCAGAGTGATGAGAGCCAGTTCACGCTGAGCTACAAAGCGCCGATTGGGACGAGGGTCGAGCGAAGCGAAGAAGTGACGATGAAGCTCGAACAGGTCATTTTGGACACGCTCAACCCGCCGGGAACAAAGCCGCTCTATATCGCAACGCTGGCAGACATCGGCTTACCGGGCGGAAGGACGGCCCTGTTTACGGGCAACACGGGTGGACACTCGGGCAATATTCAGGTGGCGCTGGTGTCCAAAACAGCGCGCAGCCAGAGCGATACCCAGCTTGTGGATCGCGTCCGCAAGAACCTGAGCGAAAAGGCCGCAGGCATCGTCACGTACTTTTTTACCGGCGGCATCGTGAAGCGGATCCTGAACATGGGTCAGCCCGCGCCGGTTGATATCGAGATCCTCGGGCAAGACCAGGAGCTGGGCGCGGCGTACGCCAAGCGGGTGCTGGGAAAGCTGCGCGCGCTACAGGATGCCAACGGGCGGCCCCTGCTGACGGATCTTCAGCTCAGCCGAGAGGAAAACTATCCAGAGCTACACATCCAGGTAGACCGCGAAAAGGCGGGGGTGCTGGGCATCAGCGAGCAGCAGGTCGCACAGTCGGTGCTCGCTTCACTGACGGGCAACACACAGTTTCAGCCGATTCGCTACACGGACCAGCAGACCGGGAACGAGTACTTTGTAAACGTCCGCATGAGCGACCGACACAGAGACGAGGTCGATGACATTCGCGACATCTTTCTGCGCACGCCCCAAGGGTCGATGGTGGCGCTGTCGTCTCTGGCGAAGATCGAGCGAGCCAGCGGGCCGGTGCAGATCAGTCGCAAGTACTTGCAGCGAGTGATTGATGTGACGGCCAATGTCGCGCCGACCTCGAACCTGGGGAATGCATCCGATGCGGTCATGGCGGCGCTAAAAGATCTACCGCCGCCGGAAGGGTTTTCGGTAAAGGTAAGCGGCCAACGAGAGGCGCAAGAGCAAGCCTTCTCTGGACTGCTGCTGTCGGCGGCGCTCGCGATCGTGCTGGTCTACATGGTGCTGGCGTCACAGTTTAAGTCGCTGCTGCAGCCGCTCATCATCATGATGTCGGTGCCGCTGGGGCTGGCGGGGGTGATGGTGTCGCTGTACGTGACAAAGACCACGCTGTCGGTAAACAGCTTCATGGGCATCATCATGATGGTCGGAATCGTCGTCAGCAACGGGGTGCTACTGGTGGACTACGCCAACGTGCTGCGCCGCAGAGGTGATGACTTGGTTACAGCAACGGTGCACGCGGGACGGACTCGGCTGCGGCCCATCCTGATGACCACGATTGCAACCATCGTGGGCCTGGTTCCGATGGCGCTGGGCATTGGCGAAGGAAGCGAGACGAACCTACCGCTGGCACGGGCGGTGATTGGCGGGCTCACGGTGTCGACGGCGATGACGCTGCTGCTGATTCCTGTGCTCTACAGCCTGCTCGGACGTTTTGCTGTCCCAGGAGCAAGTGATGACGACGATGAGTGAACAGTTCTGGAGCCACATACCGAGGCTAACCATGCGTAAGTCCTTCCTCGTGGCCCTGCTGCTGGGTACGTCTGCTGAAGCTGCGGAACCGCCACTGCGAGAGGCGGCACAGAAAGAGCTGACCGAAGCGCTGCTGCCCAAGGAAGCGCGCGAACCGCAGACGGAGCCAATGCCTCCCAGGCTGTCTTTTGAAGACGTGATCCAGCGGGCCGTGCAGTACAACTCGGCGGCGCTGCTCGCGAAGAATGAGACGAGACGGCTGATTGCGGTCCTGGCGCAAGCTCGATCGGCGTCGCTTCCGACGCTAACAGTAGGCATAAACTACACCCGGCTGGATGGCGATCGCGTCCTGGGTACCGGAGACATGCAGCGGCTGGTGGCCGGAGCAGACCAGGTGGCGGGCAATGCGACTGTGCAAGTGCCGCTGTTGGCTCCGTCGCGATGGGCGCAGTGGCTGCATGCGGACGACAACGTCAAGGTGGCCGAGATCTCGGTAAAGGATGCGGAGCAGAAGGTCGCGGTGGCCGCCGCGCGGGCGTATCTGCTGGTGCTGACGCAGCAGCGGGTGGTGGATGTCGTGACGCGATCACGAGACCTGGCCGCGCAGCATCATGCCTACGCCAAGCAGCGGGCCGAAGGCGGACTGGGAAACAAGCTCGATGAAGTCCGATCGCGTGCAGACTGGCAAGTGACGGAGGGACAGCGAAGCAGCGCGCTGGCGATGCTGCGTCGAGCAGAAGAGCTACTTGGGGCGATGATTGGCCACGATGGGCCGGTTGATATCCTGGAAGAGCCCCGGCTTGAACCCACGCCGCCACTTATTGATGCACAACAAGAAGCGCTGTGGCAGAGGTCGGATCTGCGGCTACTCCAAGCGCGTGCATGGGCTGCGGCTCGGCTGATTCGACACAGCGTTGTGGATTACTTGCCAACCGTGGCAGGCAGCTTTGCGCCCTTTTTCCAAAATCCGCCGTCCATCGTGCAGCCACTGCTTGGCTGGCAAGCACGCATCGACATTGGCTGGGCTCTCTTCGATGGCGGTCTGCGATATGGCGTTCAGCAGGAGCGGAAAGCGCAGTACGAGCAGATCAAGATCGCGCAGTGGACAACGCAGCTACAGGCACGCGCAGAGGTTCGCGCGGCCAGCTATGCCCTTTCGCGTGCGCAAGAGTCGGTCCAGGCGGCAAGAGAAGCAGAAGCGGCGGCAAGCCTTGCAGCAAGCATGGCAAGACAGGCGTTTTTGGTGGGAGCTACATCCAACCTAGAGGCGCTAGACGCGGAACGCCGAGCCCGAGATGCAGAGACGGCGCTTGCTCAAGCCGAGGATGGAGTACGGCAGGCGCACTTGGACATGCTCATTGCGAGCGGTCGATTCCCAAGCCCGCGCAAGCCGTAGCGGCAGCGGCGAGAGCGGTTCGGACAGTCGTTAGGCGTCACGGGCGGCGAGCCACGCACCGACCTTCGGCCACAGATCGGTCGCTGCGGCTTTTCCAACGACAATACCGACGTGTCCACCTTTGACGACCAGCTCGGCTTTGTCCGTGCTGCTGACCAGTCCGAGGATCGCGCTCGTCGTCGGCCTGGGCGCGATGACGTCGTTTGACGCGACGACGTTGAGCAGCGGACAGCGAATGTTCGACAGAAGAACCTTGCGTCCGTTCATCACCAGCTGGCCACGCACCAGCTTGTTGGACTGGTAGAACTCACCAATCCACTGCCGGTAGCAGCCCGACGGAAAGGAAACGCCGTCATTCACCCAGCGGAACATCGCCTGCCAGCCATAGACATCGAAGCGCTCGTCGCGCAGCTTTTCTTCCAAGCGAACAAACTGACCGACGCTGGCGGGTAGCGGCTGAAGGAGCTTGCTCCCCACATCAGGATACGCGCCTGGCACCGCGGGGAAGACCGACGTCAAGAGCTCCAGCGGAAAGACCGAGGGACGCGTCCAGACACCAAACGGTCCCGCGTCTTGGAAGTCAATGGGCGTCGTCAGAAGGACCAGGTTCTTGATGAGCCCCTCTTCGTGAAGCGCCGTAAAGCAAGTCGCCACCGCACCGCCGATGCAGTAGCCGAGCATCGTGATCGGTCCCCCCGCCTGCTTGGCGACCATCCGCACCGCCCGCGCGACGTACTGTTCGAGTAGCACGTCGATGTTGAGGCTACGATCTTCGTCGTTCCAATCGCCCCAATCGAGCAGATAGACATCGTGCCCCTGCGACTGCAGATACGCGACGAAGCTCGCACCGGGCCGCAGGTCCAAGATGTACGCGCGATTGATGAGCGGCATGATGCACAACACCGGCGTCTTGCGCGTCGCTGGGGTCGTTCGCTCATAGCGATACAGTCGGGCCTTGTTCTTGCGCCAGATCACTTCCTTGGGCGTCGGTCCCACCGAGGCTTCACGCGAGCCCTGCACGGTGTTTACCAAGTCCAGCCAGTGCTCCAGCAGCGAAAGGCCTTGGTTGATCGGCGAGTAGTGCGCGACCTTTTCGAGAACGGACGAGAGCCGCCCGAGCCGACCTTCCGTCTCCATCTTAGCCTCCTGTCAGCTTTCCGTTGCGCTGCTCCAGGGCTTCGATGCGATCGCCCAGCTTGTCGATCTTCTCTTCGAGCTGAAGTACCAGCTCGCCAAGCCGCACGATGTCTTCGCGCGCCGGGAAGTTCATCAGGTGTAGCGTCGACGTGACGTTCTCACGCGTCACTCGCTGGGTGCGGAGGATGGCCTCCATCACCTTGCCGTTCAGCCGGGCAAAGCGATCGGTGGTGATCAGCTTTTCGATCGCCGGACCGGTCACTTGCTCGACGGTATCGTAGACTTTGCGCAGCAACCGAAACGGGTCGATGGCAAATGATTTGTTCGCAGTGGTCTGTGGTGTGTTCTGCATAGGAAAGCCCTTGCCTGCCGCAGATTAAAACTCAAAGCCGAGGCCAGCGCTCAAGCTGGTATCCGACAAGTCCAAATTACGAGGCCGGCCAAATCCATTCACCCAGGAATAGTTCAGCTCGACGAAGAGCGTCACCCGGTTCAGCCCCACTTCTTGATCGATCGCACGGGCCGCAGACGGGTCAAGCGCCGACAAGTTTAGCGCCAAGCCAGGGTGAACCACGAGCCCAAGCGACCCGCCACTTGAATCGAGCGTCTTTGGCTGGCCGTTGCTATCGGTGGTGTTGATCGTCGACACGTACGAGCTGCTGTTGCCAAACCACCACGCGTAGTAGGCAAGTCCGACCTTGACGTACGGGATGATCGGGATGCCAAACCGCCGGTCGAGTACGTCGAAGCGATAGCTCAGCAGGACAGACATCGGCACGACGTTGAGCTTGTCTTCGTCGTCAGAGATGCAGTCGTTGTACGTCACCTCGGTTGCCGTTGGTGTCGTCGGAAGTACATAGCGCCGTCCGCCGCTGCCGTTGTCTTGAACCTGACAGTACAGCTGCGACTTGGGCTCACGCCCGAACGACTTGGCCGTCCGATAGTGATAGCCCGCCGAGATGCCCACACCCAAGACACCAAAGCGATGGAAGAACTGATAATCCAGCTCTCCCTGACCGAGCAGGCCCCACGCTGGCGTGCTGCCTTTGCCCGACGAGGGATCGCCGAAGACATCCGAAAATGGCGTGCTTTCGCCAAGCCCGATGCTGCGATCGATGTGCGGCACGTACGGGCCGAACTTGACCTCGAACATCAGGTACTGCGGCGAAGCTTGAACATCGGCGCGCGCCACACTCGACCAACCCACAAAGGCGGCGACGGCTGCCCAAATGGCCTTCATCAGCTCACCCTCCCTCGGCGAAACAGACCCAAGATCAGCGCAAACACCGACAGCGACAGCAGCGTGCTGGGAGCAGGCACTCGACCACTTGCACTACAGCCAAAGCCCGCCGGACAGTCGGCTTCCTTCTGGCAAATGTCGTCGAGAACGCCCTTCGTCGGCTGCGGCGTCCCGATCATCACCGTCGAAGGAGACGCGTTGCCATAGTTGTCGATGGAAACCACCATGACCTCGTAGTCTTCGCCGTTGCTGAGCCCAGAGATCCGCGCCGACAAGTCCGACGTCGTCGCAGTGATTCGCTCCGAACAGATAAAGCGCGGGTCCACGAGAAACGTGCCAGCGGTTGGCTTCTCGCCATAGCCCGGTCTGTCCTCGGTGGTATTCGTGTTGCTCGCGTTGAGTGGTCGCCGATACAGCTTCCCGTCGATACAAGCCGAAAAGAAATACGGCGTACTGCTCAGGAACTCGTCGGACATCACCGGCACCGTCGGTGATTTCACGCTGCGACACAGCACCTGATAGTACTGAATACCGGACGTCCCCGTCGGAACGGACCAGCGCGCAGTCAACGCGCCACTGCCACTTCCAACGGAGTTCAGACTTGGAGCCGTTGGTCCTTGGGTATTGACCGACAACGGCAGCTTACAAGTCGCTGGTCCCGAGTCCGGTCCAAGCAGCACCTGCGCCGTCACGTTCTGCGGTCCCCCGGTGTCACACTTGTAGTCCCACGAGGTCGATCCGACCGGCTTGGGCTTCATCAGCGCTTCCGCTGGAAGCAACAGGTCGATCGGCGACACCGAACGGAACGCGTTGGGCTCGATCGAAAAGTCGCCGTTTCCGGGCGGATTCGCGGACGTAATCTGCTCGCACTGGGCACCGCTCGTCGTACGAGGCGTCTGCTCCGAGCAGTTGTCCTGCCCGACGTACATCGAGGTGCTGAACGTCTGACCGTCTTGCGCCACCGCCTGATCCAGCAGCACACGCATCCGCAGGCCTCGACTGCGGCACTCGCACTCAGCCCGACCAAAGACCACGCCCTGGTTTTGCGTCACCAGCTCGCCACCGAGCGCCATCATGGTCTTGCCCGAGATGGTCTTGCTGTTCACCATGCCCGAGCAAGTTCCCGACCCGGTCGTGGTGGTGCCATCGGCAAGTGCCCAATGTGGGCCAGCAGCAACCAGCGCGAACACCAACAACTGCGTCTTCCATCGCGTCATGTCGTAAGCCTAAAGCAAGAGGTACGCCAACCGAGCAACTCGTTTTCCGACGGCGTGCACAGAATCCTGCGAACGAAGCTGGACAGGCTGACAGCGCAGCTGCTCTACCGCGCGACAAAGTGTCATCGAACGTCGCCGAAGCCGCCGAATCAAGACAGGTTGACACAGCGCCAGCTCATCGTCAGACCACAGCGGCTGACTTCGCCAGCTCGCCTGCGGCTGATAGCTGCCCAGTCCTTCGGATGCACATGGATCATCGACGCGCACCCGCTGATACAGATGCAGGCCCGTCGCTGGCTGCGGATCATCGGATTGCCACTGCTGAAGCAGCTCCCAGCCTTCGCGCTGGAGCGAGTCGGTCAGCGCCTGCGGATGATAGTGATTGCTACGCCACACAGAATAGCGACGAGGCTCGCGTGCGTGAGTTGTCACCGAAGCACGAACCTCGACGGCGTAGCTGGCAGGCACCGAGCAGCTTGTCACATCGATCACCGTCGACAACTTCAAGCGCTGTAGATCCGGTAGGTGCAGTCGAAATGGTCGCTCGACGAACAAACGAAGCGCTGGCTGCATGTCAGAGTTGCGCGCCAGCTCGTGCAGTGGCTGTCCAGGTAGCGTCGTCGCAGAATCAAAACCGAGCAGCAGCAGATCGTCGCGTCGTGCGGTCAGAAGCGCTTGCGCAAGCGACCAGAGATCGCCATCGGGAAGTCCCAGCAGCGGTCCCAGCAAACAAAAGAGCTGCCGACGAGGCCGACTGCTCAAACGATACCGAGGAAGCTGCGGCAGATCCGCTTGAAGACCGCCGAGCCGCACGTCGGGCTCGCTCCCCAGCTTGGTCAGCGCATGTTGATACGCAGTGCTGAGCAGCGCCAAGCTCTGTTCCATCAAAAGCAGACGCAGACCAGGCAGTCCACTGGCCAGGAGCCATTCACACAGCGCCACTTCTTTGCGACCATCTGCGCACGCAATGGCCCATACATCCAGCGGCTGGCGACCGAGCACGCTTCGCACGCGCTGAGCCACCTGTTGCCAAAAGCGACGCGGTGGATCGTTGTGATTGCGAAAGGCACAAAACGCTAGCGCACACGCCGGATCGCTCAGAATCAGCGAAAGCGACAGATAGCCGCCGTCACCGAGCAGCGCCGATACAAGCTGCTGATGGCTTTGCAGACCGTCTTGCTGGCCCAAGAAACACAGCGGCCCACCGTCGAGAAGACCAGTCACTTGCCCACGCTGCGCCGGTTCGGACCGCATCCAAGGAAACACCGTTGCCAGTGCTGCCAGTGTCTGCATCGTCGGTGTGTGCCGTCCGGTTTCTAGGTTGCGAATCGTGCTCTCCGATAGACCACAGCGTCGCCCAAGTGCGGCCCGACTGAGCCCCAATGACTTCCGCAGCTTTCCGAGCGACGGCTCGAAGTGCCACTGAGACAGCAAATCCGCAGAATGAGGCGGCTGCGTCGAGCTGTGTCCCTGCGCATCGAGTTCGTCAGACGGAACGATGCGCGCGCTACGGCAGGATCGGAGCCACGAGGTATCGGTCTGTTGATTCGCAATTGGCAATGACATCTGCGCCTGTCCCCTCTTGTGAAGCAGCAACCGTTTATATGTAGCTCAGCACATGATTGTCTGCAAATCAATTGTTTATCCATTGTGATTGTGAATTATTTACACATGTCGATCATGAAATTGAGAACATTTGACACATAACAGCAGACACATTGATGCCCATTGGATCAACACTTGGGCAATTCATGCTCATTATTGGCCAGTGCTGCGGACAATGCGTCAAAGTCCTTGACCCACATCGACCAGTGCGTACACTCCGCCGCGCATGACGACGAGCACAGGGAAGCGTGGCTTTTTCTTGGTCTTCGAGGGCATCGACGGCGCGGGAACCACCAGCCAGCAAGCATGGCTCATTGCGCGACTGTCTGACTTGGGACTGTCCGTCTATAAGACCGCTGAGCCGACTGCCAATCCCGTCGGAAAGCTAATCCGTCAGGTGCTCCGTGGCGAACATGCGCCATTTTCTCCGCACGCGCTGGCCCTGCTGTTTGCGTCGGACCGTGCGGATCACCTGGCGCGCGAAATCGAGCCTGCGCTCGCACAAGGTCAGGTTGTCGTCTGTGATCGCTATGTGCTGTCGTCGCTGGCGTACCAGACCGCAGCCGGCGTGCCTCTCGATCTGGTTGCGCAGGCGAACGCGACGTTTCGCACGCCCGATCTGACGATCTACTTCGATGTGCCGGTGGAAGTCGCAGCGCAGCGACGAGCCAAGCGTGGTCAAGCCCAAGAGATCTTCGAGGTGGATGACGTACAGCGAGAAGTCGCGAGGCTGTATCGAGAGCAAGCGCAGGCGTGGAAGCAGGCCGGAAAGCCGATTCAGTTCGTCGATGCAGCGCGATCGTTCGAGGAAGTCAGCGCCCAGCTGGAAGCACTGATTCTGCCCGCGCTGCGCGGAGCGTGGGCCTAAGGCGCAGGCGGCACGGCCAGATCGGGCGACGTAGCCAGATCCGCAGGCACCGTCAGATCCGGTGGCACAGCCATGTCTTGCAGCACCGTCATATCCGGCGGCACGGCCAGATCGGGCTGAGCCGCCATGTCGCGCGGTCTCGCCATGTCCGTCGGCTGCGTGTTCGGCAGCGGCGGATACAGCGTCAGCTTGCGCTGCGCGTGCTGTCCATTGCGCAAATCGAGCGAGATCTCAGCGCTCACACCATTTGTCATCCCCGAGAGGCTGCTGCGCACGCTCAGGTTCGCGGGTCCGTCGGGCCACAACACAGCCACTTTGAACGGAAAGTCTTGAACCGCGCTGAGCGGCGTCATCGGCGACAGCGGCTGCTCTTTGCGAAGCAGCATGATTCGCAGCTGATCGGCAGCGCTCACACCGTCGGACCCATACAGCGTCAGCGATAGACAGGTTTCGGCGCGACCTTCGCACGCGTCAGAGTCTTCGCTACAGCCTGAGGTGAGCACCGACGACAAAGCCAGTCCCATCGCGGCAAGCTTGGCAAGCATCTTCATGATCAGTACCCGTACGCCAGCGCAGAGGGCATCCGCACATCGATGGCGCCACCTTGCCAAGTCGTCACCGCCGGGAATGCTTCCGTCGGAGGTGCCGACTTATCACGCAGCCCTACGCCCAGCCCAACACCGAGCCCAATGCCGACGACAGCCACCGCGCCTACGCCGGTCCAAAACCACCACTTCTTGGGCAGATCGCGAAAGCTAAACTCACTGCCTTTGGCTGGCTGTTCCGTCGCGGCCGTCGTCTGCTGAAGGCCGGTGGTGCGCTGCGCGGGACTCGTCTCGTCGAGCTGCGCCTGCGGTTCCAAAAAGCGCGAGCGACTGCCCGGCTCCAGCTTGACCGCCTTCGACTCGCCCGGCTTCACATCGATCGTCACCGAGGCTCCGCTCGACGGATCCGTCGGAGCTGGCACCATCTGGATCTCATGCTTGCCCGGCGTCAGCCGCAGCGGAGTCTCCAGCGGCGATGTACCAACCACGCGTCCGTCGAGCTTGATCTGCGCATTTTGACGCGACGCTTCGACCGACACCGTCCCAGCCACCTGATCGAGCATCACACCGAGGCGACCGCCGATCTCGCGACGCTTTTGATCCGGCAACGTCGGCGTTTCCTTCAGGTAGCGACCGAGCGCATCGAGCGCATCGAGCGGCCGACCCGCTTCCGCAAACGCCATTCCGAGCGGCAGCAGAAAGCGTGGGTTCTTGCTCAGGTTGAAGGCCTTGCCCAGCTCCGTCACGGCGCCCGAGGCATCGTGCTGAGCCAGCAGTCGCTCACCCTCTTTACCGGCGCGCTCGGCTTCCGCTTTGGCCGCCGCTTCGGATAGCGGTGCGGCTTTCGCCTGAGCCCAGGCTGCGCTGGTCGCAAAAAGAACAGCTCCACAAGCAAAGACGGTCAGGTGTCGCTTCATGGCGTTTTTTTGGCACGGCAAGCGCCCCGGCGTAAAGAGCAAACTAGGCGACAATGTAGGCCACACGATTGCCCACGCCGGATGCACCCGTGCGAAAGACAGCCAGCGACGGGAAAACTGCGCATCAACAATTCCCGGCGTGGCCCTTGAACCAAACGGGGCTTCACCGTACCGTCTTAGGTAAGGTTTATGTCGACCGAGAACGAATGGGCGGCCTCCATGATTGGCCGCACGCTCGATGGTCAGTACCGACTCGACGGAATCTTGGGAGAAGGCGCGATGGGCGT
>CALMML010000414.1 GCA_937868485.1 uncultured Myxococcales bacterium | reverse complement strand
GCAAACCCAAGGTGCGTAAAGACGTTGGCCGCTTCCGACGCGATTTCGCGCTTGAGGCTCGGCAGCTTCCCTTTTGGGCGCGTCAACAGCTCCGTCAGATAGACCGCCATGCCGATCATCACATGCGGCGCGCCCTGCATGACATCGGCGTTCTTGCCCATCCACGAGTCCTTGCCGCTCCAGTTGCCGAGCGACCGCACCGCCCAATTGACCAGCTCCGTCGATATCTGCGCAATCGTGCCGCCCCCAAGATCCACGGCCACGCGATGCGTCTTGGTGGTCTGGTCTTGCACCCGTCTTTCCGCAACCGCGAGCGCCCGTTTGGCTCGTTCTCGCCGCGTGGGCTTGGTGTTCAGGTTCTCCTTGACCAGCGCCAGCGCGTTTGCGCTCGCGGCCAGGTCGCTGATTACGCTGTCGGATACATCGGTGTTGCGTCGCTTTGTTGTCATCGAACCCCCCAGATTCGTAGTTCGTCGTCGCTCGGAACCTCCGAGCGCGCAGCAAGTCTCTCAAGGACGGTTTGCACCATCTCTTTTTGTTCAAAGGGCGCAAGCTCCGAACTCCAGTCCTGCCGACCCAGCACCAAGTCGTGGGCGAGTCGCGCGATATCCAGCGTTCGGAATGCACGCAGAATCGAGCCGGATGGCAAATGGATAAGCAAAAAGGGCATATCAGGAAAGCCATCGTCCTGCACAACCGCCAGATCGGCACTGGCCAAGAGCGGCACCGCACTCACGCGCTTGCCAGTGACGGAATTGGCATATCGCACAGAGCTACTCAGCAAGACCCCGCGAGGAAAACGAACGCCCCACCACTGCTCAACGGTCAGCGCCACATTCGAGTAGGTCAAGTCCGTCCGTGTCGAAGTCACAAAGCGATAAAATTCCGTATACGTTTTCAGATCGAAATCTGCGAGTGTGTCAATGGTCACTTTGGGGTTATAGGAATCCACCAAATCAAACCCAGAACCCACTCGAATCGGAACCAGAAAGTCGAGTGCCGTGCCTTTCACCATCTGCACAATCTCTGGCCACCATGCCTTGAGTCGCTGTCGCCAGTTTGCGCTACAGATTTTCAGCCCCAGAAGCTCAAATGTGCCTGAACTCCGAACGCTGGCAAACAGCGCAAGGAGCTGACCTTTCAAATCCTCTTCAGGATAGTTCGGGTGCGCGTGCTTCTCTTGTGGCAGATAGCCGAGCGTAAGAAACTGCCCCAAGCCCTGTTTGAAGTCGGCGCTGTCGTCATTCATATCCCGTTTGTGCCATTCGACAGTTCCAAACTCTCGCCAGCCGTAGACCAGTCCCTGGACTTTGCCGATCTCGACGGCACCATGAAGCGTCCAGCCATCAATGATGGGAACGGTGTTGATGTCCAAGTCGTGGTCAATGGCGATGTCCCGATCGAGGTGGGCCAAGACCCATGAATACGGCCACACATCCTCGGGAATGTTCTCGATGGAGCGTCGAAGCTTCTTGATCTCCTCCTCAATGATGAGCTTCCGCTCGCTGTCGAGTGAGCTGTTGCGCAGCGACTTCACCCTGGACACCAGCAGCTCGAAGTCACGCCAGGCGCGACCCGCAATCTGCTTGCGCCGTCGCATTTCCTGCGACGCTTTCAGCGCGGCGATGGCCGCTTTGGCGCTCTCTTCGTCTTTGGTCATGAAGAGCACCATGGCCTCCGAGTCAATCTCGTTGTCGGCGGCAGGGTTGCTCAGTGCATTGTCTGCCGACTCGATGAGATCACTCATCCAGCGCAGCTTGCCCAAGATATACTCATAGCGAACCACATCCAGCGATCTGCGTGCCATCAGGACTTTGATATCGACGTTGCTCTGTAGATTTCCTTGGCGCACGGCTCGTCCGTTGCGCTGTCTGAGTGTATTCGGCTCCCACGGCAAGTCGAGGTGATACACCGTGCAGGTTCGCCTGTGTAGATCGATTCCTTCATATGCGGCTTGGTTTGCAATCACCACGTCGTAACGCGGCATGATCTCCTCCACCTCGATGGTGCCGTCGGGGGCAACCACCGCCGGAACACCGTTGAACTCGTCGGAGATGGCCAGCCGTCGGACTGGATCTTTGGCAATCTCGCCATTGATCACGGCGATTCGCTCCCTCGGCATTCCAGCTTCGACCAGAAGCTCCAGCAGCCACCGATGAACCGCCACGTTGTCGCAGAACACGATTTGACCGCAGCCTGGGTTGGTCATGATCAGCTCGACGCAGAGATCGAGCTTGGGCGAGTGCATATCAGCCACCTTGCCAGCAGACGCATAGGTGAACTGCGTTCGGAGTTTCTTTTTCTTGGCCCACTTGCGCTTGGCAATGTTCCAAAGGTTGCTCGTCTCCAGCTCCCAATCGTTTACTATCTCAGTATTCTTTTTTGCTTCTTCAAACAGCTCATCGATCTTTTGGCCTGACGCCTTCCGATTGCCACCGGCCATCTCAATCAAAATCAGCCGTCGCTCTTTTTCTTCCTGCGGAAGATCGGGATGATTGAAAGATACCTGCATAAATTCATAGTGTGCGGGAGTGACTGGACCTTCGACCAGCGCGGGATGGATCGTCGCAAGCTGCATCTTGGCGAGAAGTGAGAGCGCTTGATTCTTCAGCTTGGCTGCATTCTTCCCGCCGTGTGCCATGGAGCGAACGGCAGCGGTGTACTTGTCTGCCAACTTGTAATAGATGTTGCTCTGCTCCATGGTCATATCAACCAGCATGGTCGAGCTTTTGCTCTCAGGAAGTTTGAGGCCCACTTCCGCAGCGGTCTTAAACTCGGCATATCTGAAAATGACATCGCGCAGCTCCAGCAAGTTGCGAAACCCGGACACGACACTCTGCTCGCGTATTTCCATGTTCGGCTGAACCACGTCGCGACGCTCAATCAGGAGATAGCGATCGATAAATGCTTCGACGGTGGGGATTCCTACGTTTGCCCACGCCAGCTCGTTGACCAAGTTGATCAGTGTGAAATACTCAATCGGTGAATTTTTGGCCGGTGTTGCGCTCAGTAGATACGTGCCGCCGGGCGTGCCAAGGCGCTTCGACAGGTTGTGCCGATATGCGGCTAGCTGATATCCGCGCTCGCTACCGCTCTGAATCGCGCCAAGGTATTTGGGACTTCCACCCTCAAGCTGTCCAACGGCCCAAATGTTCTTAAAGTTCTGCGCTTCATCAATGAGCAAGAAGTCAATGCCAATCTCTTCAAACGTAATGGCGTTGCTCGCCGTATCCGCAGCGCGAACCGCCGCAAACTGCTCGAGGGCTTCGCGGTGTAGGGCGACGTTGCGCTCGGACAGACCGCCGAGCTTCTCTGTCAGTGCGACCAGCGTCTTTTCGCGCTCGATCGACTCCCGCAGCAGATCCTGCGCGACTTGCTGCCGGATCACTTCACGCTGCTCTAGGTCCGCTTCTTCCCAGACATCCTCACCGACGATGGCGATGGCTCGCTTGTCGCTGACTTTGGGCGGTTCCTTCGCTTTTCCGGTGCGCTCTCGCTCTTGGGCTCGCTCGATGATCTCGGCAAACTCGCGCGCATCGAGCTGAAGCTTGCGGGCCAGCAGCGGCGTCGATTCCGCAAACTGCTTCCACGCTTCGTGACGCAAGCCGATGGTCGCGAAGAACGAGTAGGGCACAATCGCGCAGTCGTATTGACCCGCTTGGAATCGTCGCCACTTGAGTTCGCGATCCTCTTGCGAGTCGGGGCCGCTCACCCAGACGCCCGCGCGATTCAGCTTGCGATTCGCGCCGACGACCACCACGCGATAGTCCGGCAGACAGCGCAGGATGTCCCGATACCACTTCCAGACGAGCGTGTTTGGCACCACGACGAGGGGACGCCGACAGACGCCGCGCTCACGCTGGATGGCCATGGTCGCGATTCCCGAGAAGGTCTTGCCAACGCCTGTGTCGAACGCATTGAGCCCGCCGTTGTGGTGGACCAGACGACGGACGACGGCGCACTGGTGCGGCTTGAGCACGATCTGGCTTCCCCAGCGAGCGATCTGCAAGGGCGCGCTCTCGAACGTCGGAGCGACGAAGCTGGCCAGGACATAGCTGCTTTCGACTTGATCGACTCGGCGCTGGTCTTCGAGCAGCCAGTTGCGAAAGTGCAACGTCTTGGCTGCGGTATAGGCCATCCGAGCACGCTCGAGCGCTTCCTCGCTGGATTCCTCCTCGCCCTCGTCATCGACGATCTTTTCGTAGGGAGGCTGGAAGAACTGGAGATCCAGGTTGATCCAGCCAAACAGCACCGACTCCTCGTTCTTGCCGCCGATCCGCTTTTCGAGGAAGGCATACGGCGTGCCCTTGTACGTGAGCAGCGCGGCGGTCCGCTCCAGCTCGGCGACCGGCTTGCCGAGCACTTCGCTCATCCACGCGCGCAGCAGGTTGAGCGGCATCCACGTAAGCCGAGGACTTGGATCAATCTCGGAAATCGACGGAAACCGGATCAGGCTGCGCAGTCTGTTGACCTGGGCAGCGGTCAGTGGATCGTCTTTGTGGACGATGGCGCGACCATAGCGCTCGCCGACCAGACCCGTGTAGTAGTCCGTCTCCGCGAGCCAGATCGGCGGGTCGGTCCAGTCCTTGGCGAAGCTTGCCCGTACCAGCTCGGCTTCCAGCGTTGCGGTGTCTGGATTGCCAAACGCAAGGCTGGCGCGAAAATCGCGCAGCGCAGTTTCGGTAAACGGTCCACGCTCCCTCAGTAGCCATGCGGCGGTGTCGGCGATCGAGTCGCTGCCGCTGTATCGCGCCGCGACCTGCTGTGCCTTGGCCAGCGTCTCGGCGATCTTGCCGTCCGGCTGCCACACCGACAGCAGCGCGGCCACGCCGTCTACATCTTGGTAGCTCGTGATCTCGTCCAGTCGGTTGCTGGCGGCAAACGCGATCACGTCATCGAGCAGCTCGCGATGCTGGGCGCGGGCTTGCGCAAGCGAGGGGAGGCTTCGCTCCGCGATCAGGTCGAGGTACTTGGCGACTCGACGACCGAGCAGACTGGCCCCGAGGACGGCTTCGGGTAGCTCGGCAAGCCGCTGTCTTTCGGCCCTCACCGATCGCGGCAGCTCGGGCGAGACACGCTCGACCTGGCAGGTCTTGCAGCGCTCGCGCAGGAGCATGTTTGGCGGGAGCCCCTGAAATTCGCCCTCGACCTCGTAGCGATAAGCGTCTTCGTCGCCGTCCTTTCCGCGCTCGGTGCCGAGCACATGCGACTCAGTGACCGAAAAATACTGTCCCTCGACGATGAAGCGATCCTCATCGAGCACTGCGGGCAGCGTGCCCCCTCGCGACTCCAGGAGCACCAGATCAGTCACAATTCCGGCACCGGGATAAATCGACGACGGCAGCCGAAACGCGGCGATGAGGTGGTGCGAGCGCAGCACTTGCTCCCGCAGCGCGACAAACTGCGCAGGCTTCCCCGTCATAAAGCCATACGGGATGATGAACGCGGCGATTCCACCCTCGGCCAGAAGCCGCAGCGTTCGGCGCAGAAAGTACCAATACGCGCGCTTCTCTCGATACGTGGGATCGGGATCGATGGCCGTCTCTGCGCCTCGCTGCCCAAAGGGTGGATTGCACAGCACCAGCCCAAGCTGTCCGTCGAGCCGACCCGCCGTCGAGACAGTCCACTGCTCAAACGAGGTGTTCAGCACAGTCAGCTCGGGCCGCGCCCGCCGCAGCAGCGCTGCCGCCAGCGGGCTGTACTCCAGCGCCGTCCAGCTCAGCGCTTCAAAGCCTGGTGTCGAGGCTGCGTTGAGGAGCCGCCCAATGCCCGCCGAAGGCTCCAGCGCGAGCACATCCCCGGACGAATGCCGGGGAAGGTGCGGGATGCGAGGCAGAAGCAAGCGCGCCAGCTCCGACGCCACCTTGGTCGGCGTGTAATACTCATGGATCAGCGCCTTGTCATCGGGCACGAGCGCTGGCGGCAGATACGTCTTCGCCGCTTCGAGGGAAAGACCGCCCCAGCCCGTGTACCGCAGAATCGAAGCCGCATCGCCCGGCTTTGGCGGCGACAGCAGGGTGGCAATCGCCTCAAAGTTCGCGGTCGTCCGCTCGCCTGGGCTTGTGGGCGGGTCACGCTCCAAAAGCTCCGCCAGCGCCAATGGACCCACGGCCAGGTTTGGGTCTGGCGGCGGAAGGTGGAGCTTGCGACCCATCCCCAGCTCGGCCCCGGCCTGCTCCAAAAGCCGCACGCGGAACTCGAGCCTGCGCTCTGCCTCCTCGTCGCCGACTAGGCCCTCTAGCTGCGTTTGCTGGACCAGCTCCTCGAGCCGCTGACCGTGTTTGGCCCGATCGACCTGCACCGGCTCCGAGGTCGAGACGTGCTTGGCAAACCACGTCCCCGCCACCTCGGTCAAAAGCGCCTGCGAAGCGTCATCAGACCAGTAGGCAGCGCGGGCGAATCCGGCGAAGTCGGCGCGATCAATCACGTCGGGCAGATCCGCGCCAGACACGCCATCGGCCTCGTAGACCACCAGCCGGTCCCCAGCCACGCCCGGCACCAAGCGATACACGGTCTTGCTCGTCGCTGTCAGCTCGCCCAAGTCCAGCTCGTAGCGGTCGCACAGTTCCTGGACCACGGCGGTCAAGTCGGGACGGTGGGCCAGCACGCGCGAAAGCAGCCAAGTCTGCTCCGCTCGGCTAGCTTTGCCCGCCCAGGCGCGTATCGTGTCCGCTGTATGTCCGGCCCACTTGTGTCGGTTGGCCGTGTCCAGACGGTCGTCGATGGGCTCGAGGAAGGGCCGTAGCGCCTCGGCGATCTGCGCCTGTACGGAGACTCGCCGCCGAGCAAAGAAGTCTTGAGCATAGGCTGCATCGACCCCTGGCGGCGGGGAAGCGACGAGCATGGCCTCGAGTCGCTCTACGATTGCATGCGCCGCATCAAGAACATCCATCGACATACCCTCTTTGGCGATTGCGTCCGCTTGCGCCTACTTGCCGCTGCCCAGCCCAAGATTTTTCAAAATATCCGTCAGGCTCTTCCCGATGGCTGACTCCATCTTCTGATCCCTGTCGTCCGTCGCTGGAGCGGCGTTCTTTCGTTGCTCTGTCTTGACTTGTTCAACCGACTGAAGCTGGGCCACGGGTTTCCTCCTGCCTTTCGCCTTTGGCTCTTGTGGGGCTTTGGCTGCCTTTGCGGCTTTGGGCTCTTTGGTCTTTTTGGTCTTCGGTTCTTTCTTCACCACTTCGATGGCTGGGCTCGCTTGCGGCTTGGTCGGCACTTCTAACGAAGGAAGGTGCTTTCGCCAGGCCGAGTAGCCTTCGCTTGCACGGTCCACTTCGGCCTGTTGCAAGTGCGCGCGGGCCATGTCGATTGCCTCCGCAAGCTCTTGTTCCAGCCTTGCGAGCTGCTGCCGCTTGGCTTCCGCCTGTGCCTCCGTTCTTGGCGGACGAGCCTGCAAGTCTTTTACGAAGTCCGCGATCTTGGCGCGTATGGCCTTAGCCCGCTCGCTCGACTTCGACGCAAGCCGCTTGCTCGTCTCGATCTGGCTCGATTCGCGCAGCGCTTTCAGCGGAGTCAACTGCCCGCGCTGCGAGCGAAGCGGCGCGCGTGCCACTCCACGCCGATAGTCAACGTCGATAGCCGGTGAAGCAAATATCGTTTTGCCATCACAAGTACATGTGCTTTGCGCTGTGGCTTCAGCGTTTCGTCCAGCTCGCCAGAGCCTGTCCCAAAGCGGCTTTAGCGACAAAAGATCCTTTTCCGATAGCGTCGCATTCGGATAGGTTTCGGCAAGATACGCAATCAAGTTCGCGTAAAACGAAGCGGGCGGATCTTTGTCAACACGAGATGGCAACACTCGAAGCGTCATCTGCTTAACCTCTTTCTGATTGCACTGCGCACTTTGTCAATGATCAGCTCGCCAAATTCCTGCACAAACTCTTCCGTGGCGATTTGAAGGGCTTTGGTCTGCAAGCTCGACGCCTGCTGCGGATTCAGCTCAATCGGTGCTTTGCAGTGACCGCAGACCATTCGGTCAAAGCGAGTTGGCCGCTGCAAGACGCGATTGGCTTCACCGCACTCTGCGCAGAGCATTGCACCGATCTTGTCAGCCCACTGCTTCCGATCTGCAACATACAGTTGCCGCTTGTCTTCGTCCTCCAGCACTTCCCACGCCAGATTGATCAGTGTGGCCGCTTCATGGCTGCCGCCAGAATCCGTATGCGCATGGCGCATCGAATGTCGATAGGCGGACTTGAGCTGTGTCGTGGTGCTACCAGGCTTTGCTCCGATGATCCGCCACAAGTTCTTGTTTGCAAGACTGGCTGTCATTTCCTAAACCCTTGGATCAGCGAGGTCAGATCACCTGACTCGAACATCTTGAGGGCTTCAGCGCCAGAGAAGCCAAAGAGGGTCAGCGCACCAGATTCAACCAATTGAACCAGCCGATTGCGATCGATGCTGTAAATCCCATGTTGCGGCGGTGGAATCGTAAGAACCACCTCACTGAGCTGATCGGAGCGAATCAGCTCTGCAAGCCGCTCGGAGTCGCCCCAAAAGCCAAGAATGGACTGCTCAGCCAGTCGCAACAGATCGTCTTTGGCAATCGTGACCTGCTCGGCCTTGGCGGTTTGGACAGGCTTGCGCGTATGTGCCTGGGCGAAATGCTCCATTGCAGAGGCGTTTGCCGTATCGCTGCCAGGGTTTCCAAGCTCGGCATCCGCCAAAACCTGTGATAGCCCACGAGCGCCTGACGCAGCCCCCTTTGACAGCAGGTTCAACACCACATCCTGCTGCTTTGGTGACGGGAGCTGACCTTTGCCCGCAACCGCGCCAGCGACCGTGGAGATCATGTTGATGAACGAAATGGCGACTCCAGCAAGGTCCGGTGGTGGCGGCGGCGGTGGCGGCGGCGGTGGTGCTGGCTGAAACAGCGGATCTTTGACCCGACGTGCAACCTCATCGGACATTCGCAGAAGACGATTCGCCGCATAGTCAATCGCGTCGAAATGTCTCAAGGCTTTTTCAGCATAGCCCGATTGCGCGGCATACAGCTCTTTGCGAAACACCGAAGACATCTGCTGCCACTCGCCAAGCTCTCGCGTGTACTGCGCATTGTTGATAATCGTCAGCTTCTCAAGCTCTAGCGCGCTGTCTGTCGCTGCTTCGGTCTGCATCACGTAGGAACGAAGCTGGGTCGCCTG
>CALMML010000413.1 GCA_937868485.1 uncultured Myxococcales bacterium | reverse complement strand
CTGTGTCAGTTTGTCCTGCTGCTGTTTTGTGGCGGAATTCCGGCTCTCGATCTGCATCCCGAGCAGCACAGCAAGCTGCGTGACTCCGTCGAGCAGAGAATCCGAAATCAGCTTGGCGCAGAGCATCTTCCCGACCACATCGAGATCTATTCCTTGTCGGTTCGTCGCAAAGAAACACCACAAGGAGAGGTCGATCCAGACTGGGTTCAGACTCAGTTTGCAAGTGGACTGCTCCAGCGAAAGACAGAGCTTGCAGCCTTTCGCACGCTCAGCGCACTACGCGCAGCCGCCCAGCGAACCCCGATTGGAAGACTGACCGCGAGCAGTGATCCAGGTGCTCCGATTGAACACGATGACAAGGACGAATCCGATGCTTGATCTTTCTCTGATCGATCGCGATCTCACCGAACTCAGTGCGCAGGAACTACAGACCACCGACGAGCGACTTGCCAAGGTCATGGGACTGAGCGCAGCCGATCGATTCGCAGAAGCAGCGGAAGCAGCGCAGGCTCTGTTCGAAGGAGGAACCTACGATCTGCGCGTGACTGGTCCGTTTCTGTTTGGCGTGTACCTTGAAAAAGGAATGGAAGTCATTCCAGAGATCTTGGGAGTACTCGTCCGCATCCTGTCCAGCAGCTACGCAGTCTGGGGTCCGCAGCCGAAAAAACAGATCCACGCAGACAACATGCTCAAGTGGCTTCTGTCGACGATACTGCGTGACTTTCGGATGCATGAAACAGGACAAGATGACATCTGGAAGCAGTGGAACAGCGGATCAGAGTTTACGATTGCAGAGCGTCAGGGACTCAAGCTGATTCCTGAGCTGCAAGAGCGCATGGTACACCAGCTTGGGAATGCCAAAGCCCTTCCGTATCTTCTACAGCTTGAGTCGATGCTACGGAAGATGGAGATCTCTGCGCAGAGCACACGACCACGAATTGGCAAAGGTCGCGATGATCTGCTGAGCGTCAAGCTGGGAGGCATCGAGCCACCACCCAGCAGCGACGAAGGAAGCAGCGAAAGCGCCGGTGCATCAGGGGATGAAGAACGAAGCGAGGACGACTCCTCATCCAATTCCCAGTCATCCTCCGGTTCCTCTTCCAGTGAGTCATCACCGAGCGCGACATCGTCTCCTGCTGACACGGACTCCGATTCGTCGTCTTCCAGTTCCTCTTCCTCATCCTCTCAACGTGAAGACAGCGAAGCGCAGTCGCAGACATCCAGTTCATCTAGCGCATCAAGCAGCGAAGAATCGAGCGCGAGCGACGATGGAAAAGCGGATGAAGAAGCCGAACAGCGCGCACAAAAAGAAGCCGAAGAGCGTGCAGAGCAGGAGCGAGCAGAGCAAGAGCGCGTCGAGAAAGCCGCAGAAGTTGCAGCCATTCAAGCCGAAGAGAGCGCAGCAGAATCAGAGCCCGCCGCCAAAGGTGCGCGGACCATCAACATCGCTGAAAATGAGCCGTTCCGACAGCTTCGCCGCAAGCTCGCCGCGTTCCAAAAGCTTGTGTCATCGGGCGATCATGAGCGCGCCGCGATCGTTGCTCAAGATCTGCTCTACACGCTGGATCACTTCGATCCGCGACTGTATTTGCCGACGATGTTTCGCAAGTTCTTCCGTGTCCTGAGCTTGGTCGGAAACGACCTGACTCCGCACATGACAGAGCGAACCGATCTATCCTACAAAGCGATGCTCCAGCTGTATCAAGTGGATCTGGACTACTTTGTGCGTGGGTCCACAGGGAAGCGCAAGTAGTGCATGGCAGAGCAGCCGCGCGACCCCAAGCGTCCGCCGATTCCTTCTGCTGTCCAAGCGAAGACAGACAGCAAAGCTGCGCCCTCTGCATCCGCAGCCAAACCGGCCAAAGCAGCCAAGCCAGCACCTCATCTTCAGTCGCTGGGAGAGTCTACCCAAGAAGCGCTACCGCTGGTCATGGTGGACTTTGGGACGGAAGCACTTGCGGCGATCAACAATGACCAAACACTGATTCTGTCAGCGAAACAGGAGGTCACGCAGCCCGCGCGGCCCAAGACGGTCGCGCCAACAGAGAGCACGCTCATCATTGCGCGTGATGACAAAAAGAACACAACTCCCGCGCCGAAAAGTGAGCCCACGCTCATCAAGACCGCCATCAAGCCAGCGCTGAAGCCGGAACCAAAACCGGAGCCCAAGCCGGAACCAAAACCGGCGCACAAATCGGAACCAAAACCGGCGCACAAATCAGAACCAAAGCCGGAATCAAAGCAGGAGCCCAAGCCGGCGCACAAACCGGAGCCCAAGTCCGTTCCCAGCGCGGGCCGATCTACAGATGCAATCAAAGACTCCGCAGCGGCACTTGTGACACGCAGTACGCAGCCGGAAGCGGTGACTCCCAAAGCGGTCAAAGGAATCGCCAGTCCGCCACATTCTCCGTCGAGAAAGCAGCTACAGAAGCGAATCCGTGAGCTGATTCATCGCTTTGATGTCCCTGCCCTGCTGGATGCGCTTCATCACATCGGCTATCGCGATGATCAGATTGACTTCATGAGCAATCCAACCTTGTCGCATCAAGGTGCACTGCTACAAGACATTGAGTTTTTGGAAAGTCCCGAACGCGTTCTGGTGCTGGCCAACTTGGGTCTGATGAGCGGACAGGGACCGATTCCTTCCTACTTCTACGAGCTGCTCGCCGAGCAGCGCGACAGCGCAATGACAGAGTTTCTGTGGTTCTTTGACAACGCGCTCCTTCAGCAGCGCTTTGCAGGACAGTTTCCTGAGCGCGATGAGCGCGTGATTCCTGACTGGTCGGAAGTCAAGCGGCTTCAGCTTGCGCTGCTTCAGCTCGGATCGCCGATGGGAATGCACTGGCTGTTTCGCCAAGTGTATCCAGAGCTTCCCATCTCGGTGCGTCGGTCGCTGCAGAAGCGACGCGTCCGAACAGAGGGCGTTCACATGGGCGAATCGCAGCTCGGCAGCGGCTGTGCATTCGGTGGATTTACGCAGGTTCCCGCCCTAGGAATCGATGTTCGCTTGCTCTGTGAAGACGGCAGCACGCCAAATGGAAAGCCGTGGGCCAATGAAGCAGAGCACAGGCTACAGCGGCAGATCATTCCTGCGCTCGATCACGTCGATCTGTTCTTGACCGTTACGCTGGTGTTTTTGGATCGCCAGTCGTTCGCAAAGCTCGCTGCGCAGCACTACCTTGGTTACGATCCGATCGCTGCCCCAAAAGCAGAAGAGGGACCGCCACCCGTGCAGCAAGTGATCTTGTTTCAAGATGAAGTCGGACACAACCCACACTGACGGAAACAACCCAGATTCCCATCTGTTATCTTAAGCGATTCCCAGCCCAGCACAGACGGTCCTGTTGGACGAAGCAGAGATTCCTGAATCCCTGACTACAGATAGCTGGGATCTCAGCGCGGAACGTCCACTACACCGAGTGGCGCAAGCAACGATTCTGCAAAAATCGATGATTCCTCAATCAGATTCAGCGGTCGCCAGCCTGACGTTGACGAGCCCCCGAAAAGCTGTCACTTACAAAGGGAAGTGTAGTCGACGCGTCGCAGCGGCGCGTCAATGTATGTGATAGAGCGTGTCGAATCTTGTAGCGCGCTGCCCGGAGCGCACGCTCGCAGTTTGTTATAAGGAGTTGTTCATCGTGGCGATTCAAGATGAGATTCCCAAGTCCCGGCTAACACTGACATATCGAACGACGATCAATGGTGCGATGCAGGAAGTCTCTCTGCCATTTCGCATCCTGGTGCTCGCCGATTTTTCACTGGGTACCTCGACCGATCGCAAGGTGGATCTGGCCGAGCGGAAGCTGCGTCCGCTGACGGGCAGAAACCTTGATCCGCTGATCAAGGACATGAAGATGCGCCTGCGAACCACGGTGGCAAACTGCATTGATCCAGAGAATGCAGAGACAGTGGATGTCGATCTACCGATTGAGTCGATGAAGTCGTTTTCTCCTGATCAGATTGCGTACAACATTCCGAAAGTACGGGCACTCCTGCTGCTCAAGCAGCTGCTCCTTGAAACGCAAGCCAGCATCGACAACCGCAAAGAGATGCGGAAGATCATTCAGGATCTGTACAGCAAGCCCGAAGCGCTGCGAGAGCTGGCGGGAAAGCTGGATGAGTTCAAGGGTCTGAAGCTGCCTGCCAAGGGTCAGTCCACCGTCGATCACCCTGCGAGCGGAAACTAAGGGAGAAGAGCCATGGCCAACGACAAGACGACGACAGAGGACATTGTTTCGCGCCTTCTCTCTAGCATGCGGATTGAACAAGCAGATTCCACGGCACACACCGCGCTCATCAAGCCCGGTCTGGAGCCGATGAACGAGCCGGAAAAGCTGTCAGCAGAAGATCGATTCCTGTCCGGTCTGGCCGCGCTGGTGCTCAATGTCGATAGCAACAACGGACGCTTCGACAAAGGCAAGCTGCTGGAAACGGTCGCGAAGATCGATCGCATCGTTCAGGATCAAGTCAACGCGGTGCTTCACGATCCGACGTTCCAGCAGATGGAAAGCACCTGGCGTGGGCTCGAAGATCTGGCAAGCAACGTCAACTTCAAGGCCGACATCGCGATCGACATGCTCGATGTCACCAAGGAAGAGATCTTCGAGGACTTCGAGAACAACTCCAGCGACATCTTCGGCGCGGCTCTGTTCGACAAGGTCTACGTTGCAGAGTACGACCAGTACTGCGCAGCGTAGACAGAGCCCAGCAAGATCAACGACTTTCAGCGGAGAGGGAATGCGCGCGGAATGCGGCTGCGTCGACTGAAAATCCGACCGTGATCTGGGCGTTGGTCTTCCCTTTGGCTGGCCACTCCATCACAGGACGCTTGATCACAGAGGGCTGCGCAGTCATCAGCTTCTTCGCACTGGACTCGTCGGAAATGCTCTGCTTTACGCTGTCATCCAGCTTGCGCCAGGTCTGTCCTTGTCGATTCAGCAGAGACTCCCAACCCAGCTCTTTGCACCACACATCCAGTCGATCTTGGGGGACACCGGACTTCTTGAAGTCGACAAACGTATAGGCCAGCCCGTGCTCCTGCAGCCAAGTTCGCGCGCGCTTTACCGTATCGCAGTTCGGAATGCCGTACACCATCAGGCTCATGTTCGCTTGCTCCGTCGGATTGGATTGGATTTGTTGCGCGTATCAAACGCGGTGTCGCTGCGTGGTCGTTCGCTACGAAAGCCAGCTGCGCAAGAGCCAGTCCAGCGAGTCTGGTTCACTTCGCAAGGTCTGGTGAAGCGAAGAAATCGCAGTCTGTGCCGCGTCATCTGTCACACCGTACGCACGCGCATAAAGCACCCAAACAGAGAGCTGAAAGTGATGAAGCAGCGACGAAAAGCGATGTCCGTCAAACTGCTCAAGCGTACGCTGCGCACTCTCTGCATCGGGGCACACGTAGAGCGCCATCGTGACATCAAAGAGCAGCGTGCGGAGATCTTCAAACGCGCGCTCTGGATCGTCCACCACCTGCTCGATCAGCGCAGAAAAGTCTTCGCGTTCCAGTCCGGCCTGCTCTGCCGCTTCCGCCATGATCGGAATCTGCGTGGTGATGAAGTCGGAGTCCGGTGCATTGCGAAACAGACGACCGACCAAATACAGATCAAATGCGCTGGCGATCGACTCTGCAAAGAACAGCCCAGCCGGGGTCTTTACGCCGGTCTTTCCGACGAGCTTTTCCAGCGAAGAAGCAACAACAGAGTGCCACGCCACATGCGCGACCACATCCGCTGCGAGGTGACGATCACACAGGATGTCGGCCCCTTTGTCTGCGTTCCAGTAGGTCAGGTTCAGAAAGACTGTGCGATCCCAGCTCGCCACTTCATTCCCTTGCGGAACCAGGAAGCGATGACCGGAGCGACGCAGCGCTCGCTTGAGGGTGGCATACAGCGCAACATGGGAATAGGAAGACTCATCTTCCAAGGTGAGATCGTCCAGGGAAACAGAGCAAAGCGGCATGGCGGAACCATACGCCAGCTGATTCCTACGATGAAAGCAGATTCCGCAGCGAATCGCGCAAGCACAGCGATGGGAAGACCGCGCAACAGGAGAAGCGAGCCCAGCCTTACTACATCAGGCAGCGACGGAAAGGGAACGACTCCTAGCGCCACAGCGAGGTTGTCACAGTACGACCAGTACGGTGGTCGTCCCTTTGGTGCGATCCTTGGAAACTACGAGTTCAAGCACACACCGGGCGACCTGTTCTGGCTGCGCAGCATGGGCAAGGTTGCCAACGCCAGCCACTCTCCGTTCATCGCCAGCGTACATCCGCAGTTCTTCGGCTGTCAGACCGCTGAAGAAGTGGAAGCCATCAAAAACTTGGAAGGACTGATGAGCCATCCCAAGTACGGTGCATGGAATACATTCCGTGACTCCGACGAGGCTTGCTACATCGGCCTGACGTTTCCGCGCTTTATTCTGCGCAAGCCTTGGCATCCCGAAAGCAACCCTGTTCCCAACATGAACTTCAAGGAGGAATCCAACGGGGAAAGCGGCAAGTACCTGTGGGGCAACGCGGCGTGGCTGTTTGTCCGCAACTGTGCGCGATCGTTTGCACAGAGCGGCTGGTGCCAGTACATCCGTGGTCCCAAAGGAGGCGGAATCATCACTGGACTGCCCGTGGATACCTACAACATTCGCGGTCAGGAAGAGATGAAGGTTCCCGTCGAGATCACCATTCCTGATTATCGCGAGTTTGAGTTTGCCAAGTGTGGTTTTGTGCCACTTGTGTATCGCAAGTCCTCTGCGGACGCGACCTTCTTTTCGGCTCAATCAGTCAAGCTTCCGCGCAAGCTCAAGGATCCCAAGGATGCTGAGAATGCGCAGCTTGTCTGCAACCTCTCCTACACCCTGTCTATCACTCGCATCGCCCACTACGTCAAGAGCATCATGCGTGACAACATCGGCAGCACGGCTGACGGTCCTTATATCCAGAAGTCTCTGAACGGCTGGATTAGCAACTATGTGACCACGACCGTGAATCCAGATGACTTGACGTTGCGCGCGTTCCCCTTCAAGGCAGCAGAGGTCAAGGTCGAGCCAAAGCCAGGTCAAATCGGCTGGTACAAGTGCGAGATCTCGGTTCTGCCGCATCTACAGTTTGAAGGAATGGACGTGGAGCTTCGGCTGGAGTCGCGGCTCGGATGATTTTGCAAGATCGGAGCGGAAGGAATTCTCGCTCCGGTTGAGATGTGGGTCAGCCATGAGACAAGAGCGGACCGTCGCGTAGGATGCGACGGATTCCGCCAGGGAGTATCTGAGAAATGGCAGTCGAATTTTCCAAAGAGTGTGACAAAGACCAAGGCTTTGATTTCAAGCAGGATGAGCACAAGACTTTCGGCTACATCAACACGCTGGTCATTGGTGACGTAGAGATTCCGGCAGACATCAAAGTTGTCGAAGCAACTGCGGACAGTGGCATCAAGATCAAAGCAGGCGGCGCGGGCGGTGAGAGCGGTGGTGACACTGCGGGCATCTTCAAGAAGCCGGTTGTGGCGGTTCTGAAGAACGCCGCATGGAACACGCTTCCGACGGATACGATCAAGTTTGAGGGTCTCATTTCG
>CALMML010000412.1 GCA_937868485.1 uncultured Myxococcales bacterium | reverse complement strand
TGCCATCTTCATTTGTGTCTTCAAGGATTAAGTTGTTCCTGGAGTTAACATTTGTTCCGGCTGGTAAAGCGATCAGCGGGAGCTGATTGATGGCGCCACCAGTGGCAACAAGAAATGGAATGACTTGTCCTGTTTGTACAATCGCAAGGAGATCATCATTTTCGTCGTTGGTCAACCGGCCACTGATCACTCGATTCAGATCGGCAAATAGATCGGACGACCCGGCTGGGCTGATGGTTACGTTAAATGGATTCGCTGGTGGAGATGCAATGTGGTTGTTGTTATAGACGCGCACTCTTCCTGCATTGGTGGTGCCAACTTCAAACGTAGCTACGTCTAAGATTCCATCGCTGTTGTTGGTATTGACACGAATGCCGGTCGCATTTCTTGGCTCGTACTGTGGGGACAGCAAGTTTCCATGGCTGGCCACGGTCACAACAGACTCAAGATCGAGAGTCGAGTTTAGCTTGACAGAGTTGACGCGATCGCCAGTTGCGTCGGTTCCTTTTTCAAATAAAGCAAAAATACCATTGGTCACTGCTTTGAGTCGTGGAACATTGATTTCTTTTCTTGAAGATGTGCTGCTGAATAAAGGATTGGTGTAAGGCTTGAATGTTGCCGTTCGTTGTGAGCAGCTTCCTACTGCGCCAGTATTGTTGCTGTTTCGTGCAATGAGAAATGCACCAGGTCCAGTTGTCGGATTGACAGTAAATCCAGCAATGTCAAATACACTGGGGGAACCGTTGGTTCCGGTGATCAGACAGTTGTTTGTGGTGCTGTATGTACACGTTGCGCCAGATAGTTGCCCATACCAGATTTTTACTGTTGTGCTTTGATCCGAAACCGCAACGTCCGCGATGCCATCATTGTCAATGTCTGCAACGGCAAGTCGCGTTGGTGAATATCCAGGAATGGAGAACAATTGCGAATAGGAGTTGTATTTTGAAACACCAGAAGCCCCTGGTGCAAACCCGCATAGTTTGGGTTTGGTCATATCGACGTCGGGGACTCCGGTGAGGTCGGCTCCGGTGAGATCGGGGGGCGGCTCGCCGGTGAGATCGACATCGCTGAGATCGACAATGGCTCCGTCGACGGGATCATCGATCGGCGACAGATAGCCCTGCCACAGCGCATTGCAGCCGATGAGCGTGAACAGACCCAGACCGAAGCCAAGCCAAGTAGAGCGCATCGTCGAAGACTCCTCACAGGCGATATGGTCACAAACGAGCTGGTGTCGGCGAAGCGTCTTTAGTGTACCGCACGACGACAAGCCCGCGCAGGCGTCGATGGCAAAGCGGACCGATTTCCTGGGCTTTCGACTGCAAGCCGTGAGAAAGCTTCCCGCGCGTCAGATGCTCAGGCTGCGACGTGCGGCGATCTCTCGCAGATCAGCGGCGATGGCGTCGTGCAGTCGGTGCTTCGCGGGCGATGTTGCCAGCGGCGGCCCTGACCACGCGGACGCAATGGCTGGACGTAGCTGCGCTTCGTCGGTGACTACGATGGCTTGACCGGCCTGGGCCAGCGCATTTGCCAGCATCAGCTGGTGATCATTGATGGCTTCGTTGTAGTGCGCGAGTCGTGGAACCACAATCGGTCGTTTGCCCAAACGAAGACATGTTCCTACAATTCCGGCACCTGCATGACAGATCACCACCTTGGCAGCTGCCAGCTTCTGTTCCAATACATCACTGGATAATTGTGGGTAATGTTTGAAAATTGATGGGTAATTTAGGGTGATTCCGGTCTGAGCTTCCACGGGGCCGGGCAGGGCATTTTGACGGGCGAGCGCATCGATCCAGCGCATCAAGCGATCAAAGCCGCGCTGTGAGGTTCCCACCGCGACAAACAGGCTGCCATCGTCGGGCCTGGTCGCTGGCTGCGGAACGAAGATCGGTCCGGCATAGCGTCCCCGCGGAAAGTGCGGCGCAAGCTGTGGCCACTGGTAGTACAGACGATCGGCGAGCGGCTCCATCAGCGTTCCGGTCAGCGACGGTTTGTCGACGGAACCAAACGTCTCAATGTAGATGGTCTGCGCGCGATAGAGCTTGCCGACGATCGACAGCGGGACGATCGGCCCGGCTCCAGTCGACAAAAGCACGTCGGGTCGATGCCGAGAGAAGCTCTCTGCTGCTTCAACTGCATTCCACAGGACGCGCGCGTCTCTCTCTGCGTGAGCGATCTGTTCGACGGGTCCAGGCAGGCTGACTTGCACCGCATCGTTTACAAGAAAGCGCACTTCTGCGGTGCCAAATGTTTGGACTAAGTCCAACACTTCGCGGAGATGTCCACCGACGGAACTAACCACACAGATGCGGAGGCGACGGGCCGGAGCAGACATGACCGGCAATAGTATCGGAAGCGGTTTTGTTGCGAAGTAGACACTTTTAGAAGTAGATTCGCGCGCCATGGATGCGGCGACCCCCGACGAGCCAGCGCGAATTCTCCTAGTCGATGATGAAAAGGTCGTGCGTGAGATGCTCATGCACGTTCTATCGGCGGAAGGCTTTTCGGTTCGGCTGGCCGAGGATGGACTGCAAGCGTGGCAAGAGCTTCAGCGACGGTCGTATCACTTGGTGCTGTCGGATCTGAAGATGCCGCACATGAACGGTCTGGAGCTGCTGCAGCGGATCTCTGAAGGTCGGCTGCCGGTGGTGACGATCATCATGACCGCGTTTGGCACCGTCGAGACGGCGATCGAAGCGATGAAGCGCGGTGCGTACGATTACATCCTGAAGCCATTCAAGAACGAGGATGTGATTCGCGTCATCCACAAGGCGCTCAAGCAGCAGAAGCTGCAGCAGGAAAACTTCCTGCTCAAAGAGGCGGTGACGCTGTATCAGCTGTCGGACGCGATGGCGCATGAGCTGTCGCTCGACCGCATCTTGGACATCATCTTGGATGCGACGCTGATTGAAGCGGAAGCGGACGTGGCGACGCTGACGATGAAGCATCCGGTGACTGGCGAGTTCGTCGAGCGCACGCGCAAGTACTCGAAGAACGCGCAGACGGATCTGAACTGGTACGGATCCGCGACGGGTGTCGGCGAGCTGAACACCAACGCGATCCTCGATCACTACATGCAAGGTCGGCCCATCGTCGCGCACGGCATTCGCGCGCTGCGCTACTTTGCGGAGCCTCCCAAAGACAAGCGACTCGTTTCGTTCTGCTCGACGCCGCTGAAGATCGGGGATCAGGTGATTGGCATGCTCAACGCGTATTCGTATACGCGCGGGTATCGCTTTTCCGAAGGTCAGCGTCGACTGCTGACGGTCTTGGCATCGCGTGCGGCGGTGTCGATTGAAAATGCGCGGCTCTATGAGCAGCTTCGGCTGCGCAACGATGATCTGACGCGGGCCAATACCTCGCTGCGAGAGAACTTCCGCGCGACGGTGGTTGGCTTTGCGCATGCGCTCGAAGAGAGCGATCGCTATACCCGAGGTCACTCCGAGCGGGTGAGTCGCTATGCAGAGCTGCTCGGGAAGCGGCTGACGCTGTCGGAAAACGATCTGGAGATGCTGCGCTGGGCGGCGCTGATGCACGACATCGGCAAGATCGGAATTCGTCAGGAAAAGCTCAACAAGCCAGGCAAGCTCAGTCCCGAAGAAGTGGCGATGTTTCAGACGCATCCAGCCAAGGGCAAGCGCATCCTGGAGCCGATTCCGTTCATGGTCGATCTGGTGCCCGGCGCGTTCTGTCATCACGAGTCGTGGGACGGAAACGGCTATCCCCAAGCGCTGATGGGAGAAAACATTCCGCTCATCGGACGGATTGTGGCGATTGCCGACAGCTATGACGCGATGACATCGGATCGTGCGTACCGAAAAGCGATGCCGCATGAGACGGCGATTTCCGAGATCGAGCGCTGCTCGGGCGTGCAGTTTGACCATCGGCTGGTCGATGTCTTCTTGGTCGCGATTGAAGAGTTTCGCGCAAGCGGTCAGCACTTGGGCGCAGAACTAGTACGCTAGTCGCGCATGAAGATTCTGGGCCTGAATGCGTTTCACGGCGATGCCAGCGCGGCGCTGCTCGTCGACGGAAAGCTGATCTGTGCCGTCGAAGAAGAACGGCTGAATCGTCGCAAACATAGCGCGGGATTTCCGTCGCTGGCGGTGCGAGAGTGTCTGCGCCTTGCAGGGATTTCCGCGTCGGAGCTGGATCACATCGCGATCTCTCGGGATCCGCGCGCACACCTGGCCGATAAGCTGATTCACGTCGGAACGCGGCTCTTGCTCAGTCGGAACATCACGGGGCTGTGGCATCAGCTGGGCAGTCGCCTTGGCAATCGCAAGCAGATTGGCTCGCTGGAGCTGGCGCTGGCTGAAGCGGTGGGAACGAGCAGCCTCAAGGCGCAGTTTCATCACGTCGAGCATCATCGCGCGCACCTTGCGAGTGCGTTTTTTGCGTCGGGCTTTGCGGAAGCGGCGGTGCTGTCGCTCGATGGCTTTGGCGACTTCGTCTCGACGATGTGGGGTCACGGACGCGATCGGCGGATCGAGGTGCTTGGCGAAGTGGGCTTTCCGCACTCGCTCGGCGCGCTGTATACGGCGGTGACGCAGTGGCTCGGGTTTCCCAAGTACGGCGACGAAGGCAAAGTGATGGGCCTGGCGGCGTACGGCGACGCGCAGCAAGTGCCGGAGCTGCGCAAGCTGCTTACGCTTCATCCCGACGGGACGTTTTCGCTCGTGCTCAAGTACTTTCTGCACCATCGCGATGGCGTCGAGATGTCGTGGACCGATGGAACGCCGCGGCTCGGACGGATGTATAGCGACAAGCTGTGCAAGCTGATCGGACCCGCGCGTCAGCCGAGTCATCAGCTGCTGTCGCATCACAAAAACGTCGCGGCGGCGCTTCAGCTTCTGCTCGAAGATGCGGTCTGTCACATTGCGCGAGCGCTTCAGCGTGAAACGGGACAGACGCGACTGACGCTGGCGGGTGGTGTGGCGCTAAACTCCGTCGCAAACGGCAAGATCTTGGATCACACCCCGTTTACCGAGCTGTTTGTGCAGCCAGCGGCGGGAGACAACGGAACCTCGATCGGTGCGGCGCTGTGGGTGCAGCATCAGCTCCTCGGGCAGCCTCGGCGATTTGTGATGCATCATGCGTATACCGGACCGACGTTTTCCGAAGAAGACTGTCTGGTTGCGCTGCGTCAGCTGTGGGGCGAATCGGCGGTGCTCGACGAACAGGGTCGCTTGGAAGTGGCCGAGATCGAGACGGTCGGGCGTGACGGTCAGCCGTGCAAAGGACGACTGCGGATCGAAAAGCTGAGCGAAGCGGAGCTTATCGATCGAGCGGTGTCGGCGATCGATCGGGGCGAGGTCATCGGCTGGTTCCAAGGTGCGATGGAGTTTGGCCCGCGTGCGCTCGGTCATCGCAGCATCCTGAGTGATCCGCGACGAGCCGACATGAAAGACATCCTGAATCGACGGATCAAGCATCGCGAGTCGTTTCGTCCGTTTGCGCCCGCGATCTTGGCAGAAAAGACCTCGGAGTGGTTTGTCCGGGCCGCGCCTTCGCCTGCGATGCTGCTCGTCGATACGGTGCGTCCCGAACGGCGCGCGCTGGTTCCAGCGATCGTGCATGCCGACGGAACCGGACGACTTCAGACGGTGGATCGTGCGCACAGTCCGCTGTTTTATGCGCTGATCGCTGCGTTTGCCGAGCGAACCTCGGTACCGATTCTGCTAAATACGTCGTTCAATGAACATGAGCCAATCGTCTGTTCGCCGCTCGATGCGCTACGCTGCTTTCTTAAGACGCACATGGATGCACTCGGGCTGCGTAACTTGTGGCTAAGCTGGGTCGTCGATTGAGCGAATCGGGGTCTTTTATGGCAATACATGCAACGACGTCGCCTAGACACGCTGAGATCCGAACTGCCGAGCAGGTGACGGAGCTCAAGCATCAGTGGACCGAGTATCAGCACCGGCACGCGCTCAAGACCACGGCGCAGCGGGAGCTCATCGTCGATGTGTTCTTGAGTGGCAGCACCAGCGACTCGCACGTCTCGATTGATGATCTGCTCGCGTCGGTGCGTCGTCGCAATCCGAAGGTTGGTTATGCGACGGTGTATCGCACGGTGAAGCACTTGCTCGATGCTGGACTGGCTGCTTCGCGTCAGTTTGGCGACGGACAGACTCGCTACGAAGTCGCAGGCTCAGAGCTTCGTCATCACGATCACCTGATCTGTCAAAAGTGCCGACTGATCCTCGAGTTTGAAGAGCCCGAGATCGAGCGGCTGCAAGACTCCGTCGCGACGCGTCTGGGTGGCTTCAAGGTCGTGCAGCACAAGCTAGAGCTGTATGGACTGTGTCCAAAAGAGCAGGGCGTTCCCGGCGGTTCCTGTCCCGGTGAAGATCTTCGTCAGGCGGAATCGGTTCGTCGATGACGCGCTGGGGCTCGCGTGTCCTTGTGTCGATCGGTGCGCTGTTGGCCATCGCGACGGGAGGCGTGACGCTGCATCGCGATGACGGTGCGCCGCTGGCGCGCAAGCTGGGTCTGCCATTTCCGACGGTGATGGCGCATCGCGGCGCGTCGTTTCTGGCTCCCGAGGAGACCGCGCTTTCGTATCGACTGGCCCAAGCGGTGGGCGCGGACTTTTTGGAAGCGGACATTCAGCGAACCCAAGACGGTGTGCTGATTGCCCTTCACGACGATACGCTCGAGCGAACCACCGACGTCGCGCGCGTATTTCCGGGCCGGCAGAAGCAGCCCGTGAGCGCGTTTACGTGGGAAGAGCTTGCGCAGCTCGACGCGGGAAGTTGGTTTAACGCCACGTTTCCTGACCGGGCGCGACCGGAGTTTGCGCGAGCGAAGATCCTGCGTCTCGACGAGCTGCTGGACATTGCGCTGTCGGGACCGTCTCCGAGCGGGCTGTATCTGGAAACCAAGTCGCCCGAGCGCTTTCCGGGGATCGAAGCCGATCTGGTGAAGCTACTTGCGCGACGAGGTTATCTGACCGACGCGGGCGCACCGACGCGGCCTGGGACGCTGGTGTTTCAGTCGTTTTCAGCGGAGAGCTTGCGCAACTTTCAGACGGTGGCCGCGCTGGTTCCGCGCATCTATCTGCTCGATGAAGCGATGGTTCGCGCGCAGGGTTACGACACGCTTGTGACGGCAGCCAAAGCGCTCGGCAGTGGCATCGGTCCCGTCGGATACTACGCGTATCCGTGGCATACACTGCGCGCGCATCGGGCCGGGCTGCTGGTGCATCCGTACACGCTGAATCGTCGCTGGCAGCTTCGGCTGGCGCGCTGGTTTGGCGTCGATGGCGTATTTACCGATCGCTGCGAGCTGGCGGTGCCGATGTTCGGACGACGCGCGGCGGTGGACGTCGATTCGCTTTGGCCGCAGCTTGGTTCGCCTGGGCCTGCGCGGTAAGGGCTCGCTTGGGCTGATGAAAGGCGTGGCACAGCGCGATCGCGACGGCATCGGCTGCGTCGGTCGGCGGCGGTGTTGCAAGCTTACACAGCCATGACACGACACGCTGCACCTCGGCTTTTTGCGCGCGGCCATTTCCGCAGACCGTCTTTTTGACAGATGCCGGCGGATACTCGTGACAGCTCAGTCCGGCTTCGGCTCCGACGAGCATGATGGCGCCACGCGCTTGTCCCAGGAGCAGCGCCGATCGGACGTTGACGCCAGCGAACGCGGACTCTAAGGCCAGCTCGTTGGGACGTAGCTCCGCGATGACATCGCGCAGATCGCTGGCCAACAGACGCAGTCGCTCGGCGATGGCTGCGCCTTGGGGAAGCTCGATGACGCCGCACTCGATGTAGCGAGGCTGCGTGATGGTCTGCCCCGCGTCGGTTTCGACCACCGCGTAGCCGCAGCGAAGGGTGCCAGGATCAATGCCGAGAATGCGGAGCATGTCGGCATCATTTGGGTTGGCGGCAATTTGGGCAAAAAAAAAGCAGAAGCTTTTGGCTTCTGCTTTTGAGTAGCGGGGAGAGGATTTGAACCTCTGACCTTCGGGTTATGAGCCCGACGAGCTACCAGGCTGCTCCACCCCGCAACAACTGAGGTGAGAAGGACTCTACCCGAATTTTGCCGGGCGTCAACCGCTTATTTTCGAAATCCGCGAAATTTCTACGAAAACGCTACGGAGCGCGCTCGAACCAGGCTTGAACGGGCGCGTGATCGGATGGCTTTTCACCCTTTCGCGCTTGGCGATCGACCTCGGCTTTGTGACAGCGCTCAGCCAGTGTCTTCGTCGCCAAGATGTGATCGATGCGGATGCCGAGGTTCTTGGGAAACGACAGGCCGCGATAGTCCCAGTAGCTGTAGATGCGTCCTTCGGGATGCACCTTGCGCAGCGTGTCCTGTAAGCCAAAGTCGAGCAGCGATTGAAGTCCCGCGCGTGCGTCGGGATGACAGATGACGGTGTCGCGCCAGACCTCGGGATCGTGGACGTCGTCGTCGCCGGGAGCGATGTTGTAGTCGCCGCACATGGCCAACGACTCGCTCGGGTTGCAGCTGCGATCGAGGTAGCTTCGGAAGCGTCGCAGCCAGCGCAGCTTGTAGTCGTATTTGTCGGCACCGACGGCTTGACCGTTTGGAACATAGACCGATCCGACGCGCAGGCCGAGTCCGGGGATTGTAGCGACGATGAGCCTCGATTCAGCGTCGGGATCGCCGTCCTGCATGCCTCGCTCGACGCGCTCGGGGGCACCGTGCTCGATGCGGCTCAAGATCGCGACGCCGTTGTAGGTCTTCTGTCCGTGGCAGATGGCGTGATATCCGGCGCTGTGTAGCTCCAAGCTGGGAAAGTCGGCGTCCTGCATCTTGATTTCTTGCAGGCACAGCACGTCGGGGCGCTTGTCGGCGAGCCAGGCGCTCAGCCGGTCCCAGCGCATGCGCAGCGAGTTGACGTTCCAGGTCGCGATCAGGATCGAGCTGTCGCGTTCGGTAGAGACGGTGGGCGGTGTTTGCGAAGCCATGGCGGAGCACCGTAGCACAAGCGGAACGCGGCAAAGTCCGCTCGCGGTAGACGTGCTAAGCTGACGACCTAGCCATGTCTGCGCGGCGTTTGATGAAGCGAGAGGGACGGTGGTCGGTTGGACCTCGTTGCCAGCGCTTGATGTGGGGGGCTCGGCTCGTATCGATCTGCGCAAGCCTTGCGATGTGGGTCTGTCTGTTGCAGGCGCAGCGTGTCCAGGCCAAGCCTCGGAAGCCGCCGGTTGTTCAGCTTTCTCCGTCGGAAAAGCTAACGGAACAGGGACTGCAAGCGCTGGCCGAGCGGGACTTTTCGCGAGCCTACGCGGCGCTGTCGGAGTCGTTTCGTCTGACGCCGAGCGCGGAAGGGCTGCTGCATCTGGGACGGCTGGCGCAAGCGGAGCAGCGAACCTTGGAAGCGCACGATCTGTTGCGACGCTATCTGCTCGATCCGGCGCGCAAACCAGACGAGGCGATGGCTCAGCTGGCCCAAGGATTTACTGCGGGGACGCTGCCTCCGGCGGGACGCGTCACGCTCTTGGCAGATCCGGGCGCGCTGTTGTCGGTCGATGAGCGCATCGTCGGTGTGCTTCCTTTGCCGTCGCCACTGCTGCTTTCTCCGGGCGATCACCGTCTGGCCATCGAGTATCCAAGCAAGCGTCTGAGCGGGCAGGTGACGGTCGCGGCGGGTCGGCAGTTCGAGGTTCGCTTCGATCGCTCGACGGGAACGCTGCTGGTGTCGCTGCTGCCGGCGATTCTGACGGTGAGTGATCTGGCCACGACGCTGCCGGATGTTCAGTCGGACCTTGCGACGGTGATAGAGCAGTCGGTTCGTTCGGTCGAGCAGTCGGTGCTGCCCGTCGAGCAAGCGCTGCTTTCGGCACCGCACCTGCGCGACTGCATCAGCAAAGCAAACTGTCAGCAGCTTCTGGCGCAGAAAGTCGACGTCGAATACATCCTGCATGCGTCGCTGCGCCGAGGAGAAAAGGGCGATGGACAGCTGCTCAAGCTGACGGTGCGTCATCGCGACATTGCGGATCCTGCGGCAGCGATTGAGACGAAGTGTCCACGCTGCTCTCCCGCAGAGGTGGTGAACCTGCTTGGTCGAACGCTGCCGTCGCTGCTTACCGGGGCGCTGAAGCGGAAGAGCAGCACGCTATCGGTGACGACGCAGCCCGTATCGGCAGAGGTTCTTTCGGGCAAGACGCGGCTTGGGATGACGCCGCTGCGACGACAACTCTGGGCGGACCCGGTGCAGCTTACGGTGCGCGCGCCGGGCTATCGTCCGGTTCACACGGAGGTCACGCTGCCTCCGTCGCAGACGCTGACGCTGGATCTGTCGCTGGAGCCGGTGGCTCAGACGGTGGTTCGCACCGAAAAGCCGAAGACGCCCATTCATCGTCGCGTCTGGCTGTGGGTCGGTGTTGGCGTGGCGTCTGCAGCGATCACAACTGGGCTGGTGCTTGGGCTTGTTCCTCAATCGCATGACAAGGTGGGATGGCTACCATGACGAAATGTTCCGTGGCCTTGCACAGACGCGCTTCGCTGTTGGCTGCTTCGCTGGGTGTTTCGATGCTTGCGCTCGGAGGTTCTTGTGCGCCGGTCTGTCGGGGCGTCGACGGTGCATGTCTGGATGTCCGCGTCGAGGGCTCTGGTAGCTACAGTGGCTATGCCATTGAGTGGCGCCATTCGATCAGCGAGGAGCCACTGGCCGCGCTTCGCCGAGGTGCGACGGAAGAAGGGGGCGACTTGCCGCGTACGTTTCGGGTGCTGCCGCCTCCCGGGGTCGATCCTGGTCGCATCACCAGCATTGGCGTCTTGGGCCTGTCCGCCGATGCGAGCGAGCAAGCCAGCGGCAGCGTCGAGATCGCGAACCTGGGCGCCGATGAGCATCGCACCACAACGCTTCCGCTTGGTCTTCGTGTGAGCCGTTCCGACATCACCTTGAGTGCAAACAGCGCGGATCTGCTGGCGGCGGACTTGAACGGAGACTCGGTGCAGGACTTGGCGGTGGTGGGAACGCCAGCGATGACGTCATCGAACAGCCTGACCGGCGGAGTCTTGAGCGTGCTGTACGGTCTTGGCGATGGAACGTATCGACTTCCGCAGACCTTTGCGATTCCTGCGCAGGCGATGTCGGTCAAAGTGGCGGATGTGAACGGAGACGGACTTCCTGACCTCCTGACCAGCGGATCGGGAGATTCCTTTTCGCTGTTTCACAACACCGGAAACAGTCAGTTCGCGAGTCGCATCGGCATTCCCAACACCACAGGAATCACCAGCGGAGACTGCGCAATCGGCAGCGACAGTCACAGCATTGCAGTTGCGGAC
>CALMML010000411.1 GCA_937868485.1 uncultured Myxococcales bacterium | reverse complement strand
AAGGCCGCTGACGCTAAGCCCGCTGACGCTAAGCCCGCTGCGGCCAAGCCTGCCGACGCGAAGCCGAAGAGCGACAAGCCGCGCGCCAAAAAGTCGGAAGACAAGACCAAGAACCTGCCGCGCCTGTCCGATCTCCCCGAAGGCTGATCGACGCGATCGGCCCCGGGGCCCACCGTCCCTACGATCCGTCGCCGCGCTTAGCCCATCTTTTCAAGCAGCGTCTGAAGCTGGGCCTGTTCCTGCTTGTCCAGCCGTCCGAGCCGCTCGCCAAACACCTTCATCAGCAGATCCTGTCCGCTCTGCATCACCAAGCGTCCCATCGGCGTCAGCGTCAAGCGATGCCTTCGGAGATCCGCCGGATCGATGTCTCGACGCACAAAGCCCGCCGACTCCAGCCGCTTCAGATAGACCGTCACCGTGGGCTTGGGCATACACAGTGCGCTCGCCAGCGCCGCTGGGTGTGGATTTGCGTCCACTTCCGACAGCAAGAACAGCTCTTTGGGTTCCAGCCCGAGCGCAGCCAGCTCCGACGCGACGCTGCCCAAGACCGACATCAGCAGCCGATAGTTCAGTGACCAGATCTTGGCCGCGTCCATGTTGTGGGTCTCCTCTTGCCGTGCAGATAGTTCAAAATTAAACTTGTCTAAACCGGAACAAGCATTATTTGAAACTAAGTGGGTGTTGAACCAACCATACCACGCATCGTCCGGTCTCAGACAGTCACAGGAGAAACCATGGCTCTCGATCACTATGTAACGCTTGGCCGCTCTGGACTTCGTGTCAGCCCGTTCTGCCTGGGGGCAATGACGTTTGGAGATAATCTCGGCTGGGGATCCAGCGTCGAAGAATCGCAGCAAATCCTCGATCGCTTCATCGAGCTGGGTGGAAACTTCGTCGACACCGCGAACTTCTACACCAAGAGTCACTCGGAAAAGATCATCGGTGATCACATCGGACGACACAGTGCGCGACGGGATCGCTTGGTCATCGCGACGAAGTTTAGCGGCAACCTCTATCCCGGTGATCCAAACGGCGGTGGCTCGGGTCGCAAGTCGATCCTCTCGGCGTGCGAGCAGTCGCTGCGACGGCTTCAGACCGACTACATCGATCTGTACTGGCTGCACAACTGGGACGTTCACACGCCGATCGAGGAGACGATGGCTGCGCTCGACGACTTGGTTCGTTCGGGCAAGGTGCGCTACATCGGCGTGTCGGACACGCCCGCGTGGAAGATTGCTGAGGCCAACATCACGGCGCGCTTCCGAGGCTGGTCGTCGTTCATCGGGCTTCAGATCGAGTACTCGCTGCTCGAGCGAACGGTAGAGCAAGAGCTGGTTCCGATGGCGCTGGAGCTGGGACTTGGCATCACGCCGTGGTCGCCGCTCAAGAGTGGCGCGCTCAGTGGCAAGTACACACGGGAAAACGCCGGTCAGGTCAAAGGCGATCGCGGCCCATTCCTCGACTACTTCCTCAACGAGCGAACCTATGCCGTCGTCGATGCGCTGCAAGAGATTGCCAAAGCCAAAGACACGACGGTGGCGCGCGTGGCGCTGTCGTGGGTGCAGTCGCAGCCGGGAGTCAGCTCGACGATCATCGGGGCGCGACGGCTCAGCCAGCTGGAAGACAACGTCAAAGCGCTGGCTGTCAAGCTGACGACGGAAGAGCGAGCGAAGCTCGACGCGCTGACCAAGCCGACGTTCGGCTTCCCGCAGAGCATGCAGCCGATCTTCCCGTCGATTCACAACGGCGGAACCACGGTGAACGGAACCTACGCACCCGCATCGGCCTTTACGCTGCAACCGGGCGAAAAACCCTACTAGGCCGCGAAAAACCCTACCAGGCCGCGAAAACCTGGCCTGCATGCCCGAAAGCCGACCCAGCGGGTCAAAAACCACTGGAACGGGCTGAAAATCCCCCAAAGCTTCCGCTGCTCGCGGGCTTCTGAACGCACTGAATTGTAACGATTCCGTGACATTTTGCGCAGCGCCGGACCGAAGGCTCGCTATTGTGCGCGCATGGCACGGCGAGTAAAGAGCGTTCCAGTGTTTCACGTCGACGGGGGCAAACAGTCCCAGCGCGTCGAGCCGCTGTGTGTCGAAGCGCCGCTCCAGATCTGGGTGAAGCAAGGTCCGCACAGCGACGCGCAGCCGCTGACGATCACGATGCGAACACCGTCGGAACGACAGAGCCAGCGAGACGAAGAAGACGCGGACCTGGCGCTCGGGTTTCTGTACGGCGAAGGGCTGATTCATTCCCCGTCGCAGGTGATCCAGGTGGACAGCCCGCATTCAGACGGAAACTCGGTGGTGGTGACGCTCTCAAAAGACGTTCCGCTGGTCAGTGAGCGGCTGTCGCGCAGCTTCTTTTCGACGAGCGCGTGTGGTGTCTGCGGCAAGAGCACCGTCGAAGGTCTGTCGGCTACGCCACAGGAACCAGTTCGCCGGGGCTGGCCGACGATGAACGTGGAAGCGCTGACGAAGCTTCCGTTGCTGCTGCGAGAGAACCAAGCGACGTTTGACCAGACCGGCGGGCTCCATGCTGCGGCGCTGTTCGATGAGACGCTGTCGCTTGTGGCGCTGCGCGAAGATGTGGGCCGTCACAATGCCGTCGACAAGCTGATCGGATCGATGCTGCGCAAAGACGCGCTGCCGCTGCACGGACATCTGCTGCTGGTGTCGGGACGCGCCAGCTTCGAGCTGGTCCAAAAAGCCCGCATGGCGGCGATTCCGCTGTTTGTGGCGATTGGCGCTCCGTCGAGCTTGGCGCTGGAGGTCGCGCGGTCCGCAGGCATCACCCTGGTTGGTTTTTTGCGCGAAGCGCGCATGAACGTCTACTGTGGATTCGAGCGCCTACAGACCGAGCACGGACCGCTGTATTGCGACGAGGATGTAGACGCTGCGAAGGACAATTTGGAATGTCAAACTCCGTCGATAGTTCCCGTGGGACGCAGACTCCCGACGATTCCCGTCTGGTCACGGTAGGCAGCCGCGCAGGTCAGGCTGGCGGCCTCGGTGCCATCTGGTCCACGCTGCATGAGATCCGTCGCAATGACACCGGACTTGTGCGGGGCGCTCAGACGCTGCTCAAGCTCAACCAGCCCGAAGGCGTCGACTGTCCGGGCTGTGCGTGGCCCGAATCCCCCGACGAGCGCGGTACGGTCGAGTTTTGCGAAAACGGTGCCAAAGCGATTACGTGGGAAACCACGCGACGACGGGTGGATGCAGACTTTTGGGCGAACCACAGCGTCGCTGCGCTCCAGCAGCACAGCGACTATGAGCTGGGACAGCACGGACGCTTGGCGGTGCCGGTCTATCTGCCGCCGGGTGGAACGCACTATCAGCCGATTGCGTGGGACGCGGCGTACAAGCTGATTGCAGGCGAGCTTGGCAAGCTGTCGTCTCCGCATGAGGCGGCGTTTTACACATCGGGACGAACCAGCAACGAAGCCGCGTATCTGTATCAGCTGTTTGTGCGGATGCTCGGGACGAACAACCTGCCCGACTGCGCAAACCTGTGTCACGAGTCGAGCGGTGTCGCGCTCAAAGAGTCGGTTGGCGTCGGCAAAGGCACGGTTCAGCTGGAAGACTTTGCGCAAGCGGATGCGATCTTTGTCTTCGGGCAAAACCCTGGAACGAACCATCCGCGCATGCTGTCGGTGCTGCAAAAAGCCGCGCAGCGAGGCTGTCACATCGTCGCGGTGAACCCGCTGCCGGAAGCGGCGCTCCAGCGCTTTGCGCATCCGCAGAATCCGACGGAGCTGATGCTGGGAGGAACGCCGATCAGCAGCATGCTCTTGCCGGTTCGCATCGACGGAGACGCAGCGCTGTGCAAAGGGATCATGAAAGAGCTGCTCACGCTGGAACGGCAGCATCCGGGGCAGATCTTCGACTGGGACTTTATCCGTGAGCACACGACGGGCATCGACGAGCTGTTGGCTGATCTCGACGCGGTGTCCTGGGATGACGTGACACAGGGCTCGGGGCTGTCTCGTCAGCAGATCCGTCAAGCCGCAGAGGTGTGGCGACGCTCGCGACGGATCATTGCCTGCTGGGCGATGGGTCTGACGCAGCACAAAGCGGCGGTGGCGACGATTCAGCAGGTGGTAAACTTGCTGCTGCTCGGCGGACACATCGGACGTCCGGGCGCGGGTCTGTGTCCGGTGCGAGGTCACTCGAATGTGCAAGGGGACCGCACGATGGGCATCACGCCGAAGGTCGATGACGACTACCTGGCGCGACTTACGCAGCGCTTTGGCTTTGTCGCGTCGCATGAGCCGGGACTCGATACGGTGGCGACGATCTCAGCGCTGCGCGAAGGAAAGATCGGGGTGCTGGTCTCGCTCGGTGGAAACTTCTTGTCTGCGACGCCGGATACCGAAGTCACCGCCGAGGCGCTGCTGCGCTGCCAACTGCAAGTTCATATCTCGACGAAGCTGCATCGGGGTCACTTGCTGAGTCGCAGTGGCTCGCTGATCTTGCCGTGTCTGGGACGAACCGAGATCGATGTGCAAGCAAGCGGTCCGCAGTTTGTGACGGTGGAAAACTCGATGAGCGTGGTGCATCGCTCGCAAGGACACTTGCGGCCCGCGTCGCCCGCGCTACGAAGCGAAGTCGCAATCATCTGCGAGCTGGCCACTGCGGTCTTTGGTTCCCGTCACGGCATCGACTGGCTGGCACTGCGCGACAACTACGATCGAATTCGCGATCACATCGAAGCGACGATTCCGGGCTTTGAGCAGTTCAACCAGCGCGTTCGAGCGACGGATGGCTTTATCCTTCCCAACACGGCCCGCGAGCGCAGCTTTGTGACCGACACCGCGCGCGCCAACTTCCTGGTCTCGCCGCTGCCCACGCACACGCTGCGACCGGGAGAGCTGCTGATGATGACGATTCGCACCCACGATCAGTTCAACACGACGATCTATGGGCTAAACGATCGCTATCGAGGCATCTTCGGCGGTCGTCGCGTGATCTTGATGAACGAAGAAGATCTCACCGAGCGCGGTCTGTCGGACAAGCAGCTGGTCGATCTGCACAGTCACTTTGCGGAAACGGTGCGCACAGCCCGACGCTTTGTCGCGGTGTCCTATCCGATTCCGCGCGGCTGCACAGCAACGTACTTTCCCGAAACCAACGTCCTCATTCCGCTCGACAGTCACGCCGACAAGAGCCGCACACCGACCTCGAAGTCCGTGGTCATCACCGTCACGCCCAGCGATCCGCTCTAAGCGTCATCCTGCGTACTTCCTATTCGCTGGGAACACCGCGTCCGCTACGGTCAGACACTGCGCACAGCGTGCGAGGTCCGATTCGCGCGGCATCAGTTGGCAGCGCCAAAGCGACGATACAGCCCGACGACGGTCCCAAGCAGGTTCACCGGACGGAACTCATCGCGACGAACGTAGATCGGCTGCATCCGACTGTTCGCGGGCTTTAAGACGATCCGATCCGGCTCGGGATAGAAATACTTCACGGTCGCTTCGTCGTTGATCATCGCGACGACGATGTCGCCGGTGTTGGCGGTCGCTTGCTTGCGCACAAACACAAAATCACCGTCGCTGATTCCGGCATCGATCATCGAGTCACCTTGAATCCGCAGCGCAAAGATCTCGCGATGGTTCCCGATGAGCAAGCGATCGACGCGCAGCCGATCTTCGTGGTGCTCTTGCGCCAAGATCGGCTGTCCGGCGGCGACGCGTCCCAGCAGCGGAACCTCGACGACATCACTCGCACGCTCGGGCGGCGGCTCGCTCGTCTCGGCGGTCATCACACGCAGCGCTCGCGACTTCAGATCCTGACGCTGCAAGTAGCCTTTTTTGGTCAGCGCGACGAGGTGATCGTTGACGCCGTTGGTGGAACGAATGCCGAGCCGCTCGCCAATCTCACGCAGCGTCGGAGGATATCCGCGTCGATCGATCGACTCACTGATCAGCGACAAGACTTCTTTCTGACGCGTGGTGAGCGGGCGTCGAGTCTCTGCCGTCGGAGCTACACCATCGACAGCAACGTGGGTTGAGTTTTTGACGCGGGGCATACGGACCTCACAAAGGACTGAACGAATGTGAGGCTACTTTCCCATGCCGATCTCGTCAATTGCGGAGATCGCCAACCCGACTGCGTACTTACAAAAGATGACGCGGCACGGCTCGCTGGACGTTGGGCTCGCTTGTGCGAAGATGATGAAGACGCCTCTCGGCGCGCTTTTGAACATGCTGACGCTGCAAACGCTGGTTCTGCTCTTGCTCCCCGAAGTGGTGATGCCGCGACCCGTGGATCTGCCCGGTGCAGCCAGCGACGTGGTGGAGCTAGAGCGGCTGGCGACGCGACTCGGTCCAACGCGACTGCTGAAGCTGGCGACGCGACCGACGACGGACAAAGGACGCACGGCGCTGCTGGCGCTGAAGGCGCTGGCGCTGTCGGGAGAGCACAATCCCGAGCTGGCTGCGCAGTCTGTGTTACCGCTGAGCGAGCTGCTCGAACAGACCACCGACGAGCGAATCAGACACGCGGCGTCGGATGCGCTGCTGCGGCTGAGTCAAGTGCTCGGACGCTCGCTGCGCTGTGAGGAAGCCGACGACCCAGGCTGTGGCGCGGATGTGACGGTGCTGCCGCTGCGACTCGTGACGATGGCGGAAAAGAGCAGCCTGCCGGTGCTGACCCGAAGTGTGGCGGTGTCGGCGCTCTTGTCGCTGCCGATCTCTAGCTGGCAGGCGCAGGCCCCCCGGCTGCTCGCGCTGGCGCAGCGTGAACAAGTGCCACTGCGAACGGCGGTGCTGGCGGCGCTGTCGGTGCTGCATCAGCAAGCGAATCGGCCAGAGCTTCTGACGCTGGTGAGTCAGCCGGACGATGCGCTCGCGCTGGCTGCGTCGCAGGAGCTGTGCTGGCCGCTGACGTTGCCCAAGCCAAATAGACCGGGTGCGACGGTGTCAGCCTCTGTTCCAATGCCGGTGTTATCGAGAGTGCGAGCGATTGCGGCGGGGCCGCTGCCGATTGCGGTGCGGCTTCAAGCGGTGGACTGCCTGCGTGCGTCGCAGCTTCCCGAAGATCGAGCGCTGCTGACTCAGCTTGCGACGGCAGCCAAGGCGGCTAAAACCCGGAAATGAACAGCCAGCGGTCGCCGTCCTTGACAAGCTCCAGCCGCTTGTCGTTTTGGCGACGCTCCCACTTTTCGCCAAGCTCGGTCATCAGCTGAAAGCTCAGGTCGTAGCGAATGTCGATGCTGGCATGATCGCCGCTGACCTTGATGTCACGATAGCGGACCAGATAGCGCATCCAGCGCACCGACGACAGCCGCGATTCCAGCACGCGCTTCAGCCCCGCGTACGCATAGTCATCTTGCGCCGTCGGAGTTCCCGAGTCTTCGTAGTAGTTCGGATGCGCCAGCGTCAGCAGCTTGCCCGCTTCACGCTGCTCCATCGCCACGCGATATTCCTCGACGCGCTGTAGCAGCGTTCGATTGAGCGGCGTGTCAGCAATCTTGGTTCCCGGAATCGTCTGAACCGTCGCACAACCAGACACAAGCCACAGACACAGCGAAAGCAGGCCGAGCCAGTGGCTACGCGCGGTCCGACGAAGATCTTGTTTCATAGCGTCCGAAATCAACTGGGTCATCGCTGTCTTCCTTGGCAAAGCCAGCACATGTTACGGGAAGTGGTGAGACAACCGCGAAAAACTGCAAGCCAGGTGCCAGTCTGTCACCGTCGAGGTCTCCCCCACGCTGCGTCATCATGTCAGCCGAAGCGGCTCAAACTTTGTCATCATGTCAGGCCCGCCGCCCAACCGCCTGACGAGCCAGCTCATCGCAGCGCTCGTTTTCCGGCACGCCCGCGTGTCCCGCCACCTTGACGAAGCGAACCTGCGAAAACGTCCGCAGCAGCGCACGAATCTCGGCGACAAGCTCTTGGTTGGCCTTCGCTTTCCAGCCTTGTGACAGGATGCCAATCGAGTAGCTGGAGTCGGTGTAGATCACAGCGGGACGGCTTGCGTCGGTGATCTGAAGCGCCCGCAAGATCGCGGTCAGCTCGGCAATGTTGTTGGTTCCGATGCCCAAGTACTCGCTCAGCTCTCGACGAATCGGCTTGCCCGTGGCGCCACTTGGGTCGAGCAGCACCACCCCAAGTCCCATCGGACCCGGATTTCCAGTACACGCTCCGTCGGTGTAAATGTGAACCGCATCGGCGGACGATGACTGTCGCAGGTGTGGTTCTTGGCCCGCGCTTCCCGATAGTGATGAAGGCGACGCGGACTTGGCCACACTCGGAGTCTTTGCACTCGGAGTCTTTGCACTCGGAGTCTTTGCGCTTGGAGCGCTCGCAGCCGCATCTGCCGCTTCGTCTGCCGGATGAACCTCTTCGTCGCTGTGAACGCGCGTATCTTCGTCTTCCGACAGGTTCTTGGCTGACGCTCGATACAGCTTTCCCCCCGAGCGATACAGGATATCGACCCGCTGATCGGGACCGACCGCAAGCTCTCCACTTGGCTGACACGCTGCAAAAACCTTGGCGTCGCGTAGACGCCGCGCTATCCACGGCACGAGCGCACCCTAGCGACCGACGAGCAGCTTGGCAAGGCCCAGCATCGGCTGCTGAATTTGCAAAGGCGCTTATTGTACTCTGTAGAAATGCCGCCGCTTCTTACCGAAGGCCAGATTGTCCGCAACCACCGCATCGGTCGGCGCATCGGGCATGGCGGCATGGGCGAAGTCTACGAAGCCGCGCATGTCTCGCTTCAGCGACGAGTGGCCATCAAAGTGCTGCATCCCGACTGGTGCAAAAATCCAGATCTGGTGAAGCGCTTCTTCAACGAGGCGCTGGCGACGAACCTGATTCGTCATCCCGCGATGGTTGAAATCCATGATCACGGCAAGTTTCCCGACGGAATGCCGTTTCTCATCATGGAGTTTTTGGAAGGTCAGTCGCTGCGTCGCTTTCGTGGAACGCTGTCGCCGCTGCAAGTGGTGCGGCTCGCGTGGCAAGTGGCGTCGGGACTGCGCGCGGCACATGCCAAAAAGATCGTTCATCGCGACCTCAAGCCCGACAACGTGATGGTGATGCGCGACGACACGGTGCCCGGTGGTCAGCGCGTCAAGATCCTCGACTTTGGACTGGCGAAGCTGGCGGCGGAACATCAGCAAGAAGGTGCCGAAGCGGTGAAGACCCGCGACGGTGTGGCGCTGGGCACGCCGGAATACATGGCGCCAGAGCAGTGGCTCGGAGCCAGCAAGGTCGACGGCAAGGCCGATGTCTATTCGCTCGGCGTCGTGCTGTACGAAACCGTCGCAGGTGGACCGCCGTTTCCGTCGAGTGAAGGCTCGCGACTGCGCTCGCTGCATCTGTATACGCCGCCGCCGCCGCTCGGGGACAAAGTGCCCGAGACGCCCAAAGAGCTGATCAAGCTGATCGAAGACATGCTGATCAAGACCGCGAGCGAGCGACCGACGATGGCGATGGTCGAGCAGCGACTCGAAGCGATGCTGCGCTCGCTCGATCGAAGCGATCCGCCGCTGAACCTGGAACCGCAGCCTGCCGCCAAGCCGGAAGCGCCCGAGCCCCAGCCGTCGCAAGGTGGAATCTGGCTGCCGCTGCTTGCGAGTGCCGCCGTCGGATTCTTCTTGGTCAGCCTGCTCTTGCTGTTCTTTTTGCTACACAGTCACTAGCGACGGTTGCCTGCCGCAGACCAAGCGCTTTCGTCCCAGCATCGACGGTTAGTTCAAATCCGTCACGCGCCAGCTTCCGCCTTCTCGCGTCAGCTCGATGAAAAACCGAGGATCGTACTCAATGCGCGCGCGATCCCCGCTCACCTCGATGCTCGGTCGCAGCAGCGCCGCCCGCAGACGCTCGATCCGCTCAGACAGCTGCGCCTCTAGCGCTTGCCGCTGTTCCGACGACAAAATCCGCAGCAGGGCTGAAAAGTTGCGCTGCTCTGCCGCCAGCAAAAGGAGCCGCAGCGCTTCTTGGGGCGTCGTCGCCGACACCGAACGCAAGTTCGCATCGGACAGCACCCAGCTGTTGCCAAACGTCTGCGACACCGACGAAAGATGAATCACAGAGCCCTGCACAAGCCGCAGCTCTGCCCGCTCAGAAAGCGACGGATGCCGACGCGAAAGCATCGTCAAAATCAGCTGTCGTTGCTCGTCTCGCTCTCGACGATTGTCATGCCACTGCTTTTCAAAGTCTTCGACTCGAACCGAACTACGCAGCGACGGAGACAAGAGCTGATACGCCGCACGCGCATCGTCTGTGGCAATCGCATCCGCATAGCGACGCAGTGTCGCAGCCGGACTTACAGTCGATCGACCGGCACAGCCAGCGCCACCCACAGCGACCACCGTAGACCACACAAGGGCAGCGACTGCGCCAAGTTTCCGAGCAGACGTTCGCATGTCGCATGCATCGTAGCGCACCCTTCGACGCGAAGCATGGTTCACTATCGATTCGTTAACGATTGTTCACAGCCGGGTTCGTTGGTGACCGATTTCCCGAATGCGCGTCAGCACAGAAAACACGCTAGCAATGCGGCACGGGGCTTGTAGGATGGAACTGTAAAAGCTTGAAAAGCTCTGTCGCTGGAGGAAAAACATGCTCCGCACTGCGATCTCCCGAGCTGGAACCAGTCGCCTTGCAACCGTTGTTGTGCCCTTTGCGCTAGCGCTCCTGTCCGCGCTGCCGGGCTGTGAAAAAGATCCTGCACAGGCTGAGCGCCGCTACTGCGATCAGAGCGGCTGTTACGCCTGTCTTGGCGAAAACTGCTATCCGGTCCCTGGCGACCCGACCAAGCCGACGGATCCGCCGCCCTCGGGCACCGTTACCACCTGTGACAGCGATGCCGTCTGCGGAGCCAATCGGGTCTGCAACCTCGCCAAGTGCGTCGATGCCTGCAAAGACAGCTCTTCCTGCAAAAGCGGTGAAAGCTGCATGTCCGGTCGCTGCCGTCCGTCCGATTCCGCCACCTGCGGCATCGCGGGCGCGCTGTGCACCACCGACTCGCAGTGTGCATCCGGCAGCCAGTGCGTAAACCGCGCCTGCGCGACGTCCTGCGCCGCCGCCGGTTCCAAGTGCGCACTCGGTCAAGTCTGTCTGTCTGGCTCGTGCGTCGAGGATCCCGCACCGACGACCAAGCAGTGCGTCTTCGACGTAGACTGCGGCTCGGGTGGCTTCCGCTGCATCAACGCCTACTGCTTGTCGACCTGCACCGACAGCAAGCAGTGTCAGGGCGGCTCGGTCTGCTTAAAAGGCGTGTGCCGAGGCAATCGTCTCCCGCAGTAAGCGCCTCGC